>JBILZC010000009.1:0-51218 GCA_044377415.1 Terrimicrobiaceae bacterium | reverse complement strand
TCATCGGAGGTGGTGGACGCGAAGAAAAAATCCGGACCTACAATTTCTCTGAGAATCGTGTCACCGACCATCGAATCAAGGTTTCCCTTTACTCACTCGACCGATTTCTCGGCGGCGAGGTGGGCGAATTGATTGATGCGCTTCAAGCTAGCGATATCGAGCAGCGGCTCAAGGATTCCGGTATCGCTTGATGGAAAAAAGGTTGCAGATTCCGGTAGTCGCCGCCCGCGCAACATTTATTTGCCACCATAATACGGGATCGAGCTTTGATTTGGATTGAATTTGAAATCGGGATTCTGCATTTTCAATGAAAACCATGTTGTTTCCTCGAATGCTGCCTTTTCATGCCGTCACTATTCTGTGTGCGCTATGCGCCTTCAGTAGTGTTTCTTTTGCGCAGGAGGTAGGTTTAGTCTCCGAGGCTAAACCGGAGGAATCCCCGAAGCCCGAAAAAAAACCGGATTCCGCCCTTGTTCACGAGGAGGTCCTAGCGCGGGCCACACCTGAGAATATTTCCGTTGTGATTACGATATCCAGTCAGCGGGTCCATTTGAAAGTGGGCGAGGAAATCGCGATCGATGCGCCAGTTTCGTCGGGGCGACGAGCTGGGTGGACTCCCAAGGGAGGCTTTGTGATTGTGCAAAAAATAGTCAATCACCGCTCGACGCTTTACGGAAGTTTTGTGAGCGCGGAGGGGCGCACAGTTAAATCCAATGCGAATAGCAGGACCGATGTTCCTCCCGCTGGGGCCTCTTTTTACGGGGCACCCATGAAGTGGTTTATGCGACTAGGTAGTCATTTGCAGGATTACACCACATTTGGGATGCACGCTGGTAAGTTGCCGGGCTATCCAGCATCTCATGGGTGTATTCGTCTGCCAGAGCGGATAGCGAAACTCATTTTTGAAAAAGCTAAAATTGGCACACCAGTGATGATTTTGGAGTGAATTTCAAAGGCGGCACGCGCCTCGGTGAGTTAAAAATGCCTGAAATGTGATCTGGTGGAAACAGATCAAGCTCCGCAGATGGGGGAGCGAATTTTGATGCTGGGAGTCTAGCGACTTCCTTGCATCGCAGAACCGAGTGCGCCACCACCCTCCCAAGATTGGGGGCGATTCCAAGGAAGAGAACTCCCTGCATGTTGCGCGGATTCCTCTTCGGTTGCGCAGCTGATCAGTCCGCCGGCGGCCAAAAGAAGGAGGAGGCTATTCCTCAGGATTTTTAAAGATAACTTCATCGCCAGGTTGGATGCTGAGACCACGCGTAATGCTGGTCGGTATGATATCTGCAATCGAGGTGGAAGGCTCCACGGAGGTGATGCGAACGCGTCCGATTTCGGTGGAGCCGCGCTTGACGATGAGTTCTGTGTTGCTGAGGACACCATTTTTGTCACCGATGCTCAAAACCACGAAATTCCAAGCCTGATTGACAGCGAGGACTCTTCCCATGAGATTTTTGCGTACTGATTTGAGCTTAACTTCATTTTCCTTCTGCTTGTATTCGGCGAGCGCGGCTTTTTTGGATTCTAATTCCTCACCGAGCGTCTTATTGAGCCCTTCAAGTTCCGTAATCCGAGTTTGTTTTTCGTCATCGACCGGAGCGGCGGTGGAGGCGGCGGTCGCAGCGGCAACAGCCACTTTCAGGGCTTCGATTTCGTCCCCTTTGGTTTTGAGATCGGTGGTCAAGGTAGCGATCTCCGCTGTTTTTTCAGTCAGCTTGGTGTTGGCTTCGGTGAGATTGGTCTGGGTGGTGGCAAGTTCGGTTTTAAGTTTCGCGACTTGGGATTCAGTCTGCTCCAGCTTCGCAGTCAGGACGGTCTTTTCCGCTTCCGAGTCCGTCAATTTTTTCTTTGTTTCCTCAAGTTCGGACTTGGTTTTTTCCAAGTCGGCTTGAGTGGAGGCAAGCGTCTCTTTCGTTTGAAGAAGGGTTGTCCTGTTAACGTAGCCCACACCTGCGGAGGCAAGAGAGACGACGATCGAAAGAATAATAAGGATTTTACCCATGAGGTGGAGGAAAAGTTGAACGCATTTTTCTATCTGGCGAAAACGTGCTTCACAAGCGTCAAATTGGGTTTTTTTGCAGTTGCTGGAGGGCCGCGATGCCTCCCTGAACAAAAGAATCGGGACAAGACCCCATACCGCGATGGGCGGGGGCTCCTTAATGTGCGCCCCGTGAAAACAAATTTCCATGTTGGTCGATTCTTTATCGCAATATTCCTAGCGGCTTTGGCGGCCGTTTCAACAAGCCCGAATTCGAATGCCGAAGAAGAGTCGGGGAGCATTCTGAGTTCCCAAGAGAAAACACACATTCAGCGTGCCGAGGTTCCGCTCTTCCTGTCGAGCCATGACCGGCTGGACGGAGTTTTGGCAAAGCGCGACTACTTGATTCGACTCCCGGAGCACGTTCGCCTCGAAGCTGGAAGCGAGATTGTCGTTATATACCGGGCGTCGCCGCTCCTCATGGCTAATGTTTCGACCCTAAGCGTGCGACTCAATGATCGCGAACTCACCAGCGTTCGACTGGGATCTCAAAAAGAGGCATCGAGTCAGGGGACTACGCTTACCATTCCCATCAGTTCCGGCATGCTTCTGCCAGGTTGGAATCGAATTAGCCTCGGATGTCTCCTGCAAACGACCGAAGAGATGTGTCGGGACGTCGACAACCCTGCCGCTTGGCTGGAGGTTGAGGAGGGAAGTGCTTTGAGGCTTTCGTATTCGACAATGCCGCTGTTTCCCGAAATCCAGCGTTTCCCTCACTCGATCACGGAGCCTCAGCTCCTGACGCTATCCGATTGCTCTGCCACTGGGAGCCAGAAAAAGCAGGAGCCCGTTGTCTCCGTGCTGATGCCTTGGGATGCGGGGGAGTCGGAGTTGCGGACGTTTTTGATTTGCACCGCCCGAATGGGACAGACGGGATATGTGCGCCCAGAATCAATTTTGTCGGCGGACTTGAGTGCTTTCGATGCCGAGTCTGAGTCCCGTAACGGAATCCTCATTGCGACCAAGGAAGCCCTGGCCGGTGTCGATTTGCCACCCGAGCTGAAAAGCACCATCGCGGGTCTCAAGAACGGGGAAGGATTACTTGCCGAGATCATTGTTGGGGATGCTAAGTCCACTCAGCGTCGATGGGTGGTTTTGAGTGGCGGAGATGATGAGGGGCTCGAAAAAGCCGCACTCACTGTGGGAAGTTCGATGGCATTAAGAAACACGACCTCGAACCCCCTGATCGTCACCGACGAGCCGATTGTATCACCTATCGAGGAAAGAATGGCGCAGCCAAAGACGGGGGCGGTGAAGTTGGGATCCTTGCCGGGTGGCGATATGGTCCTTCGGGGGTTGTTCCTTCAAACGGGCGAGCGGCAGCTTGTTTTCCCTCCCGGATTTCAAACGACCTCCCGTAGTCACTTGGACTTGGATTTTTCACATGCAGGAAACCTAGAAAAAACATCCGCGTTTGATGTGAAGCTGAATGATGCGCTGATTGGTAGCATCGCTTTGACTCCGGAGAACTCGAATCCAAGCCGTCGGCGCTTGGTGATTCCGGCGGGAATCACTGGGCGGGACCTTTCCAAGCTGAGTGTCTCCAGCTTTCTGGATATTGGTCGCGCCGATTGCGCTCACGTTGTCGAGGAGCGGGCTTGGCTTAATATTGCGGGGTCTTCGATGCTGGATATCAATATGGCTCCACTCGAGATCAATGATCTGAGTCGGATCGGCCTGCTTTGTCAGCGGGATGCATTTCTCCGTCGGGCGGCACTTATTGTTCCCGAGTTGCCGAGCCGGGAGCGCGATGAACTCATTAAAACTCTAGCTCTGCACCTAGGCAGCCAGCTCACCAGCATGCCCATCCTCTGGCCTCAGTTGGCAACCTACGCGCCAGGGATACCAGCTACTGCAACTCGCGTAGAAAAGCGCTCGGGATTGGTTTTAGGGTCGGCTTTTCAATGGAGCGAGGCCCTCCCTTCAAAAACGGCCCTCGTCATACAGGCGGCGGACGGGAAAAATGACAAATTGTCCTTGAGGGGGGAGGCGGTCTCCGTTGGCGACTTTGATCCTTCGATGGCTTTTGCCCAGTTGGTTCCATCCCCTTGGACCCAAGGGGAGATCTTTGCCGCAGTCGGCGGTATCTCGGGTTATGGTGGCGGCAGCGCCATCGCGATGCTCACGGATCCCGAGGTCGGAGAGCGCCTGACCGGAACGGTGGCTGCGATCGATGATCAGAAGAGGATCGTGACTTACGATGTGAGATACATTCAAGAGGTGTCCCTCTCCGAGCAGTTGGCACGCGGATTTGCCTCTGGCGTTACGAAAGAGCAGGCCGAAAACGAAAAAATCGAAACAGCTGAAGCCCTCACACTGGCTTCTATGATGGATAAGTGGCTTATCGTTGGGGCTATTTTCTCTTTGTCCGTCTTGTTCCTCATCCAACGATTGGCCGTACGTCGCCGAGAAATCAAAAACAAGGGGAGGGATTTGTGAGAGTCGCGGCGCTTGCTCTCATGGCGGCAATCGGGATGACGTTCGCCTTTGCCTCCGAAACCGAGGGCGGGCGAAAAACCCTCTTGGTCTATGATACCATAGCCAAACCATTTTCTCTCATGAACGAGATCGATCCGATCCTGATGGGATTGAGTCGATTCGATGCAGAGCCCGAAAAAATCGAAGCTGCCAAGCTTCAGGCAACAGATATCGAGTGGGCTGATTTTATTGTGCTGGTGGGGGTTGCCGGCTCGCCGACGCTCAGTCCCGATTGCGCAAGGATGTTACAGCGCGCAAAAAAACCACTTCTGTGCGTCGGGCACGCTGTGAACGGCCCTGGCTCAGGCACCTTAAAAAACCAACCGATTCAGAAAGCCGTCGTCGATTATCGGGATACCACATGGCCCGTGCGATTGGATCCATTTTTCCGTTTGTCAGCGGGCGAGTCCCGGGTTCTCTCCAGGGTGGTAGCCGGCGGGGCCCCTTTGCCGCTCGCATGGCGATCGGGGAACAGATTCGCCTTTGCCTCTCTTCCCAGTGAACCCGCTCTGGCGATGATTTTCTCCGATCTTCTTTTGGATTTTTACGGGATCAAAAATGTCCCCTCATCGGGGCTGGTTTTCATGCTGGATGATTACCATCCGGCCTCCGATCCCTCCATGTTGCGACGCTTGTCGGACTACATGGCTTACAAACATATCCCCTTTATCGTGCTCACACAGTCGCGGGATGTGCCGGCGGATGCGACGGATCTCATGCCGAGGGAAACGTATTTGGATTCGCTCCGGTATGCCCAAGCGCGAGGGGCAAGGATTTTTCTGGATGCGTCAGCGGATCCTGTTCTGGACCGCGAGAGTTTGAGTGCCGATGGGGTGATTCCCATGGGATCTGAAAGCCGTCCGACGATCTCCATCGAGAGCGGCGATGCCTTCACTCTGTATGTCGGGAGCCGGTATTTCCAAGATACACCGGGGAGCGACCCCGTGCCCTACCGTAGTCATGCCCCGCTTCTCTTGGCAAATGGTGGAGTCCTATTGCCAGCAAACATCCTCGGGGGAATGGACGGAATCGCTCTAGATGAAGTCCGCAAAAACATCGCCCAGATTGGGCGCTTACGTGGTGGTGTGGCGGGCATCGTCATGCCGGCTTGGCTCCCCTTTCAGCATGTCCGAGATCTCGTGGACGCCTCTCTGGAATCCGGCCTGCCCGTGATAGATCCCCTAAGTTTCGGTCAGAACTCCGATGCCCCCTGATTTTTAAAAAAATGAAAACCAACCCACTGATTTGTATTCTCGCTCTAGTCACCAGCAGCATCGTTTCTGCGCAGGATGGAGTGCCAGTCGACCCTGCCGTGGAGGCTGTCCGTCTCTCCAATAACGGCCAGCATGCGGAATCCATCGAATGCATCAAAAGTGCCCTGCTTGGAGACCCTGGAAATGAGAAGTTGAAATACCGTCTCGCGGGAGAATTGGTTTTTGACCATCGCCCATCGGAGGCTCGCGCGTACTTGCAGGAGTTGAGTCGATCGTGGAATGTCGATATGGCATCCATGGCGGCGAACAGCCTCGCCACTCTCGACCGTTTGGAAGAGGCGGAAAAAAAAGCACGTGCCCGCCCATCCTCGCCGGAAGCCCTCCGTCAGCAGGCCGAATACCAAGCCAGAAAAGAACGTCTCGAGCGCCAGCAGAAAGTCTTTGACCTCATTGCAGCCCAAAAGGATGACGATGCCGTCGCTCAGATCAACGAGTTGGAGGTATTGGGTGACTCCAATACGGCGATGCGGCTCGAGAAGGCCTATGCGCTTTCCCGACTCTCCCGCAATGACGAGGCGTTGAATGTGCTCAAGTCCATCCCCCTTGAAGAGGATCCGGATGGAACCGCTCGCCTTACCCTTGCCAGTTTGTTATCGCGCGATGGTCGCACAACGGAAGCTGTCAAAATCTGGAGGAACATCCGGGAGTCGGGTGGTGACTCTGCTGCCAGTCGCACGGCAGCGCAAGAGATGCGCGTCCTCGCTCCCGCCTACAACACGGATTGCTGGGCCTGGGGAGAGCTCGATCTCTATGGCACATATCTCTCTCGATATGAGATTGGTGTTGCAGCCGGTCGACTCCGGGAGGGGACATTTGTGCCTGGAGCCCGATGGATCGAGCCGTTCATTCAGGCGGATTTCAGTTTGGATTCAAGTTCCTCCAGTTCATCGGGAGGTCAGGGGCTCTCGACCATCTACAACGAAAACCTGGCCGGTTTTCATGCGGGCGTTCGGGTTCGTCCATTCGCCGCACAATCCTTTGTTCTGTATGTGCTAGGCGGCACTCAAAAAGATCTTCGCGGCACCACCCAGCATCGCGCGAAATGGTTCTCGGAACTCATCGCTGGGGTCAACGGCTACTGGGCTTGGGGGCCAGGCAACGAATGGGTGGAAAGCGATCTGGAGGCGGGAGGCTTGAGCGAAAAGGCATACCCGGACAGATCTAAGGCTTATCGCTCGTGGTCACCTAGGGGGTGGACACCCGTTCGTGGGAGGTTCGATTGGTTTGTCGAAGCCGGTGGAGATGCCGCTTACTACAGCCGTCTGCCGGATGGCATTGCCTATCTCCAGTCACGCCAAGGGGTCCGCTTTCTCCAATGCGGCAAGTCCGCTGCTTTCGACGCCTATGCTCTCCAAAACCTCACGATGGATACGAAGGGGAATTACTACGACAACTACTTTGAAGCTGGTCCCGGCATCCGATTGATCACTTCACCTGTTGGGGCTGCCGTGTTTACGACAAGCGTCGACTACCTCCTTGGTTCATATCTTGGGCGGAATTACGCGAATACACGAGGCGATATCGCCAGCACGTATTCGGACTTTCGCATCACCGCCGCTCTCTCACTCCGCTGGTAAATCTCATGGACACGCTTCATTCTGTTTTTGTCATTCTCGCCTACACGGCCGCCGTTGGTTTCTTGGTTTTCGGGATCGATGACGTCTTTTTTGATCTGCAATTCCTGCGCTATCTGCGGAGTAAAAAGAAAAGTGTTCCGATCACTCTCAACGAACTGAAAAATGAGCCGGAGCAATTGATTGCCATTTACATCCCGGCATGGATGGAAGGCGGCATCATCAATCGCATGGCGGAGTATGCCAAAAAGGTTCTCATCTACGACCGCTACGATATTTTTATTGGAGTTTATCCGAATGATGCGGAAACAAACCGATGCGTGGATGAGTTGGTGCGGGTTTCTCCGCGTATTCACAAGGCCGTCACTCAAAACCCGGGCCCGACATCGAAGGCGGATTGCCTGAATGCGATTTATCAGGCCATGCTCAGTCGTGAGATCCCAGGCAAGCGCGAGTATGCGATTATTGCCCTCCACGATGCCGAAGACGTTCTGCATCCGTTGATTCTCAAAGTCTACAACTACCATGTGCCCCGGACTTTTGATATGGGCCAAGTGCCGGTGTTTCCACTCGAGTTGACCCCGTGGCGCTATTGGGTGGGCAATTCGTATATCGACGAGTTTTCCGAATGGCACATGAAAGACATGTTCGCCCGCGAAGCGATGGGAGGCATGGTGCCATCCGCGGGAGTGGGTACTGCGTTCTCCCGTGCCGCCATCGATTTTCTTGCAAAAAAATACGAGGTCGGTCCCTTTCTGATCGGGAGTTTGGCGGAGGATTACATGGTGGGAATGGAACTATGCCGCTCGGGGTTCCGTACCGGATTTATTGATTATCCGGTGGAGCGCGAGGTCTTCCGCCGTGACGAGGCGGGGCGGACTATTTCCAGTCGTAAAGTCACCGAGCGCGTGGCTGTTCGTGAAAATTTTCCACTTCAGTTTTTTCAGGCGGTGAAACAAAAAGCCCGTTGGATTGTAGGGACGGCGTTTCAGGGCTGGGAGCACGGAGGATGGTGGGGATCGACGGCCGTGCGATACACTTTGATGCGGGACCGCCGCGCACCGCTTGTTCATTGTATCAACGCGAGTGGATATTTTGTGATGGCCTATGTGATCGCTGAGTTTCTGATCCAGCACTCGGGACTTCGAAATAGCCTTTTTCTCCGGCCCTTGTTTCAGGAAAACAGTCTTCTTTGGCGGATTGTTTTGGTGGACACGGCACTGCTCTGCTACCGGGTCACGCAGAAGGTGTCCTGCGTCTCCGATGCCTATGGTCTTCGCCAAGGGCTTTTTGCGATTCCGCGATATCCGGTCGTTAACTTGATCAATATGACCGCCACCATTCGCGCGGGCTGGATTTATATGCAGCATCGGCTTTTCAAAAAACCGCTGGCATGGACGAAGACGACCCACGTTTTTCCAGGGATCGCGGAGCTACAAGAGTTCGCCACTTCGATCGAAGAGTTACTTGTGGATGAGGGCCTCGTGAGCAGAGAGGACTTGGATAAAATCCTCGAAAAAAACAAAGGGAGTTCGGCTCCAAGCGCCCTCTTGCAAATGCAGCTCATGGATGAGGAGCAGTTCACCTCCGTGTGGAGGCGTTTTTCTGGCCTTAAAAGCTTCGTTGCGACACCTGAGGATGTCCCGATGGGGGAACTCAACCGGTGGCAGGAATCGGATGCTGTGCGATTCGGCGGGATGCCTTGCGCTGAAGCGGAGGACGGATCATCTCTGTTTGGTTTCGTCGAGCCACCCAAGCCAGAGGATCTGGGTGAAATCGCGGCCATCTTTGGCGCCCCCGTGGAAGCCCGCCTCATACCGCCGTCAAATTTCATTTCGCTGAGGAATACGATTTACCCTCGGCGTGTCCTGCAAAGTCAACCGCTATGCCCACTCGATGGGGTATTCCAAGCCTTGAGCGCTTCTGATCAACGTAAGGTTCGTGAGTTTCAAATGACGCGTCGGCGCTCTCTCTCGGATGCCATGATGCATATGGGATTCATTCCCGCTGCGGAAGTGCGGCGACACTACTCCGAGTCGCTCGGCATTGAAGGAACCGACTTTTCAAAATTGACCCTCAGTATATCGATTATGAGAACACTTGGGCCCTTGTTTTGCGAGGTTCACGGTCTCCTTCCACTGAATGACGGGAGTATCGGGGTGATGAATCCGATTCACCCGGATACCATGGCCCGCATTCAGGGGTTACTTGGATCTGCGATTCCTTTCCGGGTCGATACGCCATCAGCATTCATGAAAATGTGGCACGACTTCATGGTTCTGCAGTTCTCTCAGGATTTCCTGATGGAGAACCTCGTGGAATCAAAAGTTCTTCTTTCCGATCACGCCGTGCGGGTCAAAAAAATGCAGCGCCTGATCGAGGGGCCGGCGGATCGTCTGTTGGTGCAACTTGGGCTCGTGAATAAGAAGCAATTATTTCAAGCGATGCGGCAGACCTCCGGCCTCGAGGTCGCTCAAGGGGCGGATGCCCCGATTGGCCTCGAGGCAGAAGAATTGCTCGCCCCAGGATTCGCCGCGCGAAGCGGGATCATCATTCATCAAATCCGTGATGACGGCATCACGTTCCGCATCACGAATCTGCCATCCGAAAATGACCTCATTGAGGTCACGGAACGGTGTGTGGGAATGCCGGTGAGCTTCAAAATTCAAAATCCATGAAAATTCAAAACCATCGAAGTTCCACCAAGGGCACCGTGGCAGTCATAGTAGGCACGCGTCCGGAAGCTATTAAGCTAGCGCCGATTATCCAGCAACTCCAGGCCTCCAAGCAATTGCAACCGCTCATTGTCTCGACCTCGCAACATGGGGAGATGGTGGGCCAGATATTCTCGAACTTCGGGATCACCGCAGATCTCGACTTGGAGGTCATGCGTCCTAGGCAAAGTTTGTGGGATCTCAGTGCCATTCTCTCCACTGAATTGGGGAAGCTTTTCAGCACTCGGCAAATCAACGCTGTCTTGGTGCAGGGCGATACGACATCGGCATTCATCGGGGGGCTTTGTGCATTCTACAATAAAATCCCGCTTGGACACGTCGAGGCAGGTCTTCGTTCTCACAATCGGTATTCCCCGTTTCCCGAGGAGCTGAACCGAACGATGCTGAGCCGCCTCTCTAGCTGGCACTTTGCCCCCACCGAGTATTCAGCGGAGCTTTTACGAAAAGAAAATATCCCTGAAAATACCATTTACGTTTCCGGCAACACGGTGGTGGATGCGCTCCATTGGATGGTCGATCGGCTCCAGCCGCGCAGTCTTCCAGGTGGTCTCATGGATGGCACGCGCAAGCTCATTCTTGTCACCTGTCATCGCAGAGAAAATCTCGGCCTGCCCATGCGTTCGGTGGCTCTGGCGATCAAGTATATCGCGGAGAGCCATCCAGAGGTGAATATCCTCTTTCCGATGCATCCCAACCCCCTTGTGCGCGAATCCATTATTCCTATTCTTGCCCATCAACGCGGAGTTATTCTCTGTGAGCCGTTGAACTATGATGAGTTTCTGGACGTTCTCAAAAAATCTCACATCGTCCTCTCCGATTCCGGCGGCGTCCAAGAGGAGGCCACGGCGCTCGGGAAGCCGGTTTTAGTGCTGCGGCGCGAAACCGAGCGACCGGAGGGCGTTGAAGCCGGAACCCTCCGCTTGGTCGGCACGGATGTGCAGGACATTTTGCGCGAAACCGAGAGATTGCTTTCGAATGATGACGATTATCTCGCGATGACAAAGGGGTCCAGTATCTACGGCGACGGCCATGCTGCAGAAAAAATCATTCGCATCTTGGAGGATCAGCTAACCACTTCGGAATGTTGCATGCCCATTCCGTCTACACAGGAGCGCAGGCACTTTGCCCATTGAAATCCACTATGAAACCCATCATCCCCCTGCCTCCGATTTTACTCATTGACGATGATCCGCTTGTCATCGAAACCCTGCGCGATCTTTGCGAGAGCATGGAATGCCATCGCCAACTCCACCATCTCGATACCGGAAGCGCCTTCGATGCGGCTGCCGATCCCACACTCGGCCTCATCATTTGCGACTATCGTTTCCCCACCTCAAGCGGCGTGTCGTTTATCGAGCAGGTTCGCAAGCGGGGTATTGAAACACCTGTTCTCTTCATTTCGGGAACACCTGACAGCGATGCCGTATTGAAGGCCGCGAATCTCAAGCGGACGGCGTTTCTTTCCAAGCCATTCACGATTTCACGATTTCGCGAAGCCATTTATGGGCTGCTGGAGTTAAGCCCCTCGGCGGCGGGTTAGTTAATCGCAGCGAATCGCTCGCGCTGGGGGAATGCGCGAGGCGCGGCGGGATGGAATCCACGCCGCAAAGACAGCCGCAGGAATAATCCATAACGGCGTTGTCAAAAGCACATCGATGGGATACCGGAGTTCAATTGTCCATCCAAAGAAAGCCTTGTTGATCACCCAGGTGAGAATCATGGCCATGCTCGCCCCGCAGGCGACTCCAATGAGTGAGGCAAGAAGACCGATCATGGCCGCCTCGGATAGAACCAAGCATTGGATTTGGGCTCGGGAGGCGCCTTGGGAGCGAAGGACGCCGATTTCCCGCTCCCTTTCGAGTACAAGAGTCGTGAGAGAAAGGAGTACCCCAGCAATGGCTACAACGACTGCGATCGTCCGAAGGACTGAAGTGACGGCAAAAGTCTGATCAAATATTTCCAAAACTCGTTGGCGAAGGTCCGCATTGGTGTAAATCGAAAATTCGCCCTCGTGGCTGAAGGTTTCACGAAAGTCCGCGCCGAGTGCTGCCGTTGCCGAGGGATCCTTGAGTGTGATGGACAAGGAGTGGAGGCGTTCGTCATTCCAATATTCCGAAAATGTGGTTCGCTCGATCATCACAAGACCACTATCTCGCGTGAAATCTTTAATGACTCCGACCACAGTGAATCTCGCTGCGCCCTTGGGTGAGGAGAATTCAAGGGTATCGCCGGGTTCCGTGCCGTGCTTGGTGGAAAAGCTCTCCGAGACGGCCACCATGCCGAGTTTATGGAATTGATCACGGGCCCTATCGAGTCCCCGAACGAAATCGAATTCTCCCCGGGCTCGGCCGTCAATCACCGCCAAGGTGGCTGTTTTCTCTCCCCAAGGAACCGGCATTTCGCGAAAGGTGCCTAGTTCCTTGACGCGCGGATCGTGGCGTATCCAATCGACGGCATTGGCCGGGATGAAGCTGGTCAGGCCGGCGATTTCGTTCGCTGCCGGGGCGATAAAAAGATCCGCAACCAGCGTTTGGCCGAGCCATGTGGTGACGCTGGCTCTAAATGAATGGATCATCACCGAAACACTCACTGTCATCGCTGCAGCCACCGCGAGTGCGGCGATGGTAACGGCATTTCGATGGAGCGATCGCGCTAAATGCTGGCTGGCTAGGCGAACCAACCAACCCGGACCGCGAACAACGGAGCAAAACGCATTCACTGTCACGGGAACAAGCAGAGAGAATCCGGCGATAAGCAACCCGACGGCAACGAATCCCAGCAAGCGCCCGCCGCCAGTGAGAGTCCAGTAGGAAATAACCGAAGCCAATCCAAGAGCGCAGATGCCAAAAAGCCCCCAGCGTTTAGATTGGATGCAGAAGGAATCCATAAGAGATCCATTTCTCAAAACAATCGCCGGATCGCACGCGGCTGCTTCGGCTGCGGGTCGCCAAGCCGCGAGCAAAGAGGATCCGATGCCGACGACAAGGGCTAGGGCAATCTGATCGGGTTCGATGAAAATGCGGTCGATGGAGATCAGCGCATAGAGGGAGGAAATGGTCGTCCCCACGGGGGCCGCAAGGAGTGAAGCTAGCGGCCCAGCGATGCAGATGCCCAAGAGAGAGCCTAGCAAGCCTTCGGCAGCGCCCTCACCGAGAAAGAGACTCGTGACCTCAGTCTTGGTTGCGCCATTAGCCCGGAGGATACCGATCTCGTGTCGGCGTCGCACGATTGATGACGACAGGCTATTATAAATCAAAAAAACACCGACCACCATGGACACAAGGCTGAGTGCGGTGAGATTGAGTTGGAAGGCGGCCAGCATCACTTCGGTATCCGAGCCCCTGCGAGCGGGCGGGCCTACTGTTGCATCTGGAGGTGCGATTTTTCGGAGTGCCGCGATGACGGGTTCCATCCGAAGCGGATCGACCACTTGAATCTGGATGGATGATAAGCGTCCCTGCCGGTCGAGGAGTTCTTGAGCCCAGCCGATATCCATCGCGGCCACTCTGGGATCGGCCGTGACGAGTGCATCGTCGGTTTTAAGCTCGAATGAGGGAATGAGCGTGACAGATTTTCCTGCGGCGAGCGCTCGAAGAGGTTCAGAGACAAGACGCGAGGGAGATACGGCAATGACGTTTGGTTCGCGCATCCATTTTTCAAGGTCGATGGATTCTCCGTTTGGAGATTGAAGCTCAAATGCCCGCAAGTTCTGGCCAGTGAAGGGATCAACGCCAAGAAGCCGAAGGTAATCGCCAGGCGATTCGGGAAGCGTCACGACTCCTTCCAGCAATGGCGTGGCTGCGGTGACACCGTGCGTCGCGGCGACAAGCGGGAAGAGCGTTTCGGGCAAATCTCCACGTATTTCCAGGTGGGCCCGGCCGGCGACGAGGCCGACCGCATTGCGAAAGCTTTTCAAGGCGCCCCTATTAGCAATCTGGATAGATAAAAAAACGGCAATTCCAATCGCGATGCTGAGAATGTTGAGCGTTGGCAGGAGCGGGTGCTTGGCCCATTGGCGAATGATCTGCCGCCAAAAGAGGGTGCCGAACCGAGGCGTCATTCCGGAAGTTTGGCAGCAGCTTTGTGAAGAAGATTTTGGAGCCGCTTGACCGCTTGCGGCGAGGAGAATTTACCGCCCTCCTTATTGTAAATATAGAAGGAATCCATGGCCACATCCATCTCCGTTGTGATGCGCGAGATCTCAATGCAGGCATCGGCTTCGCCCATAGCCCGGAGAAGATCATAGAGCAGGCCGAGGCGATCGGGGGTCTGGATGTCAACCAGCGTGTAGGCGGGATGAGAATCGATATCGATCGTGATGCGGGTCGGGAGATCGAATTCCTGCGAAAGACGGTAGGTCAGAAGTCGGGTGTCTTTGCTAATGAGGGGCGTGAAGTCGTATTCCTCGACACCGAGAGATTCGGCAAGGCGGCTTTCCACGGCTTGCATATCGCGGGGACTGCTGACCGGTTGAAGGTTGGTGCTGGCTACGCGAAAGATATCCAGCGCTAGGCTGTCTGTGCGTGTATAGATGTCAGCGCTCAGGATGTTGAGTTTCACGGAAAGGAAGGCGCCGGCAATGCGCTCTAGGAGTCGTGGGCGGTCCCATCCGCAGACCCACACTTCCGTGTAGCCCTTCTCGGGCTTCGGAATCCAGCGGAAGGCAGGCGCAAGAGCAAGCGATTCGTCTGCATCGCGCCGCTCGAAAAACAATTGGAATAAATTGAGGTGCTCGGCAATTTCCTCTGGCTCGTAACTTAAGAAGTAACGGGCAGGCATAAACTGAAAATGGGCATCGCACGCATCGCGGAATTCCGGGCCGAGTTTTTTCATGGCAACGTCCCTTTGCTGAAGCCTGTCGCGGCGGCTTTGTTCCATGGCATCGACTCCACCCTCCAGGTATTGCTTGGTGCGGCGGTATAGCATCCATACCAAGCCCTCCTTCCAGTCAGACCAGTTCTGGTCGCTGGTGCCCATTCCATCAGCGAGCGTCAGGAGCATGAGCGCGTCGAGGTTTTTTCGGTTTCCAATGATGCGGGCAAATTCCTCCGTGGTCGTGGGATCATCGAGGTTTCGCGTTTGCGACATTTTCGACATCAAGTAATGCGAGTCCACAAGCGTGATGAGCATGCGGCGGCGTTCGGGGGTGAGTTGCAGACGCCGGGCGACCTTGTGCGCCAAGAGAGCGCTGGCTTCCTCATGATGGCGGGTGTTGGCGGATTTTCCCACATCGTGGAGGAGAATGGCGAGGTAGAGGATAGCGGGGTCCTCGAGTTTCTGGAAAATCTGACGATATCCGCGGAGCTTCGGTGAGTCCGCAAAGAGTACGGCATCCAGCTTTTCGATGCAGACGAGAGTGTGTTCGTCCGCCGTGTAGCGGTGGTAGAACTCGTGTTGAACAAGGCAGTCGAGATCACCGAATTCGGGGATGTATCGGCCGAGAACTCCGAGGTCATGCATCAGTCGAAGGGTGCGACCGACCTCTCCCTTGCGGGAAAGAATGGCGAGGAAGGTCTCGCGAGCCATGCTTGCATACTGGAATGTGCGGTCGATCAGGTGTAGACGGCGGGCGACAAGATCGGCGAGTTCTGGGTGAAACTCGAGCTGACGGACTTGTGCATGATGGAAGGCCCGCATCAAGCGATACGGGTCGTCATTGAAAATATCACGTGATTCCGGTTCGATGCGGCCGTTGCTGATGGTGAAGCGGTCGAGTTTTTCGGGTTTCTGGCGAACACCGAAAAGTCGGAGCAACCCAGAGCGGGCGGGCGGGGGAATGGCCTCCATTTTCCGCAAGGCGCTCTCAGTGACTAAGTAAATTGTGCGAGCATGGCCATAGTATTCCCGCATGAAGGCTTCCACTTTTCGAAGGATGTTCTTCTGGGGGTATTCGAACGCCTGAGCGACTTTGCCTTGGAGTTGAAGCGTGAGAACCTCGGCTGAGCGGCCGTTGATATATTGCATTTCGGCGCGCGTTCTCAGAAGAAAGTCGTAGCTTTTTTCGAGATTGCGGCGTTCCGCATCGCGCAGGATTTTCGCCTCGACGAGTTTCGCCGTGCTGGTGATGCCGTATTTGAACTGAGATATCCAGAGGAGGCTTTGGTAGTCGCGCAGGCTGCCGGTACCATTCTTCACGTTCGGTTCCTGCATGAAAACCGTGCGTCCATATTTCACGCGAAGCTCGGCTTGGTTGGCTATCCTCCACGCGATGTAGGGTTCGCCTAGCCCCTTCACGCAGGCATCCTGGAAGAGTTCCTTGAAGCGGGTGAAAATATCACGATCGCCGGTCAGGAACCGCGACTCCAGCATCGACGTCTTGGTAACCATGTCCTCGTTCGCCTTGTCGATCGCTTCGGAAATGGTGCGTGTCGCCTGTCCAACCTTGAAACCGATATCCCAGAGGGCCACGATGGTTTGTCGGATAACTTCCTCGACCTCCTTGTCGTTCGCATTTTTGGCCTGGAGAAAAAGGATATCTACATCACTCATGGGGGTGAGTTCGCGGCGACCGTAGCCACCGAAAGCCATGAGGCAAAGGCGCCCGGTAAGGGACTTGCCGACGACTTTCCGCACGATGCCTTCAAAGAGTTCGCGGATCAGGATGTCGACCATGTCGGAGCGCTGTCGGGCAATTTCCCTGCCTCCACCGCCGGCGAGGTGCCACGCTTTAAGGCGATCTTCCTCGACTTGACGAAAGCCTTTGAAAAGTGCGACCGGGTCATCCTGGTTCGCTCGCGCCTTCTTGGATAAATCGAGTGCCGATTTTTCGAGTGTTTGAGGGCTTTCCGGATTCATGGAGAGGAGGCGCGAATCACAATCTCCACACGTCGGTTGATACGCTGTTCGTCAATGGTCCCGGTCGAGGGCGCTATGAGGCGGGTTTCGCCGAGGCCGATGGTTTCAATCACCTCCCCTGGAAGCCCCATGTTGGCAATAAGCCAGGCTTTGACCGACTCCGCGCGGAGTTGGCTGAGCTTGAGATTGTAGTCATCTGTGCCGAAGGAGTCCGTGTGTCCCTCAATGAGAAAACGTGCACGAGGATTTCGTTTCAGAAGGATGCCGAGTTTTTCCAAGCTGGTCATAGCGCCTGGTTCGAGGACGAAGGCATCGTAGGTGAATAGCAAGTCACTCGGCATGAGGATGGGGGCGGTGTCCGAGGTGAGTGGACCGGTTTGGGCAAGAAGATCGTCCAGATTACTGAAGCCTCGTTCTCCTAGGGGGAGACCGACCAAGGTTTCGGAGGTCGTCGCGGGCAGGCCCTTCGAAGAGGCATCGATCTGGACGGCGGGTATATCCTTGAGCAATTCCTCCGCGAGGGAATCATTGATTTTGGCTGTTTCGCTCTTGGCCGCATTCATCGCGCTCTTGGCTGAGGCGGGGGTGACAATGATACCGGGTTTCTCGTCCAGCAGCGGTTCGTCTAAGCGGGGAGGCGCTCCAGGAATGAGAACATCCCCCATCATTTTTTCAAATGAAACCTTCTCTTCGGGTATGCGTTGAGGATCAGGCTGGGAAGGTTGCAGTTCGGCCGTGGCAACTTTTTCGGGTTTGGGTTGTTTGACGCGGGGAGTGATATCGACGCGCTCGACTTTGAATGTCGGTTTGACGGCTTTCTCCTCGATTGAGGCTAGGGGACGTTCCACAGTGACACCCTTTGCCCATGTGCGCAAATACCAGTGAGCGATGAGGGATAAAATGAGGGCAGCAATGAGCAGTGGACGCCACGCATCGCGGTGCGAAATAGCCTTATCCTCAATCAAACGGCGCTTCCGGTTCATTGCGCTGGAGCCTACACCGCCGAAATTTAAAATTCCACCCAAGAAAAAACTCCCGGAGCGCAGGGAAAGCGCATTGACGCAATATTTGATGCCGGAGCGAATTTAAGTTTAGTCTACCGTCTGGCCGCCATGGCATCCATGACCTCTAACAAACATTCCCTCATTCGCATCAAGGGTGCTCGACAGCACAACCTGCGAAATCTGGATGTCGATATTCCGCGTCACCAGTTTGTGGTCATCACTGGTCTGAGTGGCTCAGGCAAGTCCTCGCTCGCCTTCGACACGCTCTTCGCGGAAGGGCAGCGCAAATACATGGAGAGCCTCTCCGCTTATGCGCGTCAATTTTTGGACCAAATGCAAAAACCGGATGTCGATTACATCGAGGGCCTCTCGCCGGCGATTGCCATCGAGCAGCGTACATCCAGTGCGAATCCGCGTTCGACCATCGCAACGACGACGGAGATTTTTGATTATCTGCGGCTTTTGTTTTCATCGACCGGAGTGCCCCATGATCCCAAAACGGGGGAGCGCGTAGCAAGGCAGACCCCTCAGGAGATCACGGATGCCATCCTTCGCTGGCCGGTGGGGACCAAGTTTCTTGTTCTGGCGCCACTCATTTCCGGCCAAGTGGGGGAGTTTCGCGATGTGATCGAGAAGGCCCGCAGAGAAGGATTTGTGAGGATCCGTGTGGATGGAGAGGTGATCGAACTGACTAGACCAGAGCCGATCCGCCTTGAAAAAAACAAATCCCATAGGATCGAAGCTGTCGTGGATCGACTCGTCATCCGAGCGGATCTCGGTCAGCGTCTCACGGATTCCATCGAAACGGCCCTTCGTTTGGGTGCGGGAAAAATGTCCACAACCCGTCAGGAGTTGACCAGCGAGACTTGGAAAGACGAAAAGTTTTCCACCGATTTTTGCAATCCCGCTACGGGTTTCACCATGGCGCGACTGACGCCGAAGCATTTTTCCTTCAACAGTCATCTCGGGGCCTGTCCAGGATGCCATGGGATCGGGACGGAGAATTTCTTCGATCCCGACCTGATCGTGGATGTCGAAAAAAACATCACGCAAGGGGCTGTTCGTCCCTGGAAACAGGCGAATCCGCGGATGAAAGCCTATTACGCGTCGCTTCTGGAAGGCCTCGTTTCGGATACCCCAGCTCCTTTGGAAAAACCCTGGCAGGATTTGCCGGAAGGTTTTCGCCGGCTTGTTCTTCATGGGTCGGGAGATCGAAGTATTCGAATGGCGATTGGGGCGAACAGGACATCATCGAAGCCGTTCGAGGGCGTGATTGCGCAGTTGGAAAATCTCTACGCCACCACGAAAAGCGAGTTCACCCGCAAGCGCCTCCGCGCCTACCAGGGGCGACGAGTCTGCCGCGTTTGTCATGGTGCTAGGCTGAAGCCGGAAATTCTCGCGGTGACACTTCGCACACAGGATGGTCGTGAGTTTGGCATTCAAGAAATGTGCGGGCTCACCATCGCTGAGGCTGCCCGTGCGATGGACGAACTTCAGGTCGCTCCGAGTGATGTGGAAATCGTGAAAGATGTCCTTCGGGAAGTTCGCCAGCGTCTTAGGTTTCTCAATGAAGTCGGCCTTGGTTACCTTCAACTCAGTCGCGAGAGCGGCACTCTCTCCGGCGGTGAGGCTCAGCGTATCCGGTTGGCCACACAGATCGGGTCTGGGCTTTCGGGGGTCCTCTACGTGCTTGATGAACCCAGTATCGGTTTGCACCAAAGGGACAATGATAGGCTGATCCAAACTCTCCGTGATCTTCGAGATCTGGGAAACTCGGTGATCGTTGTGGAGCATGACGAGGACACCATCCGCGCCGCTGACCACATTTTGGATCTGGGTCCCGGAGCCGGCCCGCGTGGCGGGGCCTTGGTGGCGCAGGGAACCTTGGAGGAGATTTTGAAGAGTCCGGATTCCCTTACGGCACAGTATCTCAATGGCAGCATTCAAATCCCGATACCTCGGCAGCGCGTATCGCCGAGGGTGACTGGTGCCAATGCGGGTGAGATTGGCGACGGATGGCTCCGCGTTGTTGGAGCGACGGAAAACAACCTGAAAAATATCACCGCATCCTTTCCGGCAGGATGCTTGACCTGTGTCACCGGAATCTCGGGAAGTGGAAAATCCACCCTCGTGAATGACATTCTCCGAATCGCCCTCGAGCGTGACTTGAATAGGGCTAGATCGCGTCCAGGAGCTCATCGCTCGATTCAGGGTATCGAGCAGTTCGATAAGGTCGTGGTCATTGATCAAAGTCCGGTCGGCCGCACCCCGCGTTCGAATCCGGCGACCTACACTGGTGCGCTCGGCCCGATACGCGATCTTTTCAGCGATCTGCCGTCCTCGCGCGTTCGCGGCTACGATGCGGGCCGTTTTTCCTTCAACAATAAAGGCGGACGCTGTGAGCACTGCCAAGGGGATGGGTTCATTCGAATCGAAATGCATTTTCTGGCGGACGTCTATGTCGAGTGCGAGATTTGTCAGGGACGGCGATACAATCGCGAGACGCTGGAAGTGACCTACAAGGGGAAAAACATTGCAGACGTGCTGGACATGACGGTGGATGAGGCGTCTCGATTTTTCCGAAGTGTGCCCGCGCTGGCGGGGAAGTTGGATACGCTTCAGGATGTGGGTTTGGGTTACTTGCGGTTGGGTCAATCCGCAACCACCCTGTCGGGCGGGGAGGCCCAGCGGATCAAACTGGCAGCCGAACTCTCCAAGCGGGCGACGGGTCGTACGATCTATCTCCTCGACGAACCCACGACCGGACTCCACTTTGCGGATATCCATAAACTTCTCGAAGTCCTCATGAAACTCCGCAACGCCCGGAATACACTCATCGTCATCGAACATAATCTAGAGGTCATCAAGTGTGCTGACTGGATCATTGATCTCGGGCCCGAGGGTGGGGCTGGGGGAGGGGAAATCGTTGCCCAAGGAACCCCCGAGCAGGTCGCGCAATCCGCCCAAAGCCATACCGGCCAATATCTCAAAAAGTATCTCCAACCATGAAGAGTGTGATTTTTTTCTTTCTCAGCGGTCTGATGGTTTTGTCGGCCAAAGACCATTTTGAAGCCGCCCGTGCCGCCTTGGATGCGGGATTTCCGAAGGTGGCTCTATTGAAAATCGAAGAGGCCATGCCGATGATTGGAAATGCAGGGGCGGGCGATGAGGCGAATCTTCTCTATGCTCGCGCGCTCATTGCGGATGGTCAGTCCGAAGTTGCCGTGAAGTTGCTTGGCGCAGTGTCCTCCAATGCTGGCCTAGCGAAGGAGTTTTGGCTCGCGCAGGCCTTTGCTGCGAATGGGGATTCTACGGAGGCCCTTGAAAAATATACGAACTGCGCGATGACGCCGGATTTTTTGTTTTTTCGTGAGGCGGTATTGGGGCGAGCTTCGATGCTGAGAAATCTGAATCGCCTTGATGAGGCCGTGTCTGTGTTGGCCGTGGCTGCTTCCTGGCCATCCGCGCCAGAAAAAAATCAAGCCCTTTTGGATCTTGCGGAGTTGCACATCTTGAAGGGAAACGGACCCGAGGCGCAAAAGGTGCTCCTTGCCCTGCGGGTTGAGGATTTAAAGGATCGGACGAAAAAGGATTTTCTGTCAGCGGCAGCGATGTGCCTTTTGAATGAAAACGAATCGGCGTTGGAGATCTTGGCCAACCTCAAGCCACATGATCCAAATATGCTCACTTCCAGCGTTGTTCTTCAAGCCCAGGCGCTATCTCGCACTGGAAAGTCTGCGGAGGCAGAATCCCTCCTTGAAGATTTTATTGCGGGGCATCCAGGTATTCTGGGTCTGGAGCGAGTTTTTGTGGCGTTGGATGGGGTTTATGCTGCTGCGCCGAATGCCTCATCGAGCGAGATGAAGCGTTGGTCGGAGGAAAAGGATGCGACACCTCGTCGGAAATTGGCCACTTATTACCTTGCGCGTTTGGAGGCGCGGCAGGGAGCAACGAAGGAAGCCGCAACCTTGCTGGAGGCCTTGGCTGCCGACCCCGCCTCGAATCCGCTTTCTTCCGAAACGACTCTCGAGTTGGCCGTATTGCGTGTTCGACTCGGTCAACCCACCGAGGCGCTGGCTCTCCTTCCGGAGCCGGGGACCTCGCCATATACCGATTTTCTTCGTGGGATCGCGCAGGAGGAGTTGGGAAATCATAGCCTCGCCGCCTCTGCATTCGTGCTCGCAGCAGCCAATCCCGAAATGGCGGAAGGAGCCCTTTTCAATGCGGCTATTTGCGAGCTAAAGGCCGGAAATACCGCCAATCTGGCGTTGGCCGAGTTAGAAAAAAAATATCCGTCCAGCGAGAGGATTCCCGCATTTCATCTTCAGGAAGCCTTCTCTCTGGCTCGAAATGCGGATCCCAAGGCGACGGAGATTCTCGCAAAGTTGGCGGAATCCGCTCCCGCCGATATCGCGGGTCGCGCTCGGTTGGCTCTCGCTGAGTGGGAGTACCAGCAAATCGACTATCCCGCTGCGGCCTTACAACTCCAGCGAATATCGAGCAAAGGCGAGTCGCCTCGTGAGGCGGCTTTGGGCGTTTTTCTGGCGGATTCGGGAGAACCTGATGCCATGCCGAAGGCGATCGAGGCTGCGCGGGCATTTCTAGCGCGCTTTCCTGATTCCGAGCCGGAGCCTTCCGTGAGAATGAAACTCGGTGAATTACTCTTCCTTAATGGAGATTACGCCTCCGCGCGGGTCGAATTGGAGTCCCTTGCCAGAAAGTTTCCGGGTTCCGATTTTGAAGTTTCTGCTCTCTTTTTGGCTGCTCAGGCGGTCTCGCGGATTCCCGAATCGGCAGCCACAGCGGATGCCATGCTTCTTTTTGAGGAAGTTGCAGCGAGAGGCGGGGCCTTTTCGAGTCGAGCTAGGCTTGAGCAGGCCGCGATACTCACTTCCCAAGGCAAACCGCTCGAGGCTAATCTGGTGATCGACAAGGTACTATCCTCTTCACCCGACCTGGCAATGAAGGCAACGGCGCTGATCGAAAAAGGGAAAAACTTCTACACCCTGGGATCACAGGATCCCGCGAATTATAAATTGGCTATTGAGGTCTGGAAGCAGGTGGCGAGCGAGGAGTTTTCGGATCCCGCTTGGCGCAATCAGGCACTCACTCGAATTGGCACCGCGCTGGAAAAAAGCGGTGACGATAATGCTGCGGTGGCGAGTTATTATGAGGTCTTCAAGCCCACTCCAGTGCCGTCGGCCGAGTTTTTTTGGTTTTACAAAGCGGGATTCGCGGCTGGCCGCATTTTTGAAGTTCAGCAAAAGTGGAGTGAGGCGATCCGGGTTTACGAAATCATGGCCGCCAATGAAGGACCCCGCGCACTCGAGGCGAAAAAGCGTATTCAACAGATCCGCCTCGAGCACTTCATTTGGGATGGCGAGTGAGCGATTCCTTTAGTTTTTTGAAGCCGGATGCGGGAGGTGTTTGAACCGCCATTTCAATAGTCGATCGGCATCACGGAAGATTTCATCCGGCGTGCTGGCAAGCATGACTATGATCGTTTCCGTCCCCTTGTATTTGGATGTGGCGACGAGGCATTTTCCACCTCGATCGGTATAACCGCTTTTGAGGCCATTGAAGTAGGCGGGCCAGTGATACACGAGCATGTTCGTGTTCTGTAATAGATCGGTGCGACCGTCGCTGTGGTTGAATGAAACGTCCCTTAAGGAGGCATAGTAACGAATGAGCGGGTCGCGGTAGGCGTGGTAGGCGATGATGGCGGTATCTCTGGCTGTCGAGTATTGACCTTCAAAATCCAATCCGTGCGGATTCAGGAAAAGGGAGTTTTTAGCTCCGAGATCGCGGGCTTTTCGGTTCATATTAGCAATGAAGTCACCATACGATCCGTGGCCCGAACCGGCTAGGACGCTGGCTGCATCATTCGCGCTGGAGACTAGCATAGCTGCGAGCAGATCCCTTTTGCGGTAGCGGTCGCCCGTGCGGAGGTAGAGCTTGGTTGGGGGTTGCATTTCGTCCCATACAGATACCGTCGCGGGACGATCGAGTCCGCCTTCCTCTATCACCTCGATGGCGGTCAGAAGTTTTTGAGTGCTGGCGACGGGCATTTTTCGGTCAGCGTTTTTTTCATAGAGTGTGTTGCCGGTAACGGCGTCGATGATGATCGCGCTTCCGGCTCGAATCTCGGGGGCATCCGATCTTTGATCCCCCGCCATCATCGGTCGGGCGATGTGAGCTGCCGGTCGAAATCCCGGCTCGACACGCGAGTCCGGCGGCTCAAGCGAACAGCCGGCAATCCCTGTAAAAACGGCGGCAATCCAAGCCGCGCGTTGTGAAATAATTGTTTTCATACGAAGCAACGAACTTGGGATTGCATCTCTTCGCAATGGGTCGACCCTGAAAGTAGGTGATTTCGGTAAGGACGACGATTTGGGGTTATCGCCCCAATGGTTGACGCGCTAATTCCTCACTAGATATTCCCCATGGAAAACAATAATAACTCGGACAAGGGCGCGGAAAACGAAGACTATCAAGCCTCGGTATCGCGGCCGTGGGTGATGGTTTTTCTTCTTCCTGCGGCGGTCATTGGTGTCTTCGCACTCTTGATTTGGGGAGTGATGTTGACGACAGGTATCTCGCAGGCTGGGGGGACGGTGAATCTGCTTTTCTTTGATCGAAATGGAACGGCACTCACCCCCTCGCAGGTGAGGCTGATCTCGAACAACAACGGGGCCGGATATAATAGCGATTTTCTGCTAAACCCTACAAACATGAGAGCGATTAGTAGTGGTCCGCTCTACACCTCGGGGTCGAATCTGGTATTTAACATCCCTTCGCAGGCTGTGTCACTCGCCTTCAATTGGCCGACGCTTCCGAATGGGTTTAGTCTCGTTGTGCTCGATAATGGTGGGGTCGGATTCACAGCTGGAGGAACGTATAACTTCACTTATCAAGCTGCGCGGGATACCAAAAAGAAATTGGACGCTGCCCTTGCTGCTCGACCGGACTACGTGGCCTCGACCAAGTTCAATACAGCTTACCAGGCCGCCGCCACCCAGTTGGCGGGCGTGGATGCGTATAGTCCCGAGTCCAGCAAAGGAAAGGCAGGGCAACTTGCCTTGGATAACCTCTCCGTTGCCTACGATGTGCTTCTTGCGGAATATGGTCCCGTCTTCGCCAGAGCCAACAAGGCGACGCTTCTCCCTTGGCTCGGCTTTACGATTGATACCGTTTCGAACTACCAAGTGAACCTCGATCTGGCCGCGAATCTGGCGGCCCCCTACGGATGGATCCGTGTGGTTTTCGATGCAGGGCAAGGCCCGTCGACCTATACCAACTTGGTCAACTACGCCAAAAGTAAAGGCTTGAAGGTGCTCGGTCAGCCAGTCGACTCCACATACGACAAGGGCTACACCCGCGCCCAATACAAACAGCGCTTCATCGATTTCATTACAGCCTTCCCTCAAATCGATGCGTGGGAAGTCGGGAATGAGGTCAATGGATCTTGGTTGAGCAGTGAAATCGGCGTCAAAATCGCCGATGCCGCCGCCGAGGTCAAAGCACGGGCGCCGGGCAAGTTCACGGTTCTGACGCTATTTTGGCAAATCAACACCGACTCGATCCCGAACTCGATGTTCACTTGGATCAATGCCAACTTGCCTGCGGCCACGCGCACCAATATCGATGTCGTGACCTTTTCCCAATATCAGGAACAGGCCCCTATGGGCATCGTGTTCGATCAGGTGATGAAAACCCTGCGCGCGGAATTCCCAACGCAGAAAATCGGCATTGGTGAATTAGGTTACTGGATTCCCGGTCAACAATTCTGGTGGGCCTATAACCAGACTGACACCACGGCGGCGAAACGGGCTGTTGCAGCCCAATACTACAACGCCGCCTTCGCCTACCCCGGCAGCATAGGCGGTGTCTTTTGGTGGACCTACATCACGGATTTTAAAAGCGATATCGCCCTGCAGCAGGTCGTGAGCAAGTTGAGGGATACACTTCAGGCCGCGTCACCAACGCCTAGCCCGACCGCCACAGTCACGCCAACGCCAACGCCAACGCCAACGCCGACACCAACGCCGACACCAACGCCGACGCCGACGCCGACGCCGACGCCGACGCCGACGCCGACGCCAACACCAACACCAACACCGACACCGACGCCGACGCCAACACCGACGCCAACACCGACGCCAACACCGACGCCAACACCGACGCCAACACCGACGCCAACACCGACGCCAATATCCGGCGGGAATGTATTCAGTGGAAATTGGGCCGCGGTAGCCAGCATTCCGACTCAGGCAACATATCAGGATTTCTATCAAACAGTTCCTGTTACATCTGGTTCAAGATACACGGCTAGCGTTTGGGTCAAGGGCGGTGGATCCTTGGAGCTACAAGTCTGGGGTGATTCGAGATGGACTCAAAAATTAGCGTCAGCCAAGGTTACGGCAGGGTCGAGGTGGACTAAGGTCACTACGCCTGTCTTCAAAGTGGGGGGTAAGTCGCGCATTTACCTGAGCTTTGACACCGCATATAGCAACGCCGGAGGCACGATGTATCTGGATGATGTGTTTGTGGGCACCGCTAGAGGAGCAAATAACGTTAGAAATCCTAGCTTCGAAAGCGGCAACACATCGTGGAGCAACGATGCGCCCGCGATCTTCAGTATTCAAAGCGCACCTTGAAAATAGAGCTTTCTCGTTCCGCACAGCATTTTTGCTGTGCGGGATAGACCGCGGTTTGGTGCGTGCGGCTTGAAACTTTTTGAGGGACGGGTAGATTGTGGGGAACATGTCGACGAATTCGAATTTTCCTCATTTTGCTTTTAGTGGATGCGCTGCGGCTGGAGGGGCGTTGTCTTGACGGCCCTTGAGAGGAAGCGGATGGTCGAGGCGCGCCAAAAAAGCTCTCCATTTTGGCGGCTGATTCACTTGCTGGGGTCGCTTCAGTTGGCCCTTATCCTTTTGGCTACTATCGCGATCGCCTGTGCGGTGGCGACGGTCGCGGAGTCCGAGTTCAGCACCAAAGTCGCTCAGGTTTACATCTACAAGGCGCCTTGGTTTTTGATATGGCTAGGCGTTCTCTGCACCAACCTTTTTGCGGTCACGATCACCCGCTGGCCATGGGAAAAAAAGCACACGGGTTTCATTATCACCCACTACGGCATCATCACTCTTCTCTTCGGAGCGATCGTGGGACTACAAACCGGATTCGAGGGGAATGTCACTCTCCACAAGGACAAGCCGCCCGTTCGTAAAATCACCATCAATCGCAGTATCATTCAAGTCGAGAGCCCGAATGATACGGGGCTCTACGTGATGCCATTCGATGCCACTTCCGCCCGCCCCTCGGAGAAGCGCCCTCGCACCTTCGATGTTCCCGCTTCGGATCTCAAAATTGTCGCCGATGCGGTGAGCGAGAACCTCTTGAAGGAGGAAAAACTGATGCCTTCGGAGTCGGGCACACCCGGTGTGATGCTTCGCTTCACAAGTCCGCGTATGGGCCAGACAGTCAGCATGCCACTTGTGCTGGAGGTGGCTAAGCCCACGGAAAAGGATTTTTTTGGCTTGGCAAAAATCGCACTTCAGACCGAGTTGCCGCCACCTTTACCCCAGAAGGATGCCGAAACGCAGATGATTTTCGGCCGCTTCGCTCCGGTTGTGCAGGATAATGGGCCCTCGACCGGAGTGAGGGTTCTCCTGAGCGAAGATGGCAAAAAAGTGACCGTCCTTTCCCCAAATGACACCAGCGCCACGTATCTCCGTGTCGACCTGATGAAATCCCCACTCGAAGCTGGAGGGGTTACTATCACGATTGAGGACTACTGGCCCGATTTTGAAATGCGCGAGGGGCGACCCGCGACCAAATCCGATATTCCGAACAACCCTGCTGCGCTTGTCCGCATCCAAGCTTCAGCGGGCGATTCCAAGCCTTCTTTGGTTGTCGTCGCCGATTCCGATGCGATTCGCTATCAACTCCAGCGCGGCGGGGCGACGCAGGCGAGCGGCAAAGCCAAGGTGGGCGAGACTTTTTCTCTTGGCTGGGCGGATTGGCAAGCAGAGGTCGTGGCAGCCTACCCGAAGTCGGCGATCGTGACCGAGGTGAAGCCGGGCCCATCGTTGCCTGCTGGCGAGAATGGCATCCCCGGATTCCGTGCACGGCTTGTCTCACCTGCCATCGTCGATGCTCCTCAGCGATGGGTGCCGAGCGGTGATATCACAGCCCTCACGGATGGACGAAATGTGGTCCGCGTTGGCTACGGTCTGGAACTTCGCCCGATCCCATTCAGTCTGAAGCTAGTCGATTTCGAAGTGCCCCGCTACGAGGGAACGGAGACGCCCGCCAACTTCATTTCCACATTGGAATTCAAAGACAACGCGACGGGGGAAGTGAAGGCTGGTATCGCCCGAATGAACCACCCGGCGAGCTTTCCGGGCACGCTTTTTGCGAACTTCACGGGCATCAATTACAAGTTCTCGCAAGCCGAATGGAATCCCCAAGATCTCGGCGAAACAACTCTCCAAGTCCTCTACGATCCCGGTTGGATCCTAAAGTGGACGGGATCCCTGGCTATCTGCATCGGCATCACCATTATGTTCTACTTTAAACCCAAATCCGGCAACGCATGACACCTATTCTTCCGCTCTTCCTTCTCGCCTTCTCGCTGCTTTTCGTTTCTCCGGTCCGTGCTCTCGATGTCTCGTCGATGGAGAGCATTCCTGTTCAGGAGGGGGGGCGGAAAAAACCCTTCATTGTCTTTGCCGACGAAGCCCTCATGAGCCTATCGGGGAAAAACAAATTTAAAAAGGAGGGGGAGAAGCTCGACTCGACGCTCACAGTCAGCTCTCTCTGGCTCACACCCAGGGGATGGGAAAATCAGCCGCTGATTTTGATCGGCAATAAAAAGTTCAAATCCCAAGTCGGTCTGGACCCAGCGACGAAGCTTTTTAGCTATCGGGATCTTGCCGCAAACGAGCCGCTTCGTTCTGCACTCAAGGATGTATCCGCCCTCCGAGCAAAAAATCCCAAGGTCAAACTCGATCCGCTTCAGCGTGAAGCTTCGACGATCGGGATGAGGTTGGCCGTTTTTGAAGGACTCGTTAGCGGTCGCGGAATTATGCTGCTGCCTACCGGTGCTGCCGCATGGAGTCCGCTTGCGCCCGAGGATCCCGCGTTGGTCAAGATCCGCGAAGGTTTCATATCTGGAGATCAGACCATGTATGATGCCGGACTCGAGCTCCTACGCGGAGAGCAATCCCGCGAGAATCCTCGTTTCCAGGCGGATCCGGACAAGATCGCGATTGAGGTTTTTTATCAAAAACTACATCCCTTCCGCTGGGCGTGGATTTTGTATCTTCTCTCGGGTATGACTCTGCTGATTCTCGCTGGTGGGCGAGTCGGCTACGCGCTTGCTTGGGCATTTGCTCTTGCGGGCTTTCTCATGCAGTTGGCCGGCTTTGTCTTTCGGATCCTCGTCTCGGGTCGCGCGCCGGTGACAAATATGTATGAATCGGTTGTCTGGGTCGCCTTCGGCACGATCCTGTTCGCCCTGATTTTTGAAGCCATATACCGGAGTCGGTATTTCCTTCTTGGAGCCGTTCCCGTCGCGGTCACTTCCCTCATTTTGGCTGATACTCAGACGGTGATCCTTGACCCGGCGATCCATCCCCTTGTTCCCGTTCTGGCCGATAACTTCTGGCTCACGACGCACGTTCTGACAATCACGCTCAGCTACGCCGCCTTCGCGCTTGCGCTCGGTGTGGGGCACATCATCTTGGGCAAATCCATCTTCGGCTCCAAAGCTTCCCCGGCATTGCACAACTATCTGTACCGCACATTGCAGGTGGGGGTTCTTCTTCTGGCCGTCGGCACGATCCTTGGCGCAGTTTGGGCGAATTACTCGTGGGGTCGCTTCTGGGATTGGGATCCCAAGGAAACCTGGGCGCTCATCGCGCTTCTCGGATACCTGTTCGTATTGCATGGACGCATCGCGGGAAAATGGGGCGGATTCGGATTGGCTGTCGGCGCTGTGCTCGGTTTCCAATGCATTATCATGGCGTGGTATGGGGTAAATTTTGTTCTCGGGGTCGGGCTCCACAGTTACGGATTCGGCGCGGGAGGATTTCCGACAGCGATTGGCTTCGTTCTGATCGAATTCGCCTTCGTGCTCATCTCGATCCTCCGCCATCGCGGTCTCAAAGCGGCGAGTTTAAAGGCTTAGCTGTCCCCAGCTGAGCTATTTTTTCAGGTGCAGGGCAATCGGGCCTGCGTTGGAAGCTTGCAGTAGTATCCGATGGATTTCAGCGATGCCTTGGAGGTTCTCGTTGGCACCATGACCAGAGGGAACGATTTTTTCACTCGCGGCAAAATCAAGATGCGAACTCCAGTAGGGCACCACGCCGTCCGAGCTATGAATCCCGCCCCCCTTTCCTCTGTCTCCGATCACGGAGTGAACAAACACTCCATCGCGTGTGGGAAGATTGAGAATGGAGAGGAGAAGTGGGGACCTAGCCCTGAGAAAGCGGATGCTATTCACTGGGGCGACAAAGAGATCCCTCACGTTGGACCTCATCGCCAAGATGACGGATCGGTGCTCGTGACGGAATTGAGCAAGCGGCAAACGGATGAGATTCGAAAATAAATCGACCAAGGGATTGAGTGCGATCTCACTGCCTCGATGGGGCGTTGAGACAAAAATGACGCGGGATACGTCCTTTCGGGCTTTAAAGTCGATCATTCCCTCGAGGCGCTCCCGCGCCGTTGAAGAAAGGTGGATGTTTTTCAAAGGCAGATCCGAGAATTGCCTCCACAAATGCTCCCCTCCATCGCGCACCATCAAATTGGAGATCAGGCCCCCCATGCTGTGACCTACGACCACGATTTGGTCGAGTTTGGGGTTGCGGTGATAGGGATCGAGCGAGAGGCGGAAGCGATCCAGTTCACTTCGCAGCTTAGCCGCCGATTGCCAGACGGGGAGTCCCGTGGGATAGAGGAAAAACCAAAACTGGTAGCGGGCGCGGATCTCGGGATCTGCAGTCAGCTCGTTCGCCGCTTGCATCCATGCCTCTGGACGCGAGAGGAGTCCGTGCACGAAAACCACGGGGATTTTCTTTGGATCGCAAGTCTCCATCTGGATCAATCCTGCGTTGTTGATGTTTCGGTCAGAGAAAATCAATGCCTGCATATCAATGAGGCGGTTCCTTCCCTTACTGATCAAATGTGCCAGTGGAGCGGAAAAGTCGGCCGCGAGTTGGCGCGTTCGCCCCGCTATGTGGACATGGTCTTTACGGAGTGTCTGATAAAATGAAAGTCCCGCTCCGTCAGGATGGATCGAGATGAGAGCGGTCACTGGAATGCTCATGCCCACTCGTGGAAATCCAGGTTGGCCGGCAAGCTGGGTCGAGCCTGTCTTGAAGTGAGCCACATAGGGAACGCCAACCCCATCTTGAAGAGATCGACTCAAGAGCCCTTTGATTTCAAGGTCGGCGGCGGGAATCAATTCATCCGCGATGGCGGGATTGATGGTATCCGCATTCGCTTGAGAAACCGCTAATCTTCGTGCGACAGAGCCGGGAGGCAGATCAAGAGGAGCAAAGTGGCGGTCTTGAAGGATCGCGACCAATTCGCGCGTGGCCACATTCGCCTCGGTTTCATTTTGCGCAGAGTGCAATCGTTGAAGCCATGCGGCAGCCTGATCGCATTCCTGATTTTGAGTTATCTTTTTGACATATTTTGACGAGGTCGGGTGTGGTCGCCGGAGTTTCACCTCCACTGCCGCACAACCGGCTAACGTAAAAGTGACAAGGGCAACGGCCGCATACGAAAAAAATCGCCTCTTCAGAATCTGGATCAAAGAATGATTCACAGCGCTGTCTGTAACGGAGGACATCTGGGATAACAACTCAGGCACTCCCCTTAGAAGGTTAAGGATTTCCTCCGTTTTGTATTGCCCCCATCGCGCCATCAGAAGTCAAGTGGTCGTCGTTATGAGCGATATCGCATCCCGAATATCAGAGCGGCTCCAAGCCCTTTCGCAACCGAACAAGGCCCTCTTGGTCCACCGATTCTTTAAGATCGCTCCAGGTGAATATGCCGAGAATGACCGCTTTCTGGGGGTTTCGGTTCCCGAAGTGCGAGCTGTGGCCAAGGGGTTTTTGTCCGTTTGTTCACGAGACCTTGTTCCTTTGCTGAAATCCCGTTGGCATGAGGAGCGGATGTGCTGCCTTGTGATTTGGGTTGCTCAATCGAGAAAATCCCAGCCACCGGAAGCAAGGCAGACAATCTTTGAACTTTATACCTCGCATCTTCCGCATATCGACAACTGGGATCTCGTCGATATATCGGCTGCGGATTTATGCGGTCGATTTTTGCTGGAAACTCACAATCCCGCCCCTCTTGCCGAGCTTCTTCGATCCCGTTCACTGTGGGAAAGAAGGATCGCCATCGTCTCAACATGGGCATGGATCAAGTCTGGCGATATTTCACTGACTCTCCGTTTTGCAGAAGCGCTTCTTCAAGATCCCGAGGATCTCATCCACAAGGCCACAGGCTGGATGCTGCGTGAGGCGGGTAAGGTTGATGAAAGCGGCGTCATGGCCTTCATAGAAAAACACGGCGCCCGAATGCCCCGTACGATGCTTCGCTACGCCATCGAGCGCCTTGATGCGAAAACGAGAAAAGCGATTCTCCTAAAAACAAAACGGCGGGGGTCGTGAGACCCCCGCCGCATTGTTAACTGCTCTAATCGAGTTTGACTTAGATGGCTTTTTCGCCGGTTTCATCCGTGCGAATACGGATGACTTCTTCGATAGCGGAGACAAAGACCTTGCCGTCTCCTATTTTTCCGGTTTTCGCCGACTTCACGATCGCGGCCAACGCGGCATCCAATGCGGAATCGGATAGAACGACTTCGATTTTGATTTTTGGCAGGAAGTCGACCGTATATTCGCTGCCACGGTAGATTTCGGTGTGCCCTTTTTGGCGACCGAATCCTTTGACTTCACTGACAGTCATTCCCTCAATACCGAGGTCGGCTAGTGCTTCTTTGACTTCCTCGAGCTTGAAGGGCTTGATGATGGCTTCGATTTTTTTCATAGGATTATTTCTCTATTGGACTTCGGTTGTTATTTGATGATGTAGCCTTCTTCGTTGTGGTCAGAGAGGTCAAGCCCGGCGGCTTCCTCTTCTTCAGTGGAGCGGAGTCCGATGGTCGCCTTGATGATCATGGTGATGATGAAGGTTCCACCAAGAGCGAGAGCCAGAGTGACGGCGATGGCTTGCAATTGTGGAATCCAGAGGGTTCCACCCTCGATGGCAACCTTGAGGCCATTCTTAGCAGCGTAGGCATCGCTGATCAGGTTCGAGTTGACCGAAGGAGTGGCGAGGAATCCCGTCAAGAGCGCACCCATCGTTCCGCCCACAGCGTGAACTCCGAATGTGTCGAGGGCGTCATCGTATCCGAGTTTGCCTTTCATGTAGGTCACCGCGAAGAAAGGTACGATACCAGCCAATGCGCCGATTGTTACGGCTCCAGTCGCATCCACAAAACCGGCAGCCGGAGTAATGACGACCAAGCCTGCGACAGCTCCCGAGCAGAATCCGAGAACGCTTGGGTGACCTTTGAGAATGGCTTCCAGCATGGCCCAAACAAAAGCTCCTACAGCGGCGGCGAGTGTCGTGGTGAGGAAGGCGTTTGCGGCAACTCCGTCGGAGGCAAGGGCGCTACCGGCGTTGAAACCATACCAACCGACCCAGAGCATACCTGTACCGACCATGCAGAGAACCATGCTGTGTGGAGGCATTGGCACTTTGCCGAAGCCGATTCGGCGACCAAGAAGGATACAAAGGAGAAGCGCTGACCAACCCGAGGACATGTGAACCACGGTTCCGCCAGCGAAGTCGATAGCTGGGATCTTGGCGTCAGCATTCCAGACACCGTTCATCAAGCCCGTGCCGCCCCAGACCATGTGGGCGAGTGGGAAGTAAACCACGAACATCCAGAGGAAGCTGAATAGCATAACAGCCGAGAACTTCATCCGTTCCGCCGTTGCTCCGAAAATGAGCGCCGGTGTGATGATCGCGAAGGTGAGTTGGTAAACACAGAAAACACTCTGTGAAATCCAGTAGGCGTAAGTTGTGTTAGGGGCCGCATTCACGCCTTGAAGGAAGAAAAATTCCGAACCGCCGAGAAATGGGCTGTTAAAGTTCGTTCCAAAGACAAGGCTGTAACCGACCGCCCACCATAGGATCGTCACCATTCCAGCAAGGCCGAGGCACATGGCGAGGATGGAGAGAACGTTCTTCGAGCGAACGAGGCCGCCGTAGAATAGCGCCAAGCCAGGAAGAGTCATGAACAGCACTAGCGCCGCAGCTGTCATCATCCAGCCATTATGGCCTGGACCCGGGACGGCTTCGACTTTGCTGCCTGCGGGATCCACATTGTTAATGTAGGCCTCGAGTCCAGCAATCCGCTGCTCCAAAGACGGCGGAGCCTTTTCCTCGGAGGCAACTGCCGTTGCTTCGGCTGTGATAGCGGGTGTCGGCGGGACTTCTTGCGCTAGAGCCCGTGTTGGGATGAGAGAACCTGCCGCAATAAGCGCTGCAGCGAGGCCTGCCAGTATGGTTTTTGATTTGATCATGGATTTGTGTTGGATTTGCGCGGCTTGGCCACTGAGGCCAAGTGATGCAAAACCTCCTTTAGCAAATGCCATGCCAAGCCTCTTCCCTAGGTAGGCGGTCACCTCGGGTGGATAAAAATCAACACCTCCTCAGCGGGTGTCTGTTTTTTTACAAACCCGATCAATCCTGCGCGAGCATCGCGCGGAGAGAAGCGAAGGACGTCACGATATCTTCCTCGGCGACAGGCCGACTCATGATGTCCTCATAGGATTCCACAAGCACGCCCTCGCCATCGGCCTCTTTAAGAAAGGGGCTGGGACGACAGGACATGGCGGATCCAAATTTGGTGCGGTTGCGGCAATGGGTGATCGTGAGTGATTTCATGGCGCGGGTGATGCCGACATAAAAGAGGCGGCGTTCCTCATCGACGGTGCCTTCGCTTTTCGAACGCTCGTGGGGAAGGATGCCATCTTCCGCGCCAACGAGAAAAACGTGTGGAAACTCGAGGCCCTTCGCGGCGTGCATGGTGATAAGAGTGAGTCCCTTTGCATCTTCCTTTTTGTCCTCTTCGCGCTCGCGGTTGAGGGAAAGTTCGTCGAGAAAATCACGGATGTCCCCACGTTTGCGATTCTGGTGTTCAGCGAGGGCGTTGAGGATTTCCTTCACTCCGCTTTCGCGATTGAGCGCTTCTTCGGGGGTTTTGCAGGAGCGCTTAAGGTCGTCCATATACCCGGAATCATTGATGAATCGGGACACGATGCCGCAGACGTCGGCACCAGGCGTGAGAAGATGAATGCGCGTGGAGGCGAGTTCGTCACCGAATTCGCGGATCGAAGCGGCCGTTTTGCGCGAGATCTCGATAGCAAAATCCGTCGAGGTGAGAGTTTCGAAAAGGCTCTTGTTCGCGACGGCGCTTTGGTCGAGCGCAAGTTGGACTGTTGTAGCGCCGATGCCGCGGGGCGGCGTGTTGATGATACGGAGGAGCGAGATGTCATCATCGGGGTTCACGAGGCATGTCATCATCGCGAGGACGTCTTTGATTTCGCGGCGATCGAAAAAACTTTTGCCGCCGACGAGGCGGTAGGGAATGCGCATCCGGCGGAGATTTTCCTCCAGCAGACGGGATTGCGCGTTCATACGATAGATGATGGCAAAGTGTTCCCACGGGATCTGGCTCGTGGCACGGAGCGCGCCGACCTCGTTGATGACGAATTCCGCTTCGATCTTATCATCCGGCACACAGACGACATGGACCGGTTCGCCGCCTTCCTGCGAACTCCATAGGTTTTTTCCACGGCGGCGGGGGTTGTTTTTGATGAGGCGATTCGCGGTCGAAAGGATCGCGTTCGTGCTGCGGTAGTTTTGCTCGAGACGGATGATCTCGGGATCGGGGAAGTGGTTTTCAAACTCCAGGATGTTCGACACCTCTGCTCCGCGCCACCCGTAGATGCTCTGATCGTCATCGCCCACCACGCAAATATTCGGAGGCGAGCCAGAAGCCAACATGCTCACGAGATCGAGTTGGAGGCGGTTGGTATCTTGGAACTCATCGACGAGCATCTGGGAGTAGCGGGAGCGCCACTTGTCGCGGACATCAGGGTGTTCATTCAGAAGCTGAACGGCCTTCACAAGGAGGTCGTCAAAATCCATCGCATTCAGGGATAAAAGATCCCGATTGTAGCGCGCGTAAACCGCCCCGATCACGGTTTCATCGTCCTGTGGGGCCGACCAACCGTTATTTTTTGCCTTACTGATGAGGTTTTTCGCGAGTCCGGGATCGAGTTTTTCGTCTTTCGCCGTCACGCGGTTGATGACTTTTTTGATCAGCCCGAGTTGGTCGCCTTCATCGAAGATCGTGAAGTTGTTTTTGTAGCCGATCTTGTCTGCATCGGCGCGAAGGATCCGAACGCACAGAGCGTGAAACGTGCAGGCCGTGATCTCCGACGCCTTCTCGTCGATCATCCCCTTGATGCGCTCCTTCATTTCGCGGGCGGCCTTGTTCGTGAAGGTCACAGCGAGAATTTTCGAGGGATCGACGCCCGTGGACACCAACCACGTGATGCGGGCCACGATGGTTCGCGTCTTGCCTGTGCCAGCACCGGCGAGAATGAGGAGCGGGCCTGACTCGTGGGTGGCGGCGCGTTGCTGCTCGGGATTGAGATCGTAAAGTCGGAATCGGCTCATGGCAGCTCCCGATCGGCGAAGCGGGCGAGAACGCGCGGGTAAAGTTCATGCTCCGCAACTTGAATGCGGGCATGCAGCGAGGCGGCGGTATCCCCAGCCAAGACTGGCACCTCGCTCTGAGCCAGGATTTCGCCAGTATCCATACCTCCATCGACAAAGTGAACGGTGCAACCGGCTGTAGCAACTCCGGCTTCCAGCGCTTGTTTCCAAGCTTCCAATCCTGGAAACGCAGGGAGCAGAGAGGGATGGATATTAATAACGCGTCGGGGAAAGGCCTCCAATAGCGGAGATTTCAGCAACCGCATGTATCCCGCCAGCACGACCAACTCGACGCCCGCGTCTTTCAGTTGCTGCGCTAGGGCCGTTTCCACGTCGGTCGAGAGGCGGGTGCGGAACTTCGGTTCTGCGATGACCATCGTCGGTATGCCAGCGCTTGCCGCCAAGTCGAGGATACCCGCCCCGGGAACATCCGTCGCCACCAAGACCGGACGCACATTCAGTCGCCCAGCTTGGACGGCCGTCAGCATGGCTTGAAAATTGGACCCTTTACCGGATCCGAGAATGGCTATTGGAAGTGGAGACATCTCGAAAGATCATGCACACCAAAAGCGCAGCAGGGGAGTTTTAAGTTTTAAGAATCATACAATCTCCGGTTGGATTCAAGAAGACTCCGCTGCAGGCCCTGTTGGGATCCTGCCATGCCCATAGCGAGTTCACTTGTAGTGGCGCTCTATGAACGCCGTGGCACCGCAAACTCGGCAGTCACAGACAGCCGCTACAAAAATTCGCTATTAAATGCGAAGTTTTTTAAACAAATAAAACGTTTGCCATCGTCTACCAATACGAATGAACATTATATCTATGTTTCGCATGCACCCCCTAGTCAAAAAGCCGCTTCCAATTCTTTGTGCGGTTTTATTGATTGCAATTGGAGTTTCGCCTGCGGTGGCATCCCCCGGGCCGACTTGGATGGAGGCGACGCTTACGGTATTGCCTAGCCAAAGCTCGATCTCGGTGTCGATTCCGGAGGGGGCGAATCGCGTCGCGGTGGAGGTCCAGAATACGAAAGGGGCTTGGGTGCGCTTGTCGACTCGCAAAACGGGCTCATCGAACACGTTCTCGATGAAGGTGCCCAAGAAACTTCTGAGCCGCTCTTGGAGGGCTTGGACGGAGGTTCCCTCCTCCCTGAAATATCCCGTGGCTTTTTATCGTGGAAAGAAAGCCGCTCGGAGCGTCGCATCTTCAGGCTATGGCGAGCAGGCGGTGTCCCAAGACTCTGTTCTACGGATGGCTAACACAGCCCTTGCATCGACGACCGCCTCCTCGGATGCGAACACCAAATCGGAGGCTACGACCACGCAAGAGGCGGATATCTGGAAGTCCGACGGAACGACGGTTTATTTTTTCAATCAACTGCGCGGACTCCAAGTTCTCGACCTTGCCGATCCAGCGAAACCCTCGCTGGTTGCGCAACTGCGTCTGCCAGCCGTTGGTCAGGATCTGTATATTTTGCCGACGGAGGATGGGGTTGCGCACGCAGTCCTTCTGGCCAGGAAGCCTGGGGATTGGGACGCCTCGGAGATTCATCTGGTGCGGATCGCGGAGGGGAAAGCCTCTGTTGTTTCGACGATCGAGCTCGCGGGTGCACCCGCTGACAGTCGATTGAAGGGCGCCCGTCTTTTTGTCGCCACCCAGACATGGAAAAACTACTCCACCATCGGTTCCGGGCGCGCTATCCTCAACGAAATCTCGATTGATGTTGTAGGCGGCAAGCTGACTTTGGAAAAGTCGTTGGAGTTTTCTGGAGACTCCGCGGTGGTTTCCGCCGGCAATGACTGGTTCGCCCTCGCGGTGAACACGTGGTCGAATTGGAACGCTTCGGAGGTCCACCTTTTTTCCATTGCTGAATCTGGCTTGCAGGCGCTCAACGCGGCTCCGATCCGCACGGCCGGCCGTGTCGGGGACAAATTCAAGATGCAAGTGCGCGATGGGGTTTTCACGGCTTTTTCGCAAGGTTGGCAAAATGCCGAAAACGAATGGGTATGGTGGGGAACGCCTATTACGATGATGGAGAATTTTTCCACCGATGGTAGCCCTCTGGCCAGCTTGGAAATCATCCGCGGCGAGCAACTTTATGCGACGCGGTTTGCGGGCGATACCGCCTATGCGGTGACATTCCGCCAAACCGATCCGCTCTGGGTGATCGACCTGAAGGTGCCTTATGCACCAGTAATCAGCGGACATCTCGAGGTGCCCGGTTGGTCCACCTACATCGAGCCGCTCGGGGACTTGCTCTTTAGTATCGGTTGGGACGAGGGGCGGGTGGCTGCCTCTCTCTTTGATGTTTCTGATCCCGCGAACCCCACTCTTGCAAGCCGCGTTTTCCTTTCCGACTCTTGGGGCGGATTTTCCGAATCCCTCTACGACGAAAAGGCTCTCAAAATCCTCCCCGAACAAAATCTCGCCCTCATCCCTTTCACCGTTCATTCGTGGGCTTCGGAGGATCCTGGGCACCGCATTCAAATCCTCGAGATCGATAGCGTGTCTCACACACTCCGCACACGTGGTCGCATTGTGCACGACTTCGAACCGCGTCGCGCTGCTATGGTCGGGGAGACCCTTGCATCCATCTCCCAGCGTCAACTGGTGACGGCCGATATCTCCGATCCCGACCAACCTTCTGTCCTTGCCGATTTGTTGCTGGCTTGGCCTGTCCACCGGGTGATCGCATACGGTGATTACCTTTACCAGATCAGCGATGGTTCGACGTGGTGGGATTCCGTGCCCGCTCTTCGCATTTCCTCCACTGCCGATCCAGACACGATTCTGAATGAGATTCCGCTTGATTCCGGGACGGTTCGAGATGCCGCCATTCAGGGAGGGCGCCTCCACATCCTCCGCGCGGAGGGCCTCTCCACTGGTTTTTACGGTTGGATGCCGTTTCTGCGCACCTTCGTAAGCTCACAGAATGTCCCGACGAATTCGAAGCTCCACTTGGATGTCTTTGATATCGCTTCTCCCGCTGCGCCGGTTCTTGCGGGAACCTCGGCGGTAGATCTGGGTAGCGAGCAGAGAAATTTGGAAACCGGCCGGATCTTGTTTCCGTCAGGAAATTCAGCGGTTGTTCTCGCCAGAAGTACGCCGTTTTACTGGATTCGTCCAATGCCTTTTCCAATTGTGGATGACGGGCCAATTGCCTTTTCGTCTCCCTCCATAATGCTTCCATGGGACTGGTCGCCGGAACCTGAACCTGCCATCGCAGCGGTTTTTGACACCGCGAGTTTCACCGCGACTACGATCCCGCTCGACGCGCAAAAAACGATCGACATTGGCACAGGTATCGCAGGCGACGGCATTGTGCTCTATGCGTGTGGCGACAAGCTTTCCAGTGCAATGGATCCTCAAGATCCCCGGAAGCATTACGCGGGTCTCCTAGACGTTTCCACTCCCGCCGCTCCACTTGACCTCACTCCGGTTTCGCTTCCAGGCCGGCTTCTTGCCGCTACCGACCTCGACAAGCGTGGCTTTCTGGCGTGGACGGAGAATCTCTCTTCAAAAGGTGAGGCTAATGGGCTGGATTTGAACGCCTCGGATTTGAAAACCTCTTATTTGGTTTCATCCCTTACCATCCCGAATCTTGGCAAAGTGGCCGCGATGGGTCGCAAGCTTTACTCCATTTCCGGCAAGCAGATCAGGGCCTATGAAGTTCTTGATTCCGGCATTCCGAAGCCTAATGGAACTATGCCGTTGGATTGGACTGCTGAGTCGATTCGGGTTCTCCGCAGCGACCTCCTTGTGGGCGGTGGCGAAAACCTCTTGCGTGCACCTCTTGCAGCCTTCCCTGCCTCCGCTCTGGAGTTGCAAGTGGACCAAGGATTTGATGTGGATTATATCGAAACTACGCCGAGTGCCATCTTCGCCCCTTCAGGTGAATATGGTATTGATCTCTTGGAGTATTAAAAGCGCACATAGCTTTTATACACTGAAGCGATCAGGAAAGGTGGGGTAGTGTGTCGGAATCAGTTAAGTTTTAAGTTTCAAGTTCTGCTGCGATCGTGGATCGTTGGTCTTTTCGATGAACATTCCATCTCGCATTGCTTCTTTGCATAAGAAAGTGGATCTCGCTTTGGAGCGTTGGTTGCCTGATCCCGAGACGGCGACGATCCATCGCGCGATGCATTATAGTCTTTTTGCCGGAGGGAAGCGGATGAGGCCGGTGCTTTGTCTCGCGGCGGCGGAGGCTTGTGGCGGGCGTTGGCAGGAGGCTTTGCCTGCCGCTTGTGCGGTTGAGTGTATTCACACGTATTCGCTCATTCACGATGATCTGCCGTGCATGGATGATGATGATTTTCGGCGGGGGCGGCCAACCTCGCACAAGGTTTTTGGCGAGGGAGTGGCGGTGCTGGCGGGTGATGCGCTGTTGACGGTGGCCTTTGAAATCCTTGCCCGAACGAAGGAGACTTCACGTTATCGCTCCCAAGCGTTTTTTCTGGATCTAGCCAAAGCTGCGGGCAGTGCCTACCTCATCGGGGGCCAAGTGGCCGATCTGGAAGCGGAGAATAAAAAAACAAGCCTGCGAGAGTTGATGAATATTCATCGAGGCAAAACCTCCGCGATGATTGCGGTGAGTCTCCGGCTGGGGGCGATGTCCGCGAATGCAACCGCACGCGATATCAAGGCGCTCACCGATTTTGGAGAAAACCTCGGCCTCGCCTTCCAGGTGATCGATGACATCTTGGACGTGACCCAGAGCAGCGAAAAGCTAGGCAAAAGCGCGGGTAAGGATGTGGCTTCGGGCAAGGCGACCTTCCCGTCCGTTCTGGGAATAGAAAAATCCGTCCGCGAAGCGGCGAAGTTCACCGCAAGCGCCCGCCAAGCTCTCAAGCCCCTTGGCGAGCGTGGGGCCTTCCTCGCTGGCTTGGCCGACCACCTTCTTAATCGTGAAAACTGACCGTAGCCGCTTGATTTTTTTTGGCACCTTTTTGGGGGCGACGGTCTTTACGATTGGCGTTTGTTGGTTCGCGTGGGTGTTTTTGCTGGTTCCAATGAGCAGCGCCGTGAAGACCGGCAATCGGTTGAAGGAGGCGTTCCAAAGCGAACTCGGCATCACTCCGCGCATCTTGGCGAATGCCGGCGCCATTTTTTCCCAGCACGCGGAGGGGGATTCGTTTGTGGTGGCGGAGAGAACGATGGCGGTCGAGGGAAGATTGGATGGTCAGCCGCCGGGTTGGAGCACGATGACATTGAAGGCGGAATTCCGCGTTCAGGTGGGGATATTCAACCGCGAGACATTTCAGATCAATGTCCGCAGGGGAGGGGAGGAGGCCGAGGTGGATTTGCCCAAGATCAAAATCGTCTTGCTCGCTATGGTCGGATCCCCAGTTGTCGATCCGGTTGGGATTTCGTGGGACTCGTTGCCCGAGCGAGGGAAGGAAAAAGGGCTTCTGGTTTTGCAGCGTGCTGCCAAGAGACAGGCCGTTGATAGCGGGCTCATGACCGAGGCGGAGGGGGCATTGGAGTCGAGGGTAGCTTCGGTCGCTCTGAATACCGGGTGTCGGGTGGTTTTTGTTTCGAAACTCGCGGAGCCATAACGTATTGTTTATCAGTAGATGGAGTCGATTAATCGGCTCCGTTCGCCAAGTGTGACTTGCGCCAGTGGGGAGGAGTGCGTAGTTTTGTGGCTTGATGCGACGTTGGTTATTTTGGATTTGCCTTCTTCTTTTTGTGACGGGACTGGTGGCAGTGCCGGGGGGGGATCGTGCCAACGTGCGGGTGGCAGATGGGTTTGATCATCCCGTCGGAAAACCGAACGCCGAAGGCTACTATATGGCTCGGGGTTTTCTTTCGTATCATCCTGGGGAGGATTGGAATGGAGTGAAGGGTGGGAATAGCGATCTGGGGGCTCCCGTTTACTCTATCGGGGATGGTTATGTGACTTTCGCCATGGATGCGCGGATGGGGTGGGGGAACGTGGTGCTTGTGCGTCATGCCTATGTGGAGAATGGCAAAACGCAGTTCGCCGATTCCATGTATGCTCATCTCAACACGATATTGGTCAAAAAGGGGCAGGCGGTTTCGCGTGGTCAGCAGTTGGGAACGATCGGAACAAACCGTGGGATGTATAAGGCGCATTTGCATTTCGAGATACGTAAAAACCTTTATATCGGCATCAATCGTTCGGCCTTCGCGAAGGATTTTTCAAATTACTTTCGGCCTGGTCAATTTATCGCGCAGCGTCGGCGTTTACCTACTGGGGGCCAAGTGGCGTCGATTCCCATTAACAGCTACAAAACCGATAGCGACGGCATGGAGTATCCTGCCGCAGCCAACGCACTCAAAAGCCGAACCCAAGGAGACAAGTCGTCGACCAAAGGGAAATTTCGCGTGAATCGGTTTGGGGATATCGGGTATTAGGTTTGTGGATCACCGTATGGAACTTCCGACCGATCCCCTTTTTCTCATTGCCGGCAGTGGCGAGTATCCTCGCTTGGTGATCGAGGGGGCGCGCAAGGCGGGCGTGACTCGCATTGCCATGGCTGTTTTCGAGGGCGAGACTGATCCAGCCCTCGCCGCGATGGTGGATGCCTCATTCCCGATGCGCGTCGGACAACTTGGCAAACTCTTGGAGGCGGCGCGCCAATCTGGAGCGACCCGCGCGCTCATGGCGGGGCAAATCGCCCCCTCATATCTTTTCAACCTCCGTCCCGATTTCAAGGCGCTGGTGCTTCTGGCGAAGCTCAAGGAGAGGAATGCCGAGTCCCTCTTTGGCGCGGTCGGGAGCGAAATGACGAAGGTCGGGGTGAGTCTCATTTCAGCTACGACGTTTCTCGATGACCACCTCGCCACGCCGGGCCTCATTGCTGGGCCACGCCTGAAGCCGCGCCACGTTGAAGATCTCGACTACGGCTTTCGCATTGCCAAGGAAACGAGCCGCCTCGATATCGGCCAGACAGTCGTGGTCAAAAATGGCACCGTGCTCGCCGTGGAGGCTTTTGAGGGAACAAACGAGGCGATTCGCCGTGGAGGCAAGCTGGGCAAGGGGTCGTCGACCCTCGTGAAAGTATCCAAACCCGGTCAAGACATGAGATTCGATGTGCCTGTCGTGGGAACCAAAACCCTCGAAGTGGCCGCCAAGTCTGGAATTCGCGTCATCGGCGTCGAAGCGGGATCCACCATCCTGCTCAATCGTCCGAAAGTTTGCGCTCTCGCGGAGTCACTCGCTATAACCATTTACGGAAAATGAAAACCATTCGCACAGGAGTCGTCGGCGTCGGGCACATGGGTGCCAACCATGCCCGCATTTACAGTGAGCTTCCATCCAGTCGTCTCACGGCCGTTTACGATCAAAATCCGGATGCGGCTGCTGCGGCCGCGAAGCGCTTTCGTTGTCAGGCGGCGGAGAGTCTCGAGGCCTTCGCTTCGATGGTGGACGCCGCCACGATCTGCACGCCGACTGTCACGCACCATGCTGTGGGAATGTTTTTGCTCGAACAGGGAAAGCATTTGCTCATCGAAAAACCGATCGCCGACACCCCGGCCCATGCCCGTGAACTTGCCGAGCTCGCCGCCGCGCGAGGTTGCGTGCTTCAGGTTGGTCATGTAGAGCGCTTCAATCCCGTCCTCCACGCCCTGGAAGCCCAGCTGAACAACCCCCGCTTTTTGGAGGTGACCCGGCTTTCACCCTACCCGAACCGTAGCACGGATATCGGCGTGGTGCTGGATCTGATGATCCACGATATCGAGATCATTTTGCATCTTGTCCGCTCCCCGATTGAGAGTTTGGATGCCGTTGGGATTTCGGTTCTCGGGCGCGGTGAGGACATCGCCAACGTGAGGTTCCGCTTCAAGAATGGTTGCGTAGCCAATGTCACCGCTAGCCGGATCAGTCAGGAACGTGTCCGCAAAATCCGCGTCTTCCAACAAAATGCCTACCTTTCCCTCGATTACAAAAATCAAGCGGGGTATTTGCTTCGTCTTGCCCGCGAGGATGAGAAGGTCAGCTCGGGGATCAGTAAGCTCATCGGCTTGGCTACGGATTCCAAAATTGTCACCGACTTCAGCGGACATCGGATCGTCCGCGAGCCCGTCGAGGTGAACAAAGGAGAGCCGCTTCTCATCGAGCTCGAGTCATTTCTCCAATGTGCCAGTGAGGGATTGAAGCCCAAGGTCACTGGGTTGGCGGCTGCTGACGCCCTCGACATCGCGCTGGAAATCACCCGCCGCATCGGGGAGGCCGCCCAACCGGAGATAAACTAACCGACCCAGTCGAAACGGATATCCTGCACCACATCCGGATGCAGGCTCAGGTGCACCGGGCAACCTTTCGCGGCGGCTTCGAGAAGTTTCCGTTGCGGGTGATCCGACGGCAGCGGAATGGTGAAAACAATTTCCAGTTTCGCAATGCGGCGAGGCGGTTCGGTGGACATGTGTTTCACGGCTTTGACGGTCGTTTCGCCGAGATCCACACTATGCCGACGGGCAACGATGCCCATGATCGTGAGCATGCAAGTTCCCAGCGATGTGGCCGTAAGATCGGTGGGAGAAAACGCTTCTCCGCGTCCCTCGTTGTCGACCGGTGCATCCGTGAGCAAAGTCGTTCCAGATGGACCGTGTGTCGCCTCACAGCGCAGATCGCCCAGATATTTTATAGAAATTTCAACCATGCCCGCATCCTAGGGTGCCCCATCGCGAAATTGCAATAGAATGGAAAAAGGGGAAATGGGCGTCGCGAATTTTTAGTGGTGACTGATGGGCGCTACGGTGGGAGGCAGGATCTCGGTGATTTTGTTGGCAAGGCGATTGATCGTGAATGGCTTTCTGATGATCTCAATGCCGTTGCCGGAAAGGTCATGGGGGAGGATCGTCTTCTCCGAATATCCTGAAGTGAAAAGCACTTTGATATGGGGGTTTTTGAGGCGAAGGAGGCGGGCCATTTCATGACCGCTGAGAAGAGGAAGAATCATGTCCGTGATCACCAGATCGGGGGCGGGGCCTTTATTATCGGCTAGGGCGTCGAGACCTTGGAGTCCGTTGGCAGCTTGAATCACGCGATAGCCAAGGTCGGAAAGCCGCTTGGCTACGATGTCGCGGAGCATGTGGTTGTCTTCGACGAGGAGGATTGTTCCATGGCCGTTCGCCGGGGGTGTCTCGGATTCCAAGTGGGCCCCACCGGGAATCTCATCAAGGATGCGGGGCAGATAAATGGTGAAAGTGGATCCTTGCCCGACCTCGCTTTCAATCGTGATCTTTCCGCCAGCGGAAGCCACGAGGCGCTGACAAGTCGAGAGCCCTAAGCCTGTGCCCTGTCCTTCCGGTTTCGTCGTGAAGAAGGGTTCAAAAACCCTAGCCTGCACAGCGGTGTTCATCCCGGAACCGGTATCCGAAACGCGCAGAAAGCAGAGCCCGCCGGCGTGCTCAAAATTCAGTTTGGAAGATTCCTCGTGGCTCAGAAAGCCGGTGGAAATGGTGATCCAGCCCTCGACTTGGATGGCATCGCGGGCGTTCAGGACGAGATTGATGAGGATCTGGGCGATATCATTTTGATCGGCCTTGATTTGAAGGCTTTTTTTGCACGTTGTGATGCGGATTTGGATTGGCTCGGGTATGAGTCGGTGGAGCATGAGGCCGGTTTTTTGCACCAGATCATTGAGGGGAATGAGGGTTGCTTCGCGGATATCTCCACGGCTGAACACCAGAAGTTGCCGAGTGAGGGCGGCAGCGTGCTCGCTCGCGTATTCGATATGGGAAGCATAGCGATAAAGGCGGTCTGTTTTTTTGAGTTCATTCATCAGCATGCCGCTATTAGCCATGATGATGGTGAGGATATTATTGAAGTCGTGGGCGATTCCGCCGACGAGTTCGCCAAAAATCTCGAGTTTTTGGGCATGCGTAAGCTGGTTGCTGAGGGACTGTCTTTCCTTGAGGAGTTGCACTTCCTCTATCGCCCTACGAATGGCCGGAGCGAGTCGGGATGGTCGGTCTTTGAGAACGTAGTCTGTCGCGCCTTTTTTGAGGGCCATCACGGCCGCCTCTTCGCCCATGACCCCTGAAAAGAGGATGAAGGGCAGGCCCGGGCGCATGGATTGAACAAGGTTCAGAGCCTCCATCCCGTCGTAGCCGGGCATCGAGAAATCAGCAAGAACGAGGTCGGTGTCGTTTCGCTCGAGCGCGAGGGAAAAGTCGGACTCGGTGTCCACACGCTCGATCTCGCAGAGGAGTCCATCGGCTTCGAGTTTGCGGCGAATCAACTCGGCGTCGAGGGGGTCATCCTCCAAATGCAGGATGTGGAGTGGGGTTTGCATCAGCTTTGCCAGGAGCGTCGCTCTAAGCGGCGCGATATCAGTGGAGGGGGGACGTTGATTTCCGACCAGAAGCGGCCAATGCTCTGCACCGTTGTTTGGAAGTCCGGAAAACCCACGGGCTTGATCACATAGGCATTGGCTCCATTTTGGTAGCAGACGGCGATGTCGCGTCGCTCGCCCGAGGAGGTGAAAACAACCACGGGGATGGATTGAAGTTTCCGATTGGAGCGAATGGCCTGGAGTACCTCGATGCCGCCAATCTTGGGCATTTTGAGATCAAGAAGAACCACAGCCGGATCCCCGCTGGGCCGGGTTCGCCACGCTTTTCTGCGGAGAAGGTAGTCCAATGTTTCCTCCCCATCGCTCACGCGAACAACTTTGTTTTTTAAGTTGGCGCCTTGGATCGCGGAGAGGGTCAACTCGGCGTCGGCGGAGTCATCCTCGGCTAATAAAATATGAGGATTTTCGGATTTCATCGTTCCTCCGGCTTGGGGATGCTGAAGTGGAATGTGGCTCCCGCATCCACATTGCCCATGGCCCAGATGCGGCCACCATGGCGCTTGATGATGCGTTGAACATTCGCCAAGCCGATGCCTGTACCCTCAAATTGCTTGTCGTTGTGCAATCGCTCAAAGACCCCAAATAGCTTCTTGGTATAGCGCGGGTCGAATCCCACACCATCATCGCTAATGAAGATCACATGTTCGTTGGGGTGGTCCGATTCGCAACCGACCTCGATGTGTGCGTGAGTGCGGGTCGAGGTGAATTTGATCGCGTTCGAGAGGAGGTTGACCAAAGCTTGCCGCATGAGGGAGCGGTCCACCTTGACTTCAGGGAGGGGGCCGATTTTCCAGCTAATGAGGCGATCCTTGGTTTCCTCTTTGATGTCGTTCATGGCTTCCATGAGAAGATCCCGCAGGTTGATGCTGGTTTTTTGCATTTCCGAGCGTCCGATACGTGAAAATGTCAGGAGATCGTCGATGAGTTCACCCATGCGTCGCGCGGCTCCAGCGATCGTTGTGAGGTGGTGGCGGTGGATCTCGGAGATTTTGCAACCAGCCTCCTTTTCCAAGATTTCGATAAATCCCATGATGTGTCGCAGTGGCGCCCGGAGGTCGTGGGAGACAGAATAGGTGAAGGCCTCCAACTCTCGGTTGGCGACCTCAAGTTCCGACGTTCTAGCTGCTACGCGTTGCTCGAGTGTCTCCGTGAGCCGGCGCACGCTTTCTTCCTCCTGCTTGCGGTGGGTGATGTCGCGGAAATGGCATTGCAGCAATTTTCGGCCTTCGGAAGTGAACGTGTTGCATGCCACTTCGGCCGAAGTTCGTATTCCTTTTCGTGATTTGAGTGTCAGGTGGTCCCATCTGTGAATGCCCCCTTCATGGAGCCCATCAGATTCCAATACATCCTTCCAAAACCATTTGAATGACGGGATCATGTCAGGTTTCTTGCCGATCAAGTGAGCTCGGGACAGAGTCAGCCAAAGGCAAAGACAGGGATTCGCATCTACGATTTTCTCCGTCGTCATGTCGATGACGAGAAGACCATCGCGGGCCGTTTCAAAGAGTCTACGGTAACCCGAATCTGCAATGGGATCGGCAGAGAGATCGACGTCCCGCGGTATCAGTTGGGATCTATGGTGAAGCGGTCGTTTTTTGTTTGAAAGCATCGGCGCATCATTAGATCAGGGTGTGGCCACCAACAATGGGGCGAATCCCCCACGCAGGGCCTCCGGCAACAGGTGTGCTGCCGGAAACCCTGCTCTTCCCCGGAAGAAATTGATCTCTCGCGGCGATGAGGAATGGGCATGGAAGCACTGGTCGTGTCGAGTGACACAAAATCAAATAGGGTTCTCACCTCCCGACGAAAAGGTAGGCGGTATTTAGCAGCGGATCCGGCGACCTAGATGGAGAGCGGGCAGGTTTACCCTTTTTTCACTTTATCCCAAATACGGTCGAGTTCCTCAAGCGGGGTACCCGCGACTTCGCGTCCGCTGGATTGGAGTTCTCGCTCGACGGCCTGGAAGCGGCTGATGAAGCGATTCGTGGATCCGTTGAGGGCCGTCTCGGCATCGACGCCGAGCTTGCGGGCGAGATTGACGGCGGTGAAAAGCAAGTCGCCGACCTCGGCCTCGGTCGCGGCGGAGTCCGAGGCCTGAATCGCCTCCCGTATTTCAGCAGTTTCCTCAGCCATCTTGGCGAAGACGGGTTCTGCATCCGGCCAGTCAAAGCCCACTCGGCCGACTTTCTTCTGGGCATTTTGGGCACGAAGGAGAGCAGGTAGGCCTGCGGTCAGCCCATCGAGGATGCCCGAGCTGCCGCCTTTTTCCTGCCGCTTGATGGCGTCCCACTGGCGAAGGACTGCTTCGCTATTGTTGGCGGATTTATTGCCGAAAACGTGGGGGTGACGGCGCACCATCTTCTCTCCCACAGTGGCGGCGATGTCCTCGAGTGAAAAGGAGCCGCGTTCCCCCGCCATCTGCGCATGCATGACGATATTCAGGAGTAGGTCGCCGAGTTCTTCCCGCATGTCTTCGTCATTCGCGCGGTCGATGGCATCGACAACTTCGTAGCATTCTTCAATTAATCCGGCACGAAGACTCGCATGGGTCTGCTCGCGATCCCAAGCACAGCCATCGGGAGCGCGGAGGCGGGCCACGATTTCCTTCAATTGCGAGATGGTGTCTATATTTTCCACAGAGAGTTGTTGGTGTTTCCGAATTCGCTAACCTCCTCGGTCGAGGTTCGCACCACAAAAATGATGAGGCCGAATACCACGAGGATCGTTCCGAAATAGACGACGAAAGCGAGCCAAGAGGGGAGATGCTCGACCGCCAGCGCCGTGTAGAAGTCGCCGAAGGATCGGATCGGGGACTTCGTATGCATGAAAATCTTCAGCGTCCACGCCAGCAGGATAATTCCAAAAATGAATACGTAGTTGCGCTTCATGCGCCGCGCGACAGCTTCGAGCTTGCTGATTTTGAAGGAAGGCAAAATCAAATCTTCACAGACCAGTCGCCGCCACTCGCCGTCTAGGATTTTCGGGCTCTGCAAGATCATCGGTACCAGAAAGTGGGACTCCAGCATGCGCACTCGCCCCCGAAACGCATCGTAGAACCGGTATCGTCGGGCCTCGATCCAAAGCATGATCCAAACCAGCGCGAGGTTGAAAAAGAAGATGATGTGCGGCACCTCGCGAATGGAAAAACCGACGCCAATGATCGTGGTGCTCGTCGTGATCGCCCAAGTGGTCGTGACATCGAGGCGCTGCCTCCAGACCATGATGCGGCCGAGTTCTCCACGATAAAAATGCGAAACTGCCGTGACGTAGCATGGGTCCTTGAGGTGGGGACTGATTGCTCCCGAATGATCGTCGGAATCTGTCATGAGTTTACCGCATCCTTGGCGATGAGTTGAGCTCTAGCATCCTCTAGAAGTTGGCGTTCCCGCGCATTGAGGCTGCCCATGCCGCTGCGGGAGATTTTTTCCAGAATCGGGTCGATCGAGACGATGGGATTCTCCTCCGGGATTTCGGGCCGCGAGGGCGCGGGCCGTCGAAACGGAATAGCCCTAGCGCTCACCGCAGAGCGTTCCGGGCGATCGAACCGGCCTTGGAAGTAGCCGACAATCACGCATGCCGTCACGCAATCCACACCCAGCGCGGTGAGGGAAGTGTAGTCTGCCAGCGCGAGGCATTGGAGCGAGTTGATCGCCAGCAGGGCGAGGGCGACCCAGCGTGCTTGAATGCTGAATAAAATCTCCGCAGTCGGATAAAGGAGGGCGAAGGCGACAAAAACCCCGAAGTGCAGCGCGCTCGATCCCCAGTAAATGGATGGCCATCCGGCCCAACTTGCAGCGGCCAAAACCAAGGGCGGAGCGACCAGCAGGGCCGCGTAAAGCTTGATGAAGGCCTTGCGACCGAGAAAGACTTCGATTTCTTTTCCAAAAGCAACCAGCAGGTAAAGCTCGACAAGCAAAAGCCAATAAGACGGACGGTGAACGAAAGCATAAGATCCCGCCTGCCAGAGACTCCAGTCCGTCGTGAACGCTTGACTGGAGAAGGCAACAGATTGCAAAAACTCTTCTGCTCCTGCCGCCATCGCCACAGCGGTAAGGATGAGCGTAAGGCCATGCACTCCCGCGAGCGCCGTGCTCACATAGACGGGAAAATTTCCGATCCAGGTGAGAGGGCCTTCATTTTCTGGACTCCGCTGGGCCATCATTTACGTGCTTACCCTATTCCTGT
>JBILZC010000047.1:0-17621 GCA_044377415.1 Terrimicrobiaceae bacterium | reverse complement strand
TGGGCGCTTTTTGCGATGCACTTCATTGGCTTGGCCCTCGCCCTCCCGCTGGCTTGGCTTCTCAATACATTTTTCCTCAAAATCAAACCCCAACCCTTCATTCTGGAGATGCCGGACTATCGCGTGCCGACTCTGCGCAATATTTTTCATCGCATGTGGGAACGTGGACGCGAATTCGTTCTTCGCGCGGGCACAGTGATTCTCGCTTTCTCGATCATCATCTGGTGCCTCCTCTATTTTCCAAGAGATCCTTCCGTGGCGGAAAAAGTCCGCTCTGACTTTACAGCGACATCGGCGATGGCCATTTCGAATGACGCACTCGAGCACCGCATCGAATCAGCCTACATTGAGCAAAGTTACCTCGGTCGATTCGGAAAGGCTGTGCAGCCCGTATTTGAGCCCGCCGGTTTTGATTGGAAAATTACGGTCGGTGTTCTCTCCAGCTTTCCAGCGAGAGAAGTGATCATCGCAACGATGGGCATCATTTATAATCTCGGCGCGGATGTGGATGAGGGGTCAGAGGATTTGCGGACCATTCTTCAAAATGAAAAATGGACTTCGGGCCCCCGAGTCGGACAACCCGTCTACACCCTTCCCGTTGTCATCGGCATCATGGTCTTTTTTGCGTTATGTATGCAGTGCGGAGCCACGGTCGCGATCATCGCTCGGGAATTGGATTGGCGCTGGGCGACCTTTTCATTTTTTGGCATGACCACACTCGCTTGGATCTGCGCGGTGGTCATTTATCAGATCGGGAAACTTTTCTAACCCATGTCCCTACTTGAACTCATCACTGTTGGTCTCATCGTCACACTCGCTGGTGCGTTTTTGCTCCGAATGCTTTGGAAGAAACTCCTGCCAAAGGGATCCAGCGGATGCGCCGGGAGTTGCGCTTGCACAGCGAAAAACGCCTTTAAATCGCCTTCCAAATGAATCACTCGTTTCAAAACATTCGCCTCTACGGCATCTTGGATCTCGGCTACGTCAGCGCCTCCGAGTGCGAGAAAGCGACACGCGCCATGCTCGAAGGTGGTGTGCAGATCCTCCAACTCCGCGCGAAGAATTTCCCAAAGGAATCGCTCCCTCCCCTAGCCCGTCAGATCGCCTCGATTTGCAGAGCCCACGATGTTCCATTTATTATCAATGACTACCCTGACCTTGTCGCAGATTGCGAAGCCGACGGGGTTCATGTTGGTCAAGATGACATCTCCGTTGCCGAGGCACGCCACATAGCTGGTCCGAATAAGATCGTTGGTTTATCCACGCATAGCCTCAAGCAAGCGGTCGCCGCATTATCGCAAGCCCCAGACTACATTGGATTCGGCCCCTTATTTGCCACTCCCACTAAACCGGACTACCGGCCCATAGGTATCGAGGATATCTCCGAGGCTCATCGACTCGTCGACTTGCCTATATTTTGTATCGGCGGAATTAAACGTGAAAATCTGCCCACGGTTATGGCTGCTGGTGCTCGGCGGGCCGTCATCGTTTCCGGCATCCTCCAAGCCGAAGATCCTGCCAGCTACACTCGGGAATGCTTGGCCCTTCTAGGGGCTTGAATCTCGGTTTCCTCGATTTCTTAATTAGAATAATTCTTGATTAAGAGAGCTTCCGGCTTAATTTAAAAAAACCATGCCATCGCGAAAAATACGCCCAAGCGGTTACGAGGAGACGATCAGCCATAGCGGGCATCGCCTCACTCCGCAGCGTCGGGAAGTCTACAACGTTCTTCTCGACCAGCGTGACCATCCGACTGCCACGGAGGTTTTCATTCGTGCAAAAAAACGCATTCCAGCCATCTCCCTTGCGACAGTATATAATTGCCTCGAGACCCTTGTAGATTGTGGGTTGGCGAAGCAAGTCAATGTCGAGCGCGAAGCCACACGCTACTGCCCGAACCTCCAAGAGCATGGCCACTTTGTCTGCGAATCCTGCGGCACGGTCACCGACATCCCGCTCTCAAAGGGACGCCGCCTCTCTCAATGTCTGTCCCTCCCAGGCCAATTCTCGGTGACACACTCGGAGATCACACTTCGTGGCACCTGTTCCCATTGCGCAAAGAACCCCATTTCAAAAATCACCCACTAATTACACTCATGAGCCTGAATATTCAAAACCTGCACGCAAACATCGGCGAACGCGAGATCCTCAAGGGTCTCAATCTGGAAATCCCAAAAGGACAGATTCACGCGATCATGGGAAAAAATGGGTCAGGCAAGAGCACTCTCGCCAAAGTGATGGCCGGTCACCCAGACTACGAAGTCTCTGCTGGCAATGTCACCCTCGACGGATTGAATCTTTTTGAAATGGCGGAGCCCGATGAACGCGCCCGCGCCGGTCTTTTTGTGGCATTCCAATATCCGATGGAAATCCCCGGTGTTACGATCGCCAACTTCATCCGCGCCGCTGTACAGGCTCGACTCCCGAAAGGCGAAGAACTCGATGCCGTCGAATACTACGGGCTTCTCTATAAAAAAATGGAGCTTCTCAAAATCCCTCGCGAGTTTACTTCCCGCGCGGTGAATGAAGGCTTCTCGGGCGGCGAAAAGAAACGCTGCGAGATTCTCCAGATGGCCATGCTTAACCCCGTCTACTGCGTCCTCGATGAGACCGATAGCGGACTAGATATCGACGCTCTCAAGATTGTCTCCGAAGGGGTGAATGCCATGCGCAGCCCAGAACGCGGCATGCTCGTCATCACCCACTACCAGCGCCTCCTCGATTACATCGTGCCCGATGTGGTTCATGTGATGGTTGATGGACGGATCGTTCTCAGTGGAGACAAGTCCCTCGCTCTCAAACTCGAAGCCAATGGCTACGATTGGGTCGAAAAAGAAGTCCTTCAACAAGCCTGAGTTCGGCGAACAAAGCATAATATCATGGAAACCAAACCTGACCTCAATATCGACCGCTCGATTGGCGATTTTCACTACGATATGAAATATGAGTTTGATGCTGGCATCGGACTCTCTGAGCGCACGATCGACTACATTGCCGATGTCAAAAAAGACCCCGATTGGATTCGCGAATTCCGCAAAGATGCGCTTCGTAAATTCGAATCCATGCCCATGCCGACGCACTGGGCAAGCCATGATCTCGATAATATTATTTTCAAAAATATCCGGTATTATCTTTCCCAAGGCACGCAACCCAAGCGCTCATGGGAAGATGTGCCCGAGGATATCAAGCGCACATTTGAGCGACTAGGAATTCCCGAGCAAGAACGCAAGTTCCTCGCCGGCGTGGAAGCTCAGTTTGACAGCGAAGCCGCCTACTCGAACATCAAGGCCGCCGTCGGCGATCAAGGCGTCATCTTTGTGGGATCCACCGAAGGACTCCAAAAGCATCCCGAGATCTTTCGCAAATGGTTTGGCAAAGTCATTCCGACCGGCGACAACAAATTTTCTGCTCTGAATAGCGCCGTTTTTTCAGGTGGTTCGTTCATCTACATCCCGCCAGGAGTGAAGGTGAAGCATCCGCTCCAAGCCTACTTCCGAATCAATGCCGAAAACTTCGGTCAATTTGAACGCACTCTCATCATTGCCGACGAAGGCAGCGAGGTGATGTATATGGAAGGCTGCACCGCGCCGAAATTTGAGACATCCACACTCCACAGCGCCGTCGTCGAACTCGTCGCTCTCAAGGGTGCGAAAATCCAATACATCACTGTTCAAAACTGGTCCGCGAACGTTTTCAATCTGGTCACCAAGCGCGGACTCGCACACGAGGAAGCGGAGATCAAGTGGATCGATTGCAATATCGGTTCCCGCCTCACGATGAAATATCCGGGAGTCATCATGAAAGGCCGTAAGGCACGTGGTGAAGTGATCTCCATCGCCCTTGCCGGAGACGGACAGCACCAAGATACTGGCGCTAAGATGGTCCATGCAGCAGATGACACAACGAGCAACATTGTGTCAAAGAGCATCAGTCTTGGATCTGGCCGCTCGACCTACCGTGGTCTGGTGCAAGTCGGTCGTCATCTCAAAGGCTGCAAAAACAATACTGAATGCGATGCCCTGCTTATTAACACCGAGAGTCGCACGGATACCTACCCCGCGATCACCGTTCGAGGAAAAGAAAACGCCTGCCAGCACGAGGCCTCCGTGAGCAAGATCAGTGCAGAACAGATTTTTTACATGCAACAAAGAGGCATTTCTGAGGGTGCCGCCATGAGTCTCGCTGTAAACGGATTCGTGAACGACCTAGTCCAACAATTCCCGATGGAATACTCGGTCGAACTCAAGAGGCTCATCGATCTCGAGATGGAAGGATCCGTCGGATAAATCCCGCCGGACGCAACTCACATGACCTCGACACTTATTGAACAAAACGTGACTCCGACTTCTTCAAACTGGCCAACTTGGTTCGCCGCAGAACAGAAGGCCGCGCTTGCTGACTACGAGCAGTCCCCCACTCCGACACGTCGTCACGAAGCCTGGCGCTTTGCGAATCTCAAGCCCCTTGATCTATCCACTTTCGTGGACGCCGCTCCCGTATCCGCTGAAGGTCGCCTGATCAACTCCTCAACGGGGCTTGGCGAATTTTCCGCAAAGATGGTTTTTGGCAACAACGCCCTTCTTCACAAATCTGCGCAATCACTCCCAGTTGGCGTGATTTTTGAATCCCTAGAATCCGCAGCAGCCAACCACTCGGAACTTTTTCGGAAATACTTCATGGCCCAACCGGCCGCTCTGGGTTCGAGCAAGTTCACGGCATTGCACAAGGCTCGAGTCTCCACTGGTTCCTTTCTCTACGTGCCAGCGAATACCTCGGTGACTCTGCCAATCGAGATTTTTCATTGGGCCGAAGGAAACAATGCCACGATTTTTCCACACACACTCATCGTTTGTGGTGAAAACAGCAGCGTCACGGTGTTGGATTACTTCAAGTCCGCAGACAAGCTTACAGCCTTGGCTTGCGGGGTGAACGACCTCCACTTGGAAAAGGGTTCCAGCCTCACCTATATTGCCGTCCAAGATTGGTCCACAACCACGACAGCCTTCCACATCAATTCGACCAACGTGGATGCCAATGCCAAGTGCACCGCCCTCATTGCGAACTTCGGAGGAGGATTCATTCGCGGCGAGAGCCTGAGTCGCCTCATTGGTGAAGGCTCACGCAGTGAGATGTATTCCATCAACCCCGTGGAAGGCACCCGCGAGATCGACCAGCGCACACTCCAAGACCACATCGCCCCACATGCGACAAGCGATCTCCTTTATCTCAATGCCCTCGATGACCGCTCCCGCACGATATTTGCAGGCCTCATCAAAGTGGAACCAGGTGCCCAAGGCACAGACGCCTATCAAAAAGTGCGAAATCTCATCCTGAGCGATGATGCAGACCCGAATTCCATGCCGGGCTTGGAAATCCTGAATGACGAAGTTCGTTGCACCCATGGCGCCACCAACGGCCCAGTGAGCGAGGATGAACTTTTCTACATGCAGGCGCGTGGCATTCCTCGTGACAAAGCCCGACGCCTCGTCGTCAATGGCTTTTTTAATTCTCTTCTCGAGAGGATTGATAATACGACCGTTCGCACTCACCTATCTGGATTGTTGGCGAAACGGCTCTCTGTAGCCTAAACGAGATTTCGCCCACGCAATTTAAAACTCTGCGTGAAAGTTTTATCAGAGCGGGAGTGGAAACCCTTGATGTTGGCCCATGAAGCCCGCGTCGATCCTTGGTGTGCTCCTCGATTGGCCCGAATGTCGCGTGGCGAGCGACATCCCGTGGATGATTTTCTTTTTGAATATTATCCCAACCGTCCATCGCTGCTTCGTCGTTGGCATCCAGGTCTTGGCATTGTGCTCGAACGAGCGGAGGTCTACATCGGCTTTAGCGGATACATAAATACGCCGCTGGGGATCACGGCGGAACCACTTGGAAAAAACCGCCTCACCTTTGTGGAATGGCTCCATCGATTCCTCACCCTCACAGCGAGTCGGGCTCCCTTTTTCGGATGCCATGGGATTCATGAATGGGCGATGGTTTATAAAACGGAGGAGAATCGATACGAGGACCTTCCCCTGAGATTAAGCCCACAGGAAATTGCAGCGGTCGTCGATGCGATGCCCGTCCGGTGCTCGCATTTCGATGCTTTCCGTTTTTTTACTCCAGAAGCACGTCCAATCAATCGCCTTCAACCCACTCGCGAAACCTCACCCGACCTCGATCAACCTGGTTGTCTCCACGCCAATATGGATCTGTATAAGTGGGCATTTAAACTTGCTCCATGGTGTCCATCGGAACTCATGGCAGATGCCTTTGAGTTAGCTAGGGATATTCGGGCGCTAGATATGCAAGCCAGTCCCTACGACCTATCCTCCTACGGTTACGAAGCCGTTCCCATCGAGACAGCAAGCGGACGGGCAGAATACGAAAGATGTCAACGCGGTTTTGCTGATCGGGCCATGCCCATCCGGAAAAAGCTTCTCACTCTTTGTGAGTCTCTATTGCTGGCGGAACGGAAGGCCTCGCTTCCGGAGATGGCATTGTAACTGGCGCTTGGGCATTGGCACGACGCTCCGCTTCCTCGGAGTTCCATTTGGCGATCTCAAGAAGAGTGGAGTGAAAATCGTAGCGGAGCGTGAAGGATTGACGGCGGAAGAGGTCATACTGAACGGTGTCGCCCTTCGCCTCTAATTCCTGAATTTGAACCTCCATTTTAGCGAAAGACTTTTCCAACGCTTCTTTCGTCTGCAAATTCGGAGAGGACTTAAATGTATCGAGGTTGCCTCTGATTTCACGGATTGTTGAGGAAGGCGAGTCGCAGCCGACAAGAAAGCAAAGAGCCAGCACGAAAAACAATGAGCCCACAATACGAGTGAATGGAGAGAGGGAAGGTGTTGTCATCACGGATTGCGAAACACTAGATTGGTCGATCTATGTCCATCCTGCAATTCAACAAAGTCATCCCCATCGAGGGACTTTTTTGCGCTAGCGAACTGGATACCCATCGCGCAGGATGGGATATCGGCTCGGCACTCGCAGGACCAGTTGTTATGTCTCTAACTGGACCATTAGGCGCAGGAAAAACCATCTTTGTTCGCGGTCTCGCCGAGGGTCTAGGATGCGACCCCACCCAAGTTTCCAGCCCAACGTTTGCCCTTGTGCACGAGTATCCGAAGGGCCGCTGGCCACTTGTCCACATGGACCTCTACCGCCTGCAATTCGCATCAGAACTCGCCAATCTCGGGATGGACGATTATCTCGCAGACCCCATCGTAGCTGCCATCGAATGGGGAGAACGCTTCGAGCAAGAACTTCCCAACGATACCATCCGGCTCCATTTCAGCATCGAGAGCGAGGGCCGCCGGATCACGATCAATCCATGAAAACTCTGACTATCGAATGCTCAAGCTCGGTAGGGAGCGTGGCATTAACGGAAAACAACCATCCCATCATCTCGAGATCGTTTGAGAATCCTCGTGGCCGTGGAGCGATGCTTTTTAGCGTACTGGAAGAAGTCATCGCTGAATCAAAGTCATTCGATCTTGTTCTTGTTGGCACGGGACCAGGAAGCTACAACGCCCTGCGCTCAAGTATCGCTGCCGCTTGGGGAATCGCAAAAGCGCGCCATATTCCTGTGCGCGGGCTTTCCTCCATGCTCGGCTATGATGCTCCCGAATATTTTGTGGTGGGCGACGCGCGGTCGAATCAGTGCTTTTTTAGTCATGTCTCAGAGGGGCGTCTCAAGGGCCCACTGGAATTGCTATCACCAGAATCCGCCGCCACACGACTGATTCCAGGCATTCCCGTTTATTCGACAGGAGCCAACCTCCTTGATGCCACAATCCTCCACCCGAGCGCATCGGTGCTCGCGCGGCAAGCCGCTCAAGCTGGCCTAGCTGAGCCCATATATCTCAAGCCGCCACACATCACCCCAAGTCGTCCGAAGACGACTTGAGCTTGTGTGGAGAACCTCTAGATCCCTGATCCCGCTGTTTGCTCGGTGGCTGGACTCGATTCCAGCTTGCGCGCAAAAGCATTGGCGAAATCGAGAAGTTGGCTAAGTGAGGCTTCCATCGTGCTTTCGCTCGTGAGGATTTCCAACTCGGGTTTCGTCGGAGGTTCGTAGGGTGAGCTGACGCCGGTGAAGTCTGTGATCTCCCCAGCGCGGGCCTTTTTATAAAGTCCACGTGGGTCTCGTTGCTCACAGACTTGCAATGGAGCATTGATGAAAACCTCGGCAAACGGGATGCCGTCACGATGGCAAATCTCACGAACACGCGCACGGTCGCTCCGGTAGGGCGAAATGAGGGAGCAAATCACGACCATGCCGGCTTCAGCCATAAGCTTGGCTGTTTCACCCGCTCGACGGATATTTTCCGAACGGTCCTCGGGAGAGAATTTGAGATTCGAGCAAAGACCATGGCGAAGATTGTCCCCATCCAAAATGAATGTGGCTAATCCTCGGCGATGAAGTTGGTATTCGAGAGCCGTCGCAAGTGTGGACTTACCGGAACCAGACAAGCCCGTGAGCCACAGAACGGCTCCACGATGGCCAAGCAACTCGCTGCGGTCTTCGCGAGAGACAGGACTCAGAGTCCAAGTGATGTTGTCACTCGCCACTCCGGGTCTGCCAGAGTCGTAATCAGCCTCACGCACAATGCCGCCGCCGCCAATGCGCTTACCCCAAACAATAACAAAACGTCCTGTGTCACTGATGCGGTCGCAACGATCAAAAGCAATGGGCTTGCGGGCTCGAATTCGAACATCGGCGACTTCGTTTTTCAAAAGCTCATGCCGGGATGCAGTGATGGGTTCAAGTGTCGAGGAATCGAGGACGCGCTGGATCTCGACCACGCGGGCTTCGACAGTCTGCGTGCCCAGCTTAAGCATGAAAGGCACATTGACCGGAAGGGGATCGTTGCTGATCCAGAAGAGACTAGCATGGATCTCGCGTCCCTCGGCGGGGCCGACACCCGCATGACTCCCGATCTGTCCTCTCTCAACGAAAATCTGTTCCTCGAGAGTAATCGCAACGGATTCGCCGACCAAAGCGCTCGTCTTGGAAGCACCCGATCCCCAGTTTTCGATAGCCTTGATGCGACTGCGCTTGCGGTCGGGCCAGAAGGTCAACTCCTCTCCCACGCTGAGACGACCAGCCTCGATGCGACCAGCAAGGATACGGCGCTCGTCGAAGCGATACACATCTTGCAAAACCAAACGCAATGGCAGTCCCTCTGGTGTCACTGGTGTGGCAAATTGATCAAGCGCCTGTAAAATAGCGGGTCCTTTGAACCACGGCATATCCGTGCTGGCCGTTGTGATATTATGTCCGTGCTTGGCAGAAATCGGCAAAAAGTGCTGAGGAACGACCCCGAGCTTTTCGAGGAAGACGGTGTATTCAGCACGGACAGCGTCGAAGACGTCTTGTTTAAATCCGACGAGATCCATCTTATTTACCGCAACAACGACCTGCTTGATTCCAAGGAGCGAGAGCAAATACGCATGGCGTTTGGACTGTTCTTGCACGCCTTCATGAGCATCGATCAACAAGATTGCGGCATCGGCGCTGGACGCACCGGTGATCATGTTTTTTAGGAATTCTTTGTGTCCTGGAGCGTCGATGATCACGTATTCACGCAGATCCGTTCGAAAAGGGAGCTGTGTCGTGTCGATGGTGATATTTTGCTCCTGTTCCTCCAGCAAGGCATCGAGAAGGAATGCAAACTCGAAGTCCATTCCTTCGGCCTCACTCGCCTTACGGATCTGCTCGACTTTCCCTTCGGGTAGGGAATTCGTATCGTGAAAGAGGCGACCGATGAGCGTGGATTTTCCATGATCCACATGACCGACGATGACGATTTTTAACTTGGGATCCAGATTCGGAACGTGTGAGTTTGTGATAGCGGCACTCATTTTTTAAAGAGAAATATTATTGGTCAAAACGTGTTTTTTGAGAAGTAGCGAAGTGGGGATTTTCAAGAAACGAACTCCCCCACCCCTTGTAGATACTCGATCTTACATGAATCCCTTGGCTCGCAGTTTTTGCATGGCATTACGCTCGTGGTGATCCTGAGCGCGACCGGCCCGCTCACTGGTTTTTGTGACCAGAAGCTCGGAGATGATTTGCTCGATATTCGCCGCATTGCTCTGCACGGGCTTGGTGATCGGCCAGCAACCCAAGGAGCGGAAGCGGTAGTTCAATCCGTCCTCAGCTTTCCTTGCAAAATACATTTGTGGAATCGGGATATTCTCCCGCTCGATGTAGCGCCAGATATCGACTTCCGTCCAGTCCAGCAAGGGCTGCACACGGATGTGCTCGCCGGGTTCCAATGTCGTGGTGAATTGATTCCAGAACTCCGGCGGTTGATCTTTGTAGTCCCACTCAAACTCCGCGTTGCGCGGTGAAAAATAACGCTCCTTGGCGCGAGTCGGATCCTCATCGCGACGAATACCAGTGATGAGCGCGTCGAACTTGCGCTCAGCCATGATCTGCTGGAGGGCCATGGTCTTCAACTCATGCGTGACAGTGACGGGATCATGGGTTTCATAGCCGATTGAAGTGGTGTAAGAACCCGTTCCTGCGCGGGCGTCCTCGTTGATCTTCACGATCAAATCCAGCTTGTATTTTTCAACCGCCCACTCGCGAAATTCCAGCATCTCCGGAAACTCATACGTCGTATCGATGTGAAGTAACGGATATGGGATGTGACCGCAAAATGCCTTTTTCGAAAGCCAGATCAGAACGTTAGAGTCCTTACCCATGCTCCATGGCATGCAGAGGTTGGAAAAGCTGTGGTAGGCTTCACGAAGAATGTAGATGCTTTGCGATTCGAGTTTATCAAGATGATCCATGACGAGCCGGCTATTTAAAACGATGGACATCCCCCCTTGCCAACGAAAAAATCAAAATATGACACAAACATTGCAACCATCCTCGATTCAAAAGATCGGAACCGACCTCGCTATCGCGTGGAATGATGGAAACGAAACTTACTTGCCGCTCGAATCCGTGCGACGCCATTGCCCTTGCGCGACCTGCGGTGGCGAGCCAGATGTGATGGGAAACATCGAGCGTCCCAAGGTTACTTACAGTTCCGGCAGTTTCGATCTGGCCTCGTGGCAGACCATTGGAGGTTACGCTATCCAGCCTCGCTGGAGCGACGGACATAGCACGGGCATCTACTCCTACAAATACCTTCTTCGCCTCGCCGAAGTTGGCGTTTAATTTTAAATAACCAGCGATGAAAACTGATTTAAACCTGCAAGACCTAAGAGTCGATTACGGACGCGATCCCCTTCGCGAAGAGTCCATCAATCCGAATCCCCTCGAGCAATTTCGCCTATGGTTTCAAGAGGCCTCCGATGCAGGCATTGCCGAACCCAACGCCATGTCCTTGGCGACCTCGGATTCCTCCGGTCACATCGCCTGCCGCACCGTCCTATTGAAAGGATTTGATGAACGCGGATTTATTTTTTTTACGAACTACGGCAGTCGCAAGGCCAAGCATCTCGCCGAAAATCCCCGTGCCGCAATTCTGTTTCCCTGGATCACCATGGAGCGCCAAGTCGAGGTCACGGGGCCAGTCAAAAAAATCTCCGAAGAAGAATCGCTTGCCTATTTCTTGAGCCGCCCAACTGGAAGCCAACTCGGGGCTTGGGTCTCAGAGCAGAGCAGCGAAATTCCCTCCCGTGAATTTCTCCTAGCCCGTTTCGAAGAAATGAAATCGCGCTTTTCCACAGGCCCCATCCCGAAACCCGATTTCTGGGGCGGCTACTGCGTGGAACCCGAAACCATCGAATTCTGGCAAGGCGGACGCGACCGCCTTCACGACCGCTTCCGATACACACAAAAAAACCGCACGTGGTCACACGTGCGGCTATCACCGTAAGATCTCGTTTCCTCCTATCCCGGGAGGATATCCTCGTAGAGTGCCCTCATCTGCGCTGCCACCTTCTGCCAAGTGAATTTGGCCTCTAGCAATCTTCGCCCTCGCATCCCCATAGCGACTCGCTCCTGATCCGCCATCTCCAAAAGCGTCCGCATCCCCTGCTGAAAACTGAAATCTGACCCATGAAAACTCCCTCCCCCACTTCGAATTTCCAGCGCTGCTTGGCAAGCAAACCCCTCCGGCAAATTACACTCTGGCGTCATCACCGCAACCCATATGACCAAGCTTCCAGCACCGACATCGGCAACCCCTCACTGAAGCTCGGCAAAATAAAAGCCGGCCCAAAAAACACAACATCGGCCCCCTCCGGCGGGAGAGCTTTTAGGTTTAAGTTTTGATCCTCCGTGCTCCCAGTGCCTCCGTGAGAGAATATCGATGCAGTTTACAAACCAAGCTCGGAGCAAAGCGCCGACTCTAGAACACTCCATACCCTCATTTCAAAGTTTTCCCATAAGCAACTTCGCCAAGCCCTCGCCAAAAGCTTTCACGGGAGCTTTTCGTTCAAGCTTTTCAAAAGCCGTGCGCCCCATAGTCAAACGCTCCTCTTGATTCATGCCTGCCACCTTCGACATGGCATTTGCCATTTCTTCAATATTCCTGGGGTCAAAAAGATAACCCGTTTTCCCATTGACAACCAATTCCTCGGCCGCACCAACATTTCTACTCGACAGCACCGGCAACCCGCTCGCCATAGCCTCATTAATCACTAGTCCCCACGGTTCACTCAATGCCGGATGAATGAACGCTCCCGCATCAGCATAAAATGCAGGCAATTCCGCAATCTGGCGAAACCCTGCAAAAATAACGCATCCGCCTCCGGGGGAAGTTTTAATTTTGTAGGAATTAAGTTTTAAGTCGCCCTCTTTCTCGCGACTGAAAACTGAACCCTGAAAACTGAAAACTTTAATTCCCAACTCCCCACATAGCGCTTGCAACTCCCCCCGCAACTCCCCATCCCCCAATAAAACCATCGGCCAAGCTTCCTTACCCTCCTGCAAACTCCCCACATATATGGCATAAGCTCGAATCAATCGCCCTAAGTTTTTCCGCTCCACAAACCGATTCGATGCCAAAAAATAAGGACCGGTAAGCGCCTCGAACGCTGTAGCGGGTAGCGAGTGGCTAGTTGCGGGTAAAGAAGCAGGGCCATCCGCATAACGGATGAGCGATTCTGAAACAGGCAAATCGGCAAGTTTGCTTTTCAGCGAGTCTGATGCGGAATCGCCTGCGTGGGAACCAAGGCGCAGACTTGCTTCTGCATCTCCTTGCTCCGTGATCACCGTGCCTCCGTGAGATAAAACTTCACCTTCCACCTCTATACTCTCTGTATCCTTTGACACACTAAGTCCCACTCCTTCAATTTCTGTGCATTGCCTAATTCGCGTCCCCCAATTTCGATTTTTGTTAAAAAACTGATTATCTACAACATTATACCCATAATTAATTCGCTCGGGGGGAATCCCCAGATCCATCAAATATCGTTTGTGTGAATCCCCCCCACACAACGCGGCATCATATTGTCTGACGATCCGTGATTTCAGCCATTCCTTCCACCAGACTCGTTGCCCATCCGCAGTTCGGGTCTCGCTCATTACGATTGACATGGCTCCATGAGACTTACACCAATTCAAGCAGGCTCTAGCATCCGATGTTCCCCACCCCGCGATCGCCATCGCATCCGGACGAATACGATTTAGCTCTCGCGCGATACCCTGCTTCATTTGAGCCGCAGGAATCGTTTCAAAAACCGAATCCGGAAACACCGTCACCCGCTCATATGCGGGAGAATCCAGCGACTCCTTATCCCATTCATAAGTTGAGTCCGTTCCAGCGATTTCCAAAGCAAGCACGCGCCAGCCCATAGGAATGAGCACATCGCAAGCCGACCGCAATCTTGCCAGATGGTATGGCCCAAGACGAGCAAAGTGTATGGCTATTAACATTTAACTAATAAATGACGAATCACAATCTATTTCAACAAAAAATCTGAACTATTGCCTCCTTCACCAGCTCCCATTTACCCCATCATTTTGACGTCGATGATTTTGCTTTTCCTCATCCTTCTCCACTCATTTGTCTGGCCCCAGCCATGACAACCACAGGAAAAACCGAAAGCGCCTGACCCAGCAAAGGCTCAATCCATCTTGAATGATTTTTATTCACAACGTGAATAGATTTCACTACCCCGCTGATGTCAAGCACCAGCATCCACACCTCGCCACAAATTCACCATAGCGCATTTCGGAACCGGACCGTGCCAGTCACCATTTACCAACTACCCATGACCCGCAACTTTCCTCAGTTTTTATCCTGAAAATCCTGTATTTCCTGAAAATCCTGTCAAATTGATTCACGCACCCTTAACTGCCCCCTACTTTTCTTTATGCGTTTTTGACCAAAATGACGTCATCAAGTAGCCGAATATAAAGGGATAAAGTGTGATGAGTGTGATATCACGCCCGAGATTAAATGTCAGCACGGTACCGATGAAGAAGAGAAGCATTCGACCCATCTTTTCCCCCATGAGATCCTGTCGCGCTAGGACAGCGACCCAGAACGCCATCAGAAGTGCCGCCGCTAACACTCCGAAGAAAGTTCCGAAATTCACTACGCCCTGCCCAATCATGCCCGTGGAGATAGTAGCGCCCACACCACCTTGTGCGTCACCAGCATCTCCATAGAGTTGACCACGGGCAATCGCATAATCGATACCAATCATCGGTTTAGCTGGCCAAATTGCTCGTGGAATTGGGTTTACCAACTCTGCAAAATACCTACCTCCATTATTGACCACATACGTTCCTTTATCGATGAAGGAATTCACCCAAGTCAACTCCTCCAACATATTGAGACCTTCATGTTTTCCCTCCGTCGACTCGATTTGATCATAGACACCTCCGATGCCTATTTGACTAAATGCCATAGATATATTTGTTGAGCTTCGATTTTGAAGCACAAATTTCATCCAGCCCTCCGTCACCAGAAAGGCACCTAATAGCACCGCAAATTTCAAAAGCAGTCCCCCACGAAATCGCACGAAAACCCAAGCCAGAAGTCCGGGTAGCACCACAGCCAGCATCGTATTGCGCGTACGATCGAGGAGGAACCAAGGCAGAGTGAGCGCTGTCACAACTAGAGCGATCGTGCGTGTGCGACGATTTTTTGCCACAGCTGCCACGATACCAAAAGACGCCGCCAGCATGATTTGAAGGTAATTCGCAAACGAAATCAGCGCGTCGAAACCTGACCCGACACGCCCTCGCGCCCATGGGTTGGCTTTCCCCGATATGTAAGGAGCAAAAAGGCCGAGAAAATCAAAGTTCGTTCGCACCAAAGCAATCAACATAAGAAAGATCCAGACACCTAAAATGAGACTTGTTGCAATATCCAAGCGTCGCTGGAACTCCTTATTCTCGACCCCGCCACTTCGCATAAGGGCCCAAAACTCACTCCGATGCGAAAAAAGAGATCGGTTCATGCTGCTGTGTAATAGAGGCACAAACAAAAGGAAGGCGGCTAAAAATAAAGCCACCTGCCACCAAGCAGCCTCGACATATTGTTCGCCAATATTCCGAGAATATGTTGCATAATCATTGTAAAATGCATCCCCAAAATACCATATCGCCACCGTTCCCAGCACAGCCCCCATAGGAATCCCTACCCCCAGCTCACGCTGCCTCCAAGCATACACGAATGCCACGCCGAGCAGAACCAAGGCGACATAAAAAGCCGTTGGGAATAAAATGGTTTCTTCAATCATATATGATTACGCGACTGCACAACCTCGAAATCAGTCAGCAAAGAGTAGCGCGTTTTTTTGGATACACAATTTTGAATTCAAGTTTTTTCATCTAGCATAGTAAAAGCAACCCAAAATGGGTTTTTTACCGCAGTCTGACTTATTTAATCAGCTCGCCTGAAGGTTTATACGTATTCGGCGTGCCTCCGTGAGATGAGTCGAGACATACTCAAACCAATGCCTCTTTCGATCCCTCAACGCATCTTCAACCCCTTCTTAATTTTTTAGCCGTTGCCCCACGGCCCGACCTATTGCAAAAAGTCCACCCATGAACCTGCTTCAAATCCCGCAGCCTCAGCAATACGCTCGCAGCCCGGATCGCATAAAACAATCGGTCGACACTCTGGGAACTTCTGCGTAGCGTGTCCCAAGCCCCGCAAATCCTCTGCCGAGTAACGACCCGTTTTCACTTCCAGCAAGTAGTGTTCCCCTCCACTGGCCACGACGGCATCCACCTCCCAAGGCTCCTCCCGCCAGAAGTGCAGATCCAACCCGTCATTGATCGCACGCGCCAAGCAGGCGTTTTCTACCCATCGGCCCCAGCGATCCGGTTCATGATCAGGACTCGGGGCGATGTTTCCGCCCGCGACCAGCAACGCATTGTTCCTCACGACCAGTTTGGGCGAGGAGCGGCGGCGGCGGATTTCCGAATTCGAAAATTTCTGCAGTGGAGTCACCAGAAAAGCCTCGTGCAGAAGTTCAAGATAATGTGAGATGGTTTCGAGAGCCCCCTTCTCGGCAAGCAGACCCGCTATTTTCTCCAGGGAGAGAATTTCCGAAGGGTGCGCCGCCGCCACAGCAAAAACCTGTCGCAGCAAGGCCGGTTTGCGCACTTTTTCCAAGTGAAGAATGTCGCGCCCGATCGCTGGCTCGATGATCGCATCCCGCACATAGGCCTGCCATCTCGCAGGGTCATTCCAAAAGACAACAGCTCCAGGATACCCTCCATGAGTCACCACTCGGTAGGCTGCATCCTTTGGCGAGATTCCTGCAATGATTGCCAAATCTCCTGCTCCCCAGTGTGAAAGCGTGAGCTTTTCGAAACGCCCAGCCATCGACTCGCGCGCTCCCGCACCAATCTGCAGGGAAGATGAGCCACTGGCCACAATCCGGATCGGCAAGCCCAGCCGCTGGGTCTCATCGTATTTTGCCTTGAGCCAGATCGACCAATCCGGAAGATACTGAATCTCGTCCAGCAGCAGAACAGTTGGCGCTCCATCCCGCGCTAAAGCCTCGACCCGACGCCAGATTCCCTCCCGCCAATTTGGCAATGCCGCCTCGGGCGTGTCCGCCGAAGCATACACAGAACGCCCAGCCCATTCCGCAGCGATCTCGAGGATCAAAGTCGTCTTGCCCACCTGCCTCGGCCCCACAAGCAACTGAATGAGACCAGAAGATTTCTCTGTAAGACGCTCTTTCAAAGTGGAACGAACACTTTGAAAAGTATTTTTATTTATTTTATCGATCATTATCGAATAATTATTCGATTATGAATGAATAATCAAGAGAAAAATCCCAAAACACCACCAGCCAACAGTTACTCGTTACCATCTTCACGCCGTAGCCGCGCCAGTAGTTGGCACTTTTCCTGCAATTCTGCCAACTTGCATGACATATTTTTTAAACTCCACTTTTCTGGCTTCACGCCCTTGGCTCGCCACGAATTACCATCGTCACCGCGTAGTCCGCATCGAGCTTCCAAGAGTTACGACAAATTTCCTCGTTGGAATATCCCACACTTTTTGAAATTTCGGAAAAATACCAAGCACGCATTTCTTCTGGCGACTTACTGGTTCCATTTGTTTGCATGATCTTTAAGGGCAGTTTGAAAAATTCTGGGTTTTAAATTTTGGCATCGCAGCAAAAGCTCATTTTAAAAAATCGGCAATTTTATTATGTCGAATCCATTGGATCGA
>JBILZC010000116.1:0-6138 GCA_044377415.1 Terrimicrobiaceae bacterium | reverse complement strand
CGATATGGTGATCAAGGACAACCTGGTCAGCCAATCTGGAGGATACGGGCTACTCTGGTTGGACTGGATGACGCAGGGAACCAGAATTTCCGGCAACCTGTTCTACAACAATCTCAACCCGAATGTGTTCATGGAGGTCAACCACGGCCCGTTTCTGCTGGATCACAACATTTTCCTGGGATCGAACTTGAAGAATTGGTCCCAAGGCGGGGCGTATTGCTACAATATCCTGCCAGGCGCGATCACCGTGAATCCGCAGACGCGGGAGACCCCCTACCACCGTCCGCACACCACCGAAGTGCTGGGACTCATCAGCATCGCCGGCGGGGACGACCGGTATCTCAACAATCTGATGACGCAGCCCGACCCCTTCGGCGCGATCAAAAAGTTTAAGAACATGGTGGTGGAAGGCAACCAGCCGGTGCAAGCCGCCGAGATCCGCGAGAAGGCCGACGGAATTTACCTGTCGTTCGAATTACCGGAAATCCAGCCGACACAGCCTGTCACTGCGGAACGCCTCGGCAAAACGCTTGTGTCAAAGGCCACCTTCGAGAATCCGGACGGCACGCCGATGGAGATCGCCACCGATTACTTCGGCAAGCCCCGCGATCCCGCCACCCCCGGAGCCGGCCCCTTCGCCGGGCTGAAGCCTGGCAGGCATGAAATCAAGGTCTGGCCCAAGCAATAGAGCAATCCACGATATGATCAGATTCCCTCAAGCCGCGCTTAACCTTCTTGTGACCCATCCGGGTGCCGTCGGAAGAAACCAAGTGCCCAATAGCAAAGTCCGCATGAAACCCCTTCTTGCCGCACTCCTCTTCACACTCTCAGCCTCGGCGGTGGCCGCCGATCGGCGCCCGAACATCGTGCTTGTCGTCGCTGAAGACATGGGGCCAGACACTGGCGCCTACGGCTGCAAGGACGCGATCACGCCCAATATGGACCGCCTCTCCAAGGAAGGTGCGCTGTTCACCCGCGCTTTCACCCACAGCGGCGTCTGCGCTCCCTCCCGCAGCGGAATGATCACCGGGCAGTATCCACTGAAATACGGCGCCCAAAACATGCGCTCGATTGTCGTTAATCCGCCCCGCCCATTCACCGAGAAACTCCGCGCCTCTGGATACCACGTGATGTGGCCCGGCAAGACGGACTTCCAAGGCGTGTCCGAAAAGAAACTGGCCCAGGATCGAAAGCCATGGATACAGGCTTCGAGGAAGCCTAAGGAGCCCTTTTTTGCCTACTTGAATTTGATGGTCAGCCACGAAAGCCAGGTTCGCGCCTCTGACGAGGAGCACGCCAAGAACACCGCGGCGCTCAAGCCCTCCGATCGCCGCGATCCGGCCAAGGTCGAACTCCCGCCCTTCTACCCGGACACCCCGGCCGTCCGCCGCGAGGTCGCCCACTATCACGAACTCGTCACGGCCGTCGACTACACCCTCGGCCGAGTGCTCGACTGGCTGAAGGCGCACGACCTCGAGAAAAACACCATCGTGATCTTCACTGCCGACCACGGGCGCGGCATGCCACGCTTTAAGCGTTCGCCGAAGGATACCGGCACGCGCGTCCCGCTCATCATCCGCTGGCCCGACCAATTGCCCGCAGGCACCGTCCGCGAGGATTTCGCCAGTTGGATCGACTTCGCGCCGACTTTCCTGACGCTCGCCGGTGTGCCGGTCCCTCCGGAATTTGACGGTCATTGCTTCCTGCCCAAGGCCGCGCAGCCTCCGAAATATGTCTACAGCTTCCGCGATTTCATGGACGAGAGCTTCGATAAGGTCCGCTCGGTCCGCGACGCGCGCTACCGCTATGTCCGCAATCTCGCTCCCGGCGTCGACGAGGCCGGCGAGGTGGCCTACCAGGAAGCCGGTCAGACGATGCATGAGCTCCGCCGCGTGCAGGCCGAAGGCAAGCTGACGCCCTTTCAGGCGCTCTACTTCGAACCTAACCGGCCAAAGGAACAACTCTACGACACGCAGAGCGACCCTTGGGAAGTGAAAGACCTTGCCGGCGACCCGGCCCACGCCGCCAAGCTCGCCGAACTCCGAGCCGAATGCGACGCCTGGCTCACCCGGTGCGGCCCCCTCGCCGATATGCACGCCGATGAGCTCGTGCAGCGTGGCATCATCCTGCCTCGCAAGCCCGTCTCTCAGAAACCATCAAAACAAGAAGTTCCTCCTAACTAAAAAAATTTATCATGCTAACCCAAAAAAGTTTATTTAACCACAGAGGACACAGAGAACACGGAGAAGATTGTGTGTGCACGGCTGCATTCGCTGCGCGAATGGGGCAGAACCAAAGCAAAAACTCCGCAAGTGGGCTTGCCAGATTTTTGCTTTTTTCTGCCAATCCCAGTTTGCTGGGATCATCCGTGCCCATCTGAGCAATCCGTGGTTAGTTCTTCTCCAACCGCGCCCCGCCTGTGGGGTGCTGATAACTAAAAGTTTTATTATTTTACCCGTAATCGTTCAGATTTGAGTTGAATCAATGAGCAAAAAAAAGCCCAAGCCCGCCGCCCCCGTCTCACTGGTTCGCTCCTCCGCCGCAGAATACCTGTCCTTTGTCGCGGCCAGCGGACAAGCCGGCGTCGAAACCGTTTACGCCGATGAAAATGTTTGGCTCACCCAGAAAATGATGGGGCTGCTCTATGGTATTGAAACCCACACGATCAACTACCACCTCAAAAAAATCTTCAACACTCCCTAAAGCCTTCCTGTGAATCTTGTCATCCTGTCTAAAAAAATCATGAAAAACCTCTTCTCTCGCTCCGTGTTCTCGGTGTCCTCGGTGGTCAATCTATTCCTCCTGCTCCCCGCAATCGCGATGGCCTCGCCGCGAGTCTATGAAATCTGGGAGCCGCAGCCCGCGCCGAACAACGGGAGCAATTGGGAGAGCACGAAAACCGAGGAAAAACGAAAATCCTACGACAAGGATTGGGAACAGTGGTCTTACCCGATTGGGAATGGTTATGTCGGCGCCTCCATCTTTGGTCGCACGGACTCCGAGCGCATTCAGATCACCGACAAGACGCTTCATAACAAAGGAGTCTACGGGGATGGCGGGTTGACGAACTTTGCGGAGGTGTATCTTGATTTTAACCACAAAGCAGCCCAGGACTACCGCCGTTCGCTTAACCTGAACGAGGCCATCGCGCTCGTTTCCTACAAGCAGGATGGGGTCACTTACAAACGCGAGTATTTTGCCTCCTACCCGAACAATGTGGTCGCTGTGCGGCTCACCGCCGATCAAAAGGGCGCGCTCTCGTTTGCCGTGCGCGCCGAGATTCCCTACCTCGATGCGAAAGATCGCACCGGCACGATCACGGCGGAGGGGAATCTGCTGACCCTCAAGGGAACGATTCCGCATTTCAACTGCAACTACGAGGGTCAGATTAAGGTGATCAACGAAGGCGGGTCCGTGTCTGCCGATGCTGGAAATGCGAGCATTAAGGTCGAGAAGGCCGATGCCGTCACGCTGCTGATCGCCACGGGAACCAACTACCGGCTCAACGCGGAGATGTTCCAAAATCCCGCTGCAAAAAAACTCGATCCCAACCAATTCCCGCACGACGAGGTGACTTCGAGGATCAATGCGGCGCAGTCCGCAGGCTACGCCGCGCTGAAGGAAAGGCACCTCAAGGATTATCAAAACCTATTCGGGCGCGTGTCAGTGAATCTCAACTCCACTCCCTCGTCTGATCCGACCCACCTCCTTCTCGAGAAATACAAAAAGGGCGAGTCGAACACTTGGCTGGAGGAGTTGATGTTCCAGTATGGCCGCTACTTGCTGATTGCCAGTTCGCGCGAAAAGACCCTGCCCGCTAATTTGCAAGGGGCTTGGAGCGCCTATTACAACACGCCGTGGTCGGGCGGCTTTTGGCACAATATCAATGTGCAGATGAATTACTGGGGATCGATGAGCGCCAATTTGGGCGAGTGCTTCGAGGCCTACAACGCCTTTTTCAAAGCCTACCTCCCAGTGGCGCAAAACCACGCCGCCGATTATGTGCGCAAACACAATAAGGAGAAATTGTCCGAGGATGGCGACAACGGCTGGATCATCGGAACCGGAGCGAATGCCTACTACATTCCCGGTGCCTCGGGCGGGCATTCCGGACCGGGCACGGGCGGCTTCACCGCCAAGTTGCTGGTGGATTATTACCTGTTCACGCAGGACCGGAAATTCCTCGAGGAAGTCGCGTATCCGGCGATGCTGTCCTTGAGCAAGTTTTACTCCAAGGCGCTGGTGCCCCATGGCGAATTTCTTTTGGTCGAGCCCTCCGCCTCTCCCGAACAAAAAGCCACTCCCGAGCAGATCGAACGGATCACCGGTCGCGCGCCCAAAGGAAAGTATTTCATCACCGCAGGCTGCACATTCGACCAAGGCTTCGTCTGGGAAACCTTCTCCGACACGCTCGCGCTTGCCAAAAAGCTGGGCAAAACCGATCCCTTCCTCGAGACGATCCGCGAGCAAATGGGGCGCTTGGATCCGATCCAGATCGGCGCGGATGGGCAAATCAAAGAATACCGCGAGGAAACGCACTACAGCGATATCGGCGATCCCAAGCACCGCCACATCTCCCACCTCTGCCCGCTCTACCCCGGCACACTCATCAATCCTTCCCGACCCGAGTGGATGCAGGCCGCAAGCAAGACGCTCGACCTGCGTGGTGACAAGACAACGGGCTGGGCCTTGGCCCACCGAATGAACAGCCGCGCCCGCCTGGGCGAGGGGGATAAAGCCCATGATGTCTATCAGGAACTCCTTCGCGAACGCACCTTGCCGAACCTCTGGACGGTGCATCCTCCGTTCCAAATTGACGCCAACCTCGGCTCGATGGGCGGTGTCGCGGAGATGTTGCTACAGAGCCATGAGGGGGCGATCCAAATCCTCCCCGCCCTGCCCAAGGCATGGAACACCGGTTCCTTCCAAGGCCTCGTGGCGCGTGGAAACTTTGTTGTCTCCGCCGATTGGAGTGAGGGGAAAGCCAAGGCGATTTCCATCCACTCCAAGAGTGGCGGAACATGCCGCCTTGCCAGCCCCGGCATCGGAGCGGCGACCGTCAAGGATGGCAAAGGCAAGCCCGTCAAAGCCAAAGGCGAAGGAAGCGATCTGATCCAATTCGAGGCGACCGCAGGGCAGACCTATGTCATCCAACATTCTTCAGCAACCCCATCACCGACTTCCAATTGAGAGAATCGGGAGTCAGTCCCGATTCTTTCTCTAGACAGGATTGCAGGATTTTTAAGATTAACAGAATCGAGACCTTTGGGAAAGGTCGAGATAGACTGCCGAAGGCAGCCCGCAGGGCGAGCTGAGCGGGAGCGAACGAGTCAACATAGTGTTTTTAGACAGAATTGACATAATTGAGCACGCGGGCGCATTCGTTGCACGAATGTGGCTATCAAAAAGCAAACGTCCACAAGCGAGCTTGCGTCCGTTTCATTTTTGACCGCCAATCCCAGCAAGCCGTGATCTGTCTCCCGCGCTGGGGCAACTGAAATCTGGGATGACTGATACCAAAAGCAGCTTGCTTTTGGATTTTAGGAGAGGGGCACAGCGCGTCTCGCCTGTGTGCTGCGGTCTGCTCCTTTGGTTCCGATGGGTAGGGGGCGAGAAAGTAGACCAGTCTCCACACGGCCGAGACGGCCATGCACCCTTCTTTTGCGCTGCAAAGTCTAATTTCAAAGGGACAATGGTATGATACCAAAAGCAGCTTGCTTTTGAATTTTAGGAGAGGGGCACAGCGCGTCTCGCCTGTGTGCTGCGGTCTGCTCCTTTGGTTCCGATGGGTAGGGGTGGCGGAAAGTAGACCAGTCTCCACACGGCCGAGACGGCCATGCCCCCTTCTTTTGCGCTGCAAAGTCTAATTTCAAAGGGACAATGGTATGAAAACTTGCAGCGCTTCGTCGTGAAATTTTCCTTGCAACATTTGCAATACAATGTATTGCTATTTTCGGGTGAGTGAACTTTTCTTCGAATGGGATGCTAAGAAGGCTTCCAGCAATGCCGCCAAGTATGGCGTGACATTCGAGGAGGCGAAATCTGTTTTTTATGATGCTGATGCGTTAATTATTAACGATCCAGACCATTCCGCTAACGAGGAACGGTTCGTCATGATGGGACAGAGTGCCAGCACGG
>JBILZC010000046.1:0-18254 GCA_044377415.1 Terrimicrobiaceae bacterium | reverse complement strand
AGTGAGGTCTATACGCTCGTTAAAGGCGGGTCAATCAATTACGCAGTGATAGGGGCGATCATTGTCCATTCGCGGCATGAGAGAAGCGCTCGGCTTCGAGGTGGGCGCGCAAGTGCTCACCAAAGCTCTCGATGATATCGAAGGCGCTTTGATCCTCGATGCCACGGCTGAGGATGCTATCGCCCGGCCGCCAATCCCAGGCCTCCGAGCCGATCGCTGTGAGCGGCTCGGGAAGCCCGCGTTGGCGGATGGGCCTCGTTTCGATCTCGTAGCCATCCATACTCGGATGGCTGAAAAAGCGGATGCCTCGAGGCGCTGTTTTTTGCCAAAGATAAGCCGCCGTTTCAAGGGAGCGCGGCCCGATGTGGTCACCGAAAAGAAGGAGGAGCGAGCACGACCGCGACGACACACGCTCCAGCCAAGACTCCGCCCACATTCGTAGAAAGGGCGAGATCTCGTCTCGGCCCGAAGCGGAGACGATAACAACGTCGGCCTTAGAGGCGGCCTTAGCGGCTTGGTCGCGGTTATCTTCCATACCGAGGAGGTCCATCTTCCAAACCTTGATCGAGAGATTGATCTCCTCCGGCTCATCGCCGCGCAGGATGTCGCAGGCGCGGAGAGCGCGCGCGGCAGAAACAACATTTTCGTAAACGATGACCAAGTTGAGATTTTTGCGGTCGTGATTCGCGGAGGCGATTCCGTCGCATTGTTCGATGAGGTGATCCATGGTGAAGCGGTGGTGGCTGATTTTTTTGGGTTGGTTGGGTACGCCCGCCGGGGCGGTCGAGTCGTGCTTATGCACCAATGCGGAAATCGCCACTATGGGGTCTTCGCCCGATAGCGAGGCCCGCCGCCTTCGCCTTAGAGATGTGACCTATGGACAACACCAATCAAGACCATGTGCCGGACGGACAAGAGGAACACATCGATGCCATCGCCGAGCGGCCGAAAACGCACTCGAAGCTCCCTGGCTCTCACGCAGAATGGCTCCGCAGCCAATCCGAAGAGCAACTCCGCCTCGTCGTCCAAGTCCTCTCACGTCACCAAGGGCTCTATCGCATATGAGCGCAACAGCCCAAGCGAGGCGCCAAGCCGTCAGCGAAGAGAAACCCAAGTTCACCATCGTTCGGCCCGAAACCAAAAAACCGAGCCATGCGGAAAAAACCATCACCCGACTTTTCGCTGAGGCGGATATCACCATCAATGGCGATCGGCCCTGCGACATCCGCGTGCGGGATAACCGATTTTTCCGAAGAGTGCTGGCCGATGGCACGATGGGATTCGGCGAGTCCTATATGGAAGGTTGGTGGGAATGCGACGACATCGAGGAGCTATGCTACCGCGCGATCCGCTGCAATCTGGAGAACCACATTCGTCCAGGGTTGCGCTCGCTCATGGAGGTCACTTTCTCACTTCTGCTCAATCTCCAAAGCCAATCCCGCTCCCGCGTGGTCGGAAGGAAGCACTACGATCTCGGGAATGATTTTTTCGGCGCGATGCTAGATCCCGCGATGCAATACTCGTGCGCCTATTTCAAGGGCACCACGGATCTCGCCACAGCGCAGGAATTGAAAATGGAGCTGATTTGCAAAAAGCTCGCCCTCCAACCCGGCATGCGCGTGCTGGACATCGGATGCGGTTGGGGTGGCTTGGCACGCTTTGCTGCTGAGAACCATGGCTGCGATGTCACCGGCATCACTATCTCGGAGGAACAGAAAAGATATGCCGATGCGCATTGCGCCAACCTGCCGGTCCAGATCCTGCTGCAGGATTACCGCGAACTGGAGGGAGAATACGATGCGATCGTGAGCGTCGGGATGCTCGAGCATGTCGGCCCCAAAAACTACCGCACCTATATGGAAACGGTGAAACGGTGCCTCAAGGAAGACGGGCTCTTCCTCTGCCATACGATCACCGGCAACGAACAGCGACACCTTTGCGACCGCTGGATCTCCCGCTACATCTTCGCGAATTCCACCCTCCCCAGCGTGGCGCAAGTCCTGCAAGCGGCAGAGGGCCTCTTCGTTGATGAAGATATGCACAATCTCGGACCCTACTACGTCCCCACCCTGCGGGCCTGGGAGGCGGGATTCATGAGGTCGAGGGAAGAATATCGTCTTCGCTACGGCGAGGAATTTGTACGGATGTGGAGACTGTATCTCTTGAGTTGCTCTGGAGCGTTCCGAGCCCGAAGCATGCAGGTCTTTCAGTTTCTCTTCTCGGCCAACGGAGTTCCGACCTCGCACCCGCTACGCCTCTCGTAGTCGGCATTATCTTGAATGGACCCAACCAATAAATAAAACTATGTACATGGGAATCGACGCCACTTCAGTGCCGGAAAAGGTTTCTGCACATCCACACCATCCGGACATCAACGCTTGGGTGAATGAAATCGCCGCCCTCACCACACCAGATGATATCCATTGGTGCGATGGATCGCCCGAGGAAGATGCCACGATGCGCAAAGCCATCGTCGCCTCGGGTGCCGGAACTTGGCTGAATGCTGCGAAGCGACCAAATTCCCTCCTCGTCCGCAGCGACCCACGTGATGTGGCTCGAGTGGAAGAACGCACGTTCATTTGCTCCCGATCCAAAAAAGATGCCGGTCCCACGAATAACTGGGAAGCGCCGGAGACGATGAAGGCGCGACTGCGGGGGCTCATGGAGGGCTGCATGCGCGGACGCACGATGTATGTCATCCCCTTCAGCATGGGCCCAGTCGGTTCCCCCATTGCCCAATACGGCATCGAAATCTCGGATAGCCCTTATGTGGTCGCGAATATGCGGATCATGACACGGGTGAGCCACGATGTTTATGCCCAAATCGAGCGAACAGGGGCCTATGTGAAGTGCCTGCACTCTGTCGGGGTTCCGCTGGAAGCAGGCGCCAAGGATGCCGCTTGGCCGTGCAATCCCGCGAGCACCTACATCACCCACTTCCCCGAAGAACGGCTCGTGGTGAGCTTCGGCTCCGGCTACGGCGGCAATGCGCTGCTGGGGAAAAAATGCTTCGCCCTCCGCGTCGCCTCCGCCATGGCCCACGACGAGGGCTGGATGGCCGAGCACATGCTCATCCTCGGCGTCAAAGCGCCCGATGGCTCGAAGACCTACGTCACCGCCGCCTTCCCCAGCGCCTGCGGAAAAACGAACTTTGCCATGATGGTTCCACCTGCCGACTTGCTGAATGCCGGTTGGGAGGTCAGCTGCGTAGGCGATGACATCGCTTGGATCAAACCGGGCCCGGATGGACACCTACGCGCCATCAATCCCGAGGCCGGCTTCTTCGGCGTCGCACCCGGCACCTCACGCTCCAGCAATCCGATCGCGATGGACTCCATCACCCGCGACACCATCTTCACCAATGTCGGCCTCACCGATGACGGCGACGTGTGGTGGGAGGGAATGACTCCTGAGCCACCGGCCCACCTTGTGGACTGGCTGCGGCAGGATTGGACACCTGGGCGCAAAGATGCGAACGGCAAACCGATCCTCAGCAGCCACCCGAATAGCCGCTTCACGGCTCCCGCGCGGAACTGCCCGATCATCGACCCCGATTGGGAAAACCCGGCGGGCGTTCCGGTGAGTGCGATTCTCTTTGGCGGACGGCGTTCGACGACGATGCCGCTCATTTTCCAAGCCTTCAACTGGGTGCACGGCGTTTATCTCGGGGCGACAATGGGGTCCGAGACCACCGCTGCCGCCACCGGCGCCGTCGGGCAAGTGCGCCGCGATCCCATGGCGATGCTCCCCTTCTGTGGTTACAATATGGGCGACTACTTCGCCCACTGGCTCGAGATGCGCCAATCCATCAAATACGTGCCACGCATCTTTCATGTGAATTTTTTCCGCAAGGGGTCTGACGGATCTTACCTCTGGCCCGGTTTCGGAGAAAACATGCGCGTGCTTCAATGGATGGTCGAGCGTTGCCGCCACGGCGCACATGCGCTTGAAACTTCGATCGGCTGGCTACCAGAGTATGACGACATCAATATGAAGGGGCTAGAAAACCAAGTCACCCGCGAGAGCTTCAATGAGGCCATGAAGATCGACACCGCCGAATGGCATCGCGAACTCCTCATGCAGGACGAGCTCTTCATCAAGCTCTACAGCCAACTCCCGAAGGAAATCATCTTCCAGCGCGAATTGCTGATCGCGCGCTTGTAGCGAGGCGACTCTACAAACGCCGGTGGCGACGGATTTCGTAATTGGCTCCCGTTTCGAGAACCTCCCCGGCGTCGAACTCGCGCTCAAATTCGGGAAACCACGTGTCGCCCGCGACGTCGATCGACACGCGAGTGAGCAGGATTTCCGAACACCTCGGGAGAAGCGCGGCATAAAGCTCCGCGCCGCCGATCACATAAAGTTGGCGTCCATCGGTCGGTTCCTCAATCTCCGACAGGGAACGGAAAACACGAACGCCCTCTAGGGTCGCTGTGCGAGAGACCACAAGATTTTCGCGACCCGAAAGCGGCTTACCAAGCGACTCGTAGGTTTTTCGTCCCATCACGATGGCATGACCGAGCGTCGTGCGTTTGAAAAACCGGAGATCTTCGGAAATATGCCAAGGGATCGTCCCGGCGGAACCGATGACGCGTTGCGGAGACATGGCGGCGATGGCGATCATGCTGAATGAGAATTATTGACCACAGAGGACACAGAGAGCACAGAGGAAAAAAAAGACTGCGGCTGCATTTTTGTAAAAATCATATGAAAATGGGGCGACGAACCACAATTATCTGCCACAAAACCTCTAAAACTCTTTGTAATCATCTCCTCTGTGCCCTCTGTGTACTTTGATTCACTTCGTTCACTCCTTCGGAGTTGCCTTCGGCAATCTATCTCCCTTTGGTCGGTTGTGGTCAATCCCTTCGGGGTTAAACAGAAATGGGAGCTTTGATCGCGGGATGCGGGTCGTAGCCTTCGAGGGTGAAGTCTTCAAACACGAAATCCTCCAAGCGGCGGCGCTCGGGGTTGAGCCGCATCGTTGGTAGCGGGCGGGCCTCACGGGTGAGTTGCAGACGAGCCTGATCGAGGTGGTTCGCATAGAGGTGAAGATCGCCAAACGCATGCACAAATGTGCCCGGTTTGAGGTCGCACACCTGCGCAACCATGAGCGTGAGAAGCGCGTAGGAGGCGATATTGAATGGCACGCCGAGGAACAAGTCCGCGCTCCGCTGGTAAAGCTGACAACTCAATTCCCCATCCTGCACATAAAATTGGAATAACGCATGGCATGGAGCAAGTGCCATGAGATGGAGCTCGCCGGGATTCCAAGCGGATACCACCAAGCGGCGACTATCGGGATTTTTTTTGATGTCCTCGACCACGCGAGCGATCTGGTCGATGGAGATCCCCTCCGGTCCGCGCCAGTCGCGCCACTGCGCTCCATAGACGCGGCCGAGGTCCCCTTCCTCATTCGCCCATTCATCCCAGATCGTGACTTTGTTTTCCCTGAGGTAAGCGGTGTTCGTATCGCCCTTAAGGAACCAAAGGAGCTCGTGAATGATTGAGCGGAGATGGAGTTTTTTGGTCGTGAGGATGGGAAAGCCCTCATTCAAATCAAACCGCTCCTGAGCTCCGAAAATCGAATACGTGCCCGTGCCCGTGCGGTCGCTTTTGAAGCGACCCTTGTCCAAAACCAGGCGAAGGAGGCGGTGATATTGTTCCATGTGACGAATGAAGATTTTTGGACAGGATGACAGGATTAGCAAGATTAACAGGTCCGAGTTGAGGCATGAGGACGTTTGCTTTGCCTGCCAGTTATTCTTACTCCAGTCTCCTTACCTGACTAATAAAGCTCTACCTGCAAACCGGGCACTCGCTCCAACTCCGCCTTATTTTGGGAGACAAGTGGTACCCCGCACTGCAACGCGGCGACTGCGATCCACAGATCATGCAGCCCGATCATTTCGTTTCTTTTTCTTAAAAACGCAAAAATCGTCGCATACTTTTCCAGCATTTCATCGTCGGGCCAAATGGTCGGGTAGCGATTTAAAAAATCGCGCGCCACAGTGCGGTCGTGGCCGGCCACTTCCGCTCCACGCAAAAATTCCGCTTTCACCATCCAAGGAATTCCAATAACCAAGCCACCATTCGCAACCAACCAAGCCGATGCGGATGATTTTTTTCCACCCCTCCATCGTGAAATGAGAAAATTTGTATCCACCAAGCGGTCAACTCGCATGCTCATCTCCTTTTTCATCTGAAGCCCACGCATCCGCCGCACGATTCCAATCATTGGCCCATGCAAAGGTGCTCAAAACCTCTCCCGCTTCCGCTGACGTAAGCGGCTTCAAACATTCAAACGCATCCTCCATATCCGCCGCCGTCCCTTTTTTGGGAATCACTTTTAAAACCACCTTTGAAAAAGATTCCGATGATTCTGTCTTCCAAGACTTAAGCCTCTCATAGGCTTCATCTGTGAGGGTAATCGTTTTCATGCATTCATGTTACACGAGTGAATGAGTCATTTCTATTAAAATATGACAATTGGAATCCCTAATTGATATAGAACAACACTTCAAGACAACCTGACGCCTTGGATGCTCTGCGCGCTCCGCGATTAATTCTGCTTGAATTTCGTTTGAATCAAGCCCGGAAGGCGAGGAAACGAGCGAAGGCGCGGTAGGATGCGAGGAGGAGAATCAGAGCCAGTGAGCCAACCAACAAAACGGGTGTTTGCAGGAGCGCCTTCGGGCCAAAGAAGAAGTAATTGAAAGCAAAGATGTTTACGATGATCGGCCCTAGAATGAGAAGGCCGAGATGGCGGGTTTGGGGGGTGGCGACAAGAAGCCCGCCGAGGACTTCGAGAACTTTCACAAAGGCGAGAAACCCGCTCGCATACATACCGCCCATAAACATCGCCGCAGGCGACCCTGCGGGTGGAGTCGGAACCGGAAGAAACTTCAGGAAGAAATTCAATCCGAATACGATGAAAATGAGGCCGAGGATAAAGGCCGTGATGTGAGAGATGTATTTCATGTTATTGGTCTGGGTTTTCTACATCAAATCGAGTGGAGATTTTCTGGCCTCCTCACCCGAAACTCTAGCCGGCTTCCGATGATTTTAGTTTAGAGCCTTTTGAGCCGCCACTTTTCCTGCAAACCACTTCTCGTATTCCGCAACGGGCAGGATGCGAATATTGGCCTTCATATTGTAGTGACCCGTGCCACACAACTGACTGCAAGCCAACTCGACGTTCGCTGTGTTTAAGGTCGTAAATTGGATCCATTTGATCGTGCGACCGGGAACCGCATCCTGATACAAGCGGAAGGAAGGCACGTAAAATGAGTGAATGACGTCGCGGGAACGGAGAAGGACGTGGATAGGCTTGCCAACAGGAATCACTAATTCGGTCGAGGTGAAGTCGTCCTTGCCAGCAGCATCTGAGGGATCAACGCCATATTTATTTTCCAGACTGAATTTCTTCACGTCGCCTTCCCCGAGTTTGCCATCGGCCCCACCGTAACGAATGTCCCAACCGAACTGGTAACCGACAATGTCCACAGTGATGGCGTCAGGGGCGATAGGGGATGCAGTCAGCTCGTCCCAAATGCGATTGCTCCAAACGGCGAGCAAAAGAAAAATGGCCGTTGGGATGATGGTCCACCAGAACTCCAACGTGTTATTGCCATGACTGTAGTGGGCTTTATGACCAACGCGTCGACGATAGCGGATCAGGTAGATAACGTAAACGACTTGGGTAAGAACAAATACAATGAGAGTGAGGATGAATATGAAATTCAGCAACATGTCGATCTTTTCACCGCCAACGGTATTATTCGGTGGTGCCCAGTAGAGGTTGCTTGTTCTTTCTTCGGCAGAGGCAGGCAAGACAGAGCCTGTGAGGATTGCCGAAACAACGAAAAGGAAACGCAAGAGAGAATGCATAAATTTAGAAATCAGGCCGATGGCGTTGTTTTTGCTTCAGCAGATGCAGGTGCAGATGCAGGCGCTACGGGAGCCGAGGGCGCTGCGCTTGCGCCGACAGATTCGGCTGGTATAGCTTTGAGTTCTTTTTGCAACCAAGGCTCTGTTCTGTCGGTGGTTTTATCCCGAATCGATTTGACGTACTCTGGGGATATCGGAGCGGCTGCATTGCCCCACTCGGAGCGGATATAGGTGAGTACCGCTGCTATCTGATCATCCTTCAACTGCTTCCATTGCGGCATGGCATTGTTGTAAGTGACGCCCTTCACCTGAATGGCTCCCTGCATTCCATGCAATAGAATTCCAACTAGATGGTTATCAGCAACCCAATCCCCACCCACGACCCATTCACTAGCGACTAGAGGCGGAAACTGACCAGGCATTCCTAGTCCGCTCGTTTGATGACAAACCACGCAGTTTTGCGTATAAATGCGTTTGCCTACGACTTTGGGATCCACCGGAACGGCGACACCACCAGCTCCAGCTCCCGACCAGGAAACCAATTTCGGACTGAACACATCCGAGCGGAACCCACCGCTATTGATGGCAAGATAAATGCCTGCGATGAAAATGATGGCGAAAAAGAGGCTTGTAAGAGGAAGCGGGATTGGATCGTTCGCACTGGTCGGCTCCGGGTTTTCCCGAAGAACGGGTGCCGGAATTGAGGGTTTCTCTCCGGTTTCGGGCGACAATTTCGAGGGATCCTCGTTGGATGGCGTGTTGGAAGTCACGATATTACTTGGCTGTGGGCTCCGGGGATTCCGGGAGCGGGTAATTTTTATTGAGGGAGAGTAAGTAGGCTACCAATGCTTTGGCCTCTTCAGTCGGAATGACTTCATAGCCTGCTGGTGGAGCGTGAGGGCCTTTGAGACCTTGAATCGCATTTGCTGATGGTTGGCCCACAATTTTGATTTTCTTATAAAGATACCGATAAGAAGGCATTTTGCCCCATGGCGTCACCGTCGAGGGTTCGTATAAGTATTGGTGGAGATCGTTCGCTTCTTTGATACGTGTTCCCACGTTAGACAGATCCTGACCGATACGACGTTTCCCAAGGAAAGCGGTTTTATCGCGGATGTAATCACGTGGCACAGTCTGACGGCCGCCGAGTTTCTTGGCGATATCTGTGGATGTGGGATCGAGTCGAACTTGTTGACTGTGGCAATACACGCAACCCTCAGAGGCGTAAACTTTCTGTCCCGCTACGGCAGAACCCGAAACGGACGGGGGGAAGTATCCCGCCGTGTCCTCGTCAACGAGAGGTTGCAAGTGACCGAGATTGGAGACGGGATAGGCGACGAGTCCAAGCCAAGAGGCGCCAAAAGCGATGAGTATTCCGGTGAATAGAAGTGAAAGTTTGTTCATACCGCGAGATTCTCTAATGAATTTTCGGTGGGCTCGTTGAGGAGCGCAGGACCGCTTAGGGATTTGCCAGTTTTAAGGAGCATCAGAACAAATAAGAAAGCGAAAGAGAGATGCGCCAAAACCAAAAGCCCACTGGAAAGGGCCGTCAAAAATCTAAACGGGGAAACAAACTCGATCGAACTGCGGAACGTGCTAGCCACATCAAATTGCGCAAACCCTTGCAAAAGGCCACCTAGAATCAAACAGGAAAGGGCTAGGAGTAATCCCGAAAGAGCAAACCAAAAATGCCAACGAATGAGTTTAACACAGGGCCATTCGGCATTGATCAGACGGGGGACGATATAATAGATCGCGCCGAAGAACGTCATGGAAACAAATCCATAAAGGCTCAAAAGACTCGCTCCTGGAATTACATCGGAGAATTGAATCACAGCATTAAAGCTGGGTAGGGCTAGGAGAACAGCAAGGACACCTGAAAACAGAAACCCATACAAACCAAAAACAGTGAAGCGTAATGTGGGACTCCAGCTCATGGCTTCGTAGTGTCCATCCAAAGTGAGATGAAGATTCAGGACGATGCTGAGAAGGGGAATCAGCGTCAAAATGCTGGCCGCCACCCCCGCGCTCATCATCCATGCTGGCACGGGACCACCATTCAAATTGCTAAGGCCTGTCCAGCTAGCAAAAATAATCAAGGTCCAAAATCCCAACACACTCAGAGAAGGGCTTGCAATCGGGCGGGAAATGACTTTGGGGATAATGTAAAACATCGTACCAATCGCAACCGGAGCCAACCACAGGTTGGTCAGATTTTCCAGAAACCAAGCGGCGACTGGGCCTTGAGCGGAAGCCTGAATGGGATTCCAAACCAGCAGAATATTTGCCGTGGCATAGAGCCATGGGAAACAGAGAAAGCCAGCAAAGAGGAACCACTGGGACACATAAAGCGGACCGGACTCACGATAGCGCAGGGTGATAATGACCCACGTGGCAATCAGTGAATAGGCAATCAACAAGATGGGTGAGGCATAACCGGGAAAATCTAACCCAGGGATCGCATTGCCGTCACCGATGAGAATGCCAACGGTGCCAAGCATGACACCCAAGTTCCATATGATGCCGGCACTAATGAGAAGTTTACTGTGAAGAAGAGGAATACGAGATAATCTGGCTGTGATCCAGAGTCCTACGCCAAAGGCAGCCGTGCAGGCCCATCCGTAAATCATCACATTGTTCTGTGCCGGTTCTGTGCGACCATAGGTGAAGATGGCGGCGCAATCCAACAGAGAGGGAATGGTCAATTGCCAATCCGCAAGAAGTTTGAGGAAAGACCCAATGACAAGCCAAAAAATGGCTGATCCGAGAAATAAGAGAACTGGACCACGAGTGGATGCATCGATGGTGGCTCTGGCCTCATTGGAAAGAGTACGCACCTCGTTGTCCTCGTGATCGGATGAATGGCTTGGCAGGTTCATTGGCAAAATGGGGTATTTAACCGAAAACAAAATGTTTCGGAAGATTCAAAATGGAATGCGGAAAATCCCTTCATTATGGTTTCGAAGCCTTGTCTGGTTTCGCTGATTTTGGAGATTCCTTCGCAGGAGATTTCCCCTTCGCGGCAGCAGGCTCTTTTGGTGAAGTCTCACTAGCAATGGGCGCGGCAGGAGAGGGTGACGCCGTTGGTGCGGGTGTAGCGATGGGCGCTGGTGCGGCGGGAGCCACTGGAGCAGCTTCCACTCCGGCAATGGGATAGGCTACGGCCGGCTTTTTGTCTCCGATATCAGCAAGGACCAACTTCATGGCTTCTTGAATCGGAATTTGGACTTTGCCCTTAGCCCGGTCGACCCAAGCATAGCCAATGAGCTTCGCTTGATTTTCCGTCTGAAGGTCAGCGAGATTTTTGACACGTACCTCGTCACGAGCGGCGTCTTCGGGATAGAGATCGGAGGAGGAGTTCCCAAGCAGATATTTGGTAATACCAATGAAAAGCGTGAGACCGATGAGGGCGAATATGAAAATCCAGAATACTGGCTTTTTACTCGCGGCTTGGTTGGAAGTGGAGGGTTGCATCAGTTCTTAAGTGCGATTGATTTAGCTAAGCGTGGGTCGCGAAGCGGCCAGAGTGGCGCGGATCCGAGTCGTTTGAGGAAAACGCATGTCAAGGTGGATCCGATGGCAATAAGGCAAGCGATATCGAGCCAGTGGAGTTGAACGCCGGTCTTGTGGAGAGCGGGCAGGACAATGATATACATATCCAACAAGTGCATCGTTAGTATCCAGAGTGCCATAGCACATAAAAAGCCAGGGCGTTTCTTACCAAAATTAAATAGCAGGAGGGCGAACGGTACAAAGAAGTGACCGACAACCATCGCTGTACTCATGATTTGCCAAGTTTCTGTATTGCGACGGAGGAAGTAGGTTGTTTCCTCTGGAATGTTCGCATACCAGATGAGCATGTATTGGCTGAAGCCGATGTAGGCCCAGAAGATCGTGAATGCCAACATCAATTTACCCATGATGTGGTAGTGCTCCATCGAAATCACGTTCTTGAAATAGCCGACGTTCCTCAAAGCCGTAATGATGAGAACAAGAACACACATGCTGCTCAAAGCTGTCCCTGCGAAGATATAGACACCCCACATGGTTGAGAACCAAAGATAGTCCAGTCCCATGAGCCAATCGATACCAGCGAAGGTAAGGCACACGGCAAAGAACGGAAGACTCCCAAAAGTGATTTTGCGATTCCAAATCGTGAACTTCGCAGCCCCATCGGCGTCTTGTCGGATCGAGTTACTGCGGAGCCAAAGCGAGGCGATCGTGAAAAAGGTGAAGAAAAAACCGGCACGAATCCAAAAGAATTCTTTGTTAAGGTAGGCCGCCTTCTCTCCAAGAACGATGTCATGCGCTGGGTCGATCGCCATCCATGTCCAAAGAGTCGGAGCCACGAAGACAAGTGGGATGAATAGGACACCCATTACAACCGAAAGGCTGGCCATATTTTCCATTTGGCGCCTGACCACCACACTCCACTCGGCGTCAACAGCATGGTGGACGAGTTGCCAAAACAAACCGCCCATGCAAATGGTGAAGAAGAAGAAAAACGCGAAGAGGTAGGAGAAGGCGAATTGCTTGCTGTCGCTGATCGCCCCGTAGGCGACCAGAGCATAAGCGACGACCGCCAATGCAACGAGGCCTAAGAATCGGCCACCTACATGCTTGTAGTCGAAGGTGTGACTGCCGGGTTGGGATGGTTCGTGTCCGCTCATGGATTCTGCGATTCTAATTTAGCCCGCTCAGTGGCTGGAACATCCTTGATGGTTGCTCCACCTTGGGATTTTTGGAGCGCACGGATGTAGGTGATGATGGCCCAGCGATCTTGCACTTGGATGCGGTCGCCATATCCCATCATGGTATTTTTTCCGTGTGTGATTGTGTTGAAGATTTCACCATCGGCCATTTGAATGATGCGATCTTGATGGAGGTTGGCGATGGCGACGAGACCGTATTTCCCGGCAATGCCATTACCAGCACCAGTGTCTCCATGGCAAACGGAGCAACTGATCTTGTAGCGCTCTTGACCTCTAGCTATGAATTCGGGTGTGATTTCGAGAGGAATCCCTGTTCCCCAACTTGTTCCCATTTTACCGGTGTCGGAATAACCGACTCCGCCAGAGAAATGAACTTGCTTGTAGGGGCTTTGCGATTCGCCAGCGGAACCATCAACCGATTTGTGCTGTGGCATCGCGTAGCCAAGTGGAACGGTGCCGGCAATAGGTTCACGATTGGCGCGACCATCTGCGTAAAAAGTGCTGGGCACTTGGGATTTCACCTTAGGCTGGTGATCCATGTCTGGGAAAAGCTCGATCGGTGGTTTTTGGAATTTCTGACCACGGAATCCGGCTACTGTCACCAGTAGGAGGACCACGAGAACAAAAATGGAGAAAAAGTATTTAAGCATTGCTGATTAGTCTCCGTGAATGGTGGTGATGTTCGTTGCTCCGAGGGACTCTAGGAAGTCCGAAACCGAGCGGGTCGAGAACTTCTGATCGCGAGCTTCAATGGCAACGAAGAATTTGTCTTCGGTGACTTTTTTAAAGCGATCCCAGTTGAAGAGTTGATGGTTGAGACGGGGAAGGCCGTTCAGGATGAGCATTCCGAAGACCGCTGTGAACGCGGAGAGGAGAATCGTAAGCTCAAACATCACAGGGAAAAAAGCGGGAACCGTGAAAAGATTCGTGGGTTTTCCAGCTACGATGAGTGGGTAGAGAAAGGATGATGTTCCGAACTCCATCGTGATCGCGGTCAGAAAACCGGTAAGACCACCTAGGAAAACGAGTTTTCCGAGAATCGAGCGCTTTAAGCCCATCGCTTCATCCATTCCGTGGATGGGAAATGGGGAAAAAACATCCCACTTTTCAAATCCGGCATCCCGGATTTTTTCAGCGGCGTGATAGAGATCGCGAGCGCATTGGAACTCGGCTGCGACTCCGTAGACTGGTGCGTTGGTATTGCCGGCGGCGTTCATTAATGATGATCCTCTCCGTAATGTGGGTCGGCCTCTGGAAGGACCGATTTGACTTCAAACATACAAACCATCGGAAGGAAACGGATGAAAAGCAGGAACAGGGTCGTGAAGAGCCCGAATGTGCCGATAAATGTGCAAATATCAACCCAAGTCGGATGGAACATTCCCCATGCGGATGGTGTGAAATCGCGGGCCAGTGTCGTCGCGATAATGACGAAGCGCTCGAACCACATTCCCATGTTCGGGAACTGAACGATGATCCAGACCCACACCAAGTTTGTGCGGAAAAATTTGAACCAAAAGAATTGGGGCGAAATGACGTTGCAGAACATCATCGCCCAATAAGCCCACCAATAGGGACCAAACGCACGATACCAGAATGCATCACGTTCGAATGGGTTGGCACTATACCATGCCATGAAGAGCTCCATGAGGTAGGCGTAACCGACGATCGAACCGGTGAGCAGGATGACTTTGCACATCTTGTCCACGTGGTTGGTAGTCACGAGATCATGGAGGGGTTTGTAAATCGCGCAAGCTGGAATCATGATGGTGAGCACCATCGCGAAACCGCCGAAAATAGCTCCCGCTACAAAGTAAGGCGGGAAAATCGTCGTATGCCAACCAGGAATCACCGATGTCGCGAAGTCAAACGAAACGATCGAGTGAACCGAAAGCACGAGCGGTGTGGAGAGACCAGCCAGAACGAGGTAGGCCATTTCGTAGTGACGCCATTGGCGGTTGCCACCGCGCCAACCCAAAGCCAGCACACCGTAGATGAACTTGCGCACTTTGGTTGTGCAGCGGTCACGGAGTGTCGCCAGATCAGGAATCAAACCGGTATACCAAAACAACACCGATACGGTGAAGTAGGTGGATACAGCGAAAACGTCCCAGAGGAGCGGCGAGCGAAAGTTTTGCCAGATCGCATTCGCGTTGGGCACGGGAGCTAGGAACCAAGCCATCCAGACACGACCGACGTGAAGGGCTGGGTAAATACCCGCGCAAACGACCGCAAAGAGCGTCATCGCTTCCGCCGCGCGGTTGATCGACGTACGCCATTTTTGGCGGGTGAGGAAAAGAATAGCGGAAATGAGCGTGCCGGCGTGCCCGATACCGATCCAGAACACGAAGTTCGTGATATCCCAAGCCCAACCAATCGGATGGTTGTTTCCCCAAACACCCACACCTGTGGATATGAGGTAACCCAAAAGAAGCAGGCACATCAACGTCATCGGTACCGTGATGGCCATGGAAACATACCACCAAGTGGGTGTTTTGCCTTCAACGATGGAGCTGATGTAGTTGCTGATCCAACCCATTTCCCTTTGATTAAGAACCAAGGGCGGGCGGACGAGTTGCTTCTCGTCTTCGGAGAGTTTGTCTGAGTGATCTATGTTGGCGGAGGCGTTAGACATTTTCTAAATGGGCTACTTTAGTGACCTTGTGAGGCCTCACCGTTTGTGGGTTTGTTGTGGCCAGCGCCGTGAGCTGGTGGAAGTTCGCTTCCATGTCCAGCCGCATGCGGATCGCCATGACCTTCGCCATGGGAATCGTGACCCGCGCCATTGGCCATGCCGACTTTATCTGCGCCAGGCATTTTCGGATTCGGGTTTTTGATACGAGCGAGATAGGTCACGCGAGGCGTTGTGTTCAAGTATTTGAACATCGTGTAGCCGCGAGTGCTGTTGCGGAGACGGGCGACTTGGCTCTTCGGATTGGCGATATCGCCGAACACGATCGAATCATTCGGACAAGCCTGTTGGCAAGCGACCTTGAAGGATGCGATCGGCGTTTCACTCGATGGTGTTGGGCCGGCTTCCACGAGGCGGGAGATTTTGGACTCCTCGATACGCTGGATGCAAAACGTGCATTTTTCCATGACGCCGCGCATACGAACGGTGACGTTCGGGTTTTTTGCCATCTTGAGGCTGTCGGCCATGCCTTTTTTGGCAAGCGGGCCCCAATAAAGCTCGTCGATCGGACGTTGGTTGTAGTCGAAATAGTTAAAGCGGCGAACTTTCCATGGGCAGTTGTTCGCGCAATAGCGGGTGCCTATGCAACGATTGTAGGCCATGAGGTTGAGGCCATCCTCACTGTGAACGGTGGCATTCACGGGGCAAACGGTCTCGCAAGGTGCATTTTCGCAATGCTGGCACATCACGGCTTGAGGAAGCATTTCAGGATCCTCCGCATCACCGGCGAAGTAGCGATCGAGGCGAATCCAGGCCATGTCGCGATTTTTGCGAACTTGGTCTTTTCCGACGACAGGAACGTTGTTTTCCGCTTGGCAGGCCACGACGCAGGCATTGCAACCCGTGCAAGTATTGAGATCCACCGTCATTCCCCACTGCTCTTTCGAGGTGAGCGTCGGGTGGGTGTAGAGAGAAATATTTGGCGGGATGTGACCATCCATGCCCATCGTCTGTGCAAAGGAGTTATTTTTCTCGAAGCGCTCGAGGGTCCCCTCGCGAACGAGGTCACGACCTTCCATGCTGCGATGCTCTTGGGTCTGCGCGAGCGGGTAATCGCGATCGGTGACGACGCACGTAACACTACCGGCGAACCGCATGGTATCTGTGCCGCGCATCGGATAGGCATCGAAGCCGACGTTTTCCATGAGAGCGGAAACGTCTTTGCGACCGTAGCCGAGAGCGATGGAGAGAGAGTCATCGGCATGACCGGGAGCTACTAGTGCAGCGGCCTCAATCGTGGTCTTGCCATCGCTGATCTTGACGATATCCGCTACGAGGTCGTAGTTGATTTCGTTACCCATTTTTTCGGCGATCTTTTCGAAAGATCCAAAGTTATTGGCTTTGATTCCGAGTTTTTTGGCCGTGGCCGGGCTGAGCATGACAGCGTTGTCCCAAGTCACTTTCGTAACGAAATCGGGAGTTTCAACGAGCCAAGAATTGTTGGCGTAGCGTCCGTCATCCACGCTTCCGCTCTGTACGAATACCAACTCCAGTGCCTCTGCAGCGCCGGCTTTTGTTCCCTTGGCGGCGAGAGCATTGGCGCTACCGACGTTTAATGTGGCTGGAGTCGCTGCGAAGGCGGAACCAGGCAGGAATCCATCGCGCAGGAAGGTATTCCAAGCTTCATCCGACCCGCCGGAAGCGAGTTGATTCAATGTCGCGCGAACTTGCGCTTGTCCATCCCCAGACGTGCCTTCGAGAAGTTTACCGAGAATTTCTAATTCCGAAACGCCGTTCCACAATGGAAGAACCATCGGCTGAACGGACGTGTAGGTTCCATCAAATGTGCGAGTGTCACCCCATGCCTCGAGGAAATGCGTGGCAGGGATATTCCAATGCGAAACCTTCGATGTTTCGTCCTCGAAATAGCCTAGGCGGGTCACTGTCGGAACTTTTTTCAGCAGATTAGTGAAATCCAAGTTCGCAGGAGCATTGTAAACAGGATTGCCTCCAAAGATGAAGAGTGAGTCCACTTTTCCTGCGGAAATAGCTGCCGAGAGATCCGAGATCGAAGCGACTGGAAGCTCATTGGTTTTGACCGCTAGGATCGTGGAACCGATGTTCCCGAGGGCGATGTTGATGGCATTCACCAAGACCTGAATTGGGGCTGGCGTTTGCGGACCCGTGAGAACAATCGAGCGACCAGACTTAGTTAAAAGATCGTTAGCGCACTCGGAGATCCATTCCGACTTCACGGAAGTGGAAGACGCTGGGAATGCCTTGGCGACTGCTGTCAATCCGGCATCCTTGGTCTTGTCCGCGATGACCAATGCGAGTTGGCGGGTGAATTCGCCCATCTCGGAAACCTTGCAGCGCTGGCGGTGATCCGCCATGCCGCCAGTGACCGTGAAGTGGTTTTCCACAACGTAGAGGCGGTTCATCGAAGCGCCTTTTTGCTCTGGGTTGCGGCGAGCGGCAAATCCTTGCGCATAGCCGATGCCTGTCTCAATCGGATTTAGGAAATCGCTATCGATGGCCAAAATCGCATCAGCGCGGTCAAATTTAGGAACGAGACGAACGTTGGGGCCGAAGGAAGCGGCATTCGCGGCGACCGTTTCACTATCACCGAGCGGTTCGTATTCCGCCCAGATCAGGCCGGGAAACTTCTTTTCGAGTGCGGTGCGCAAACGGTCGCGGGTGGGTGAATTATTTTTTTCAACGAGAAAAGCGAGCCCCTTACCGCCAGCTTGATTGAGGCTTTTCAAATAGGCGTCGAAGGCAACTGCATCCGAGTCAGCGCCTTTGTTGGTGATTTTCTTGGCGCGATGCGGATCGTAAAGATCGAGAATCGCCGCTTGGGCGAAGGAATCTGTGCCGCCATTGCTGAACGGGTGAAGCGGGTTGCCCTCCAATTTGGTTGGGCGTCCATCGGATGTCGTGGCGATGAGCGGGATGGCTCCGTAGCGGGCCGGCATCGAGGTCGCGTAATAAAGAAACTTGCTTGGAATCGCGTATTCCAC
>JBILZC010000115.1:0-6364 GCA_044377415.1 Terrimicrobiaceae bacterium | reverse complement strand
ATTCTTCGCTCGCAGCGCAGCAAGAGCGAAGGCTGTCACGCCGGAGACGCCGCAGGCGCGTAGGCGGACCTAATCGCCGCTGCGAGACTACGGCTTGGCAAGCCAGCCGATATAGCAACCACCTATGTTTCACTACGTCTACACACTCACAAGCCAGGAACTACGATTCTTCGCTCGCAGCGCAGCAAGAGCGAAGGCTGTCACGCCGGAGACGCCGCAGGCGCGTAGGCGGACCCAATCGCCGCTGCGAGACTACGGCTTGGCAAGCCAGCTGATATAGCGACCCCCCTATGTTTCACTACGTCTACACACTCACAAGCCAGGAAAATCCAACCCGCCACTACGTCGGATTGACCGACAACCTTGATGAACGTCTTGCCGCGCATAATGCCGGAAAAGTTCATCACACATCGAAATACAAGCCATGGCAGATCGAAATGGCGCTGGCTTTCCGTGAACGAGAAAAAGCCGCCGCATTCGAACATTACCTAAAAAGCGGCTCTGGGCGGGAATTTGCCCGTCGGCATTTCTAAACTCGCAGCGCAGCAAGAGCGAAGGCTGCGAGACTGCGGCTTGGCAAGCCAGCCGATATAGCAACCACCTATGTGCGCAAAGCGGCCTTTTAAAAAAGCCGTTTTAGGGTTTAACAGAAAAACGGAAAATGGTTTTTGTGGAGTAGGTCTCCGAGGGTCGCAAGATGGTGCTGGGAAAGGTGGGTTGGTTCGGGCTGTCGGGGAAATGCTGTGTCTCCAGACAGAATCCCCCGCGACTCAGATAGGGCTTGCCGGCTTTGCCGGTGAGGCGGCCATCTAGGAAGTTCCCAGTGTAAAACTGAACGCCCGGTTCCTCAGTGAAAACTTCCAGGAATCGTCCGCTTTGGGGCTCATAAACGGTCGCGGCGAGCGTCATTTTGTCGGCCTGCCCTTTCTTATTGAGCACGAAGTTGTGGTCATACCCACGCCCAAACTGGAGCTGCTCGTTTTCTTCGTTGATGTCCACCCCGATCGATTTTTCAACGGTGAAATCAAATGGGGTATCCTTGACCGGAGCGATTTCACCGGTGGGAATGAGGTGCTGATTCACAGGCGTGTAGTGGTCTGCGTTGAGGTGCACGAGATGGTCGAGAATGTCTCCGCTGCCCTCACCGGCGAGGTTGAAATAGGTGTGGTTCGTCAGGTTCACGGGTGTCGCCTTATCCGTGGTGGCGTGGTATTCCATGACGATCTCATTGGCCTCGGTGAGCTTGTAGGTCACCTTGCAAGCCAAGTTTCCAGGATATCCTTCTTCGCAGTCCTTGGAGAGATAGGTTAATTCCAGGCCGGAGAAGTTTTTTCCCTGAATGGGTTTCGCGTCCCAGACGACCTTGTCGAATCCGACGTCTCCGCCATGGAGGTGGTTGGGACCATTGTTTTTGGCCAACGAATACGTCTCACCGTCCAAGGTAAAGCTTCCGTTGGCCAGTCGGTTGCCAAAGCGACCCACGACCGCGCCGAGGTAGGGCTTGTCAACCGCATGGATGTAGTCCGCGGCGCTATGATGACCCAAGGCGACATCGGCCAATTTCGCGTTTCGGTCAGCGACACGAATGGATGTCAGGATGGCACCGTAGTTAGTGACTTTTATTTCGGTGCCCGCTTGGTTTGTGAGCGTGAATAATTGAATTCTGTCGAAGTCGTCCGTTTTCACTCCAACCAGCATGGGGATTGCTTCTAGAGGGAGCGAACCTAAAATGACGAGTTTTTTGTTTTTCGACCTTCAGTAACAAGGGCGAAGGGCAAACCGGTCGCGAGCAACTTCAGATCACCGCAGGTGGCTTCTCTATTTTGGGAAAATATTCCGGCAAACAGTTAAAGGATAATGCGGAAATGAATGCATCAATGTCATAAAGATAAGTTCATATGCATTATTTCCACTTCGCGAATGCCCTCTAGTGGGCGGCTTGGAGAGCAGTTTTACTTTTCGATGATTTGAACGTCATCAATGGAAAAGTCGCCTGCGCCTGGTTCCAATGTGATAGTGATTTTGAATCCTGAGCGACGAGGGTCAATACCCTCAATGGTTTTGGGGATATTACCACTGTAAACAGCGTCTTTTGTGGTGATCTTTTTCCACTTGTCTGTTACGGTAATCACATCATTCAAATTCAATTCTACGACCGATACCCCCGTGCGAACCATGTTTTCCGATGTGCCCCTTTTTGTTTGAGTTGTTTTATTTTCAAATGTTTCATCCCCAACATAGCGCGCGTTGCCGGTTATCTTAACGCTTTTCACGCGATTGCCTCGAGCGAGGAATGTTAAGGCGTATTTTTTCCCGCATTTAATTGTTGGCAATCCTGATGTGAGTGTAAATACATTGGGAAGAAATGTTTGGCTGTCGGTGTCCTTCTTTTCTGGTGCTCTAAATCTTGGCGGATCCATGACTGTATTGGTGGTTTTTGTGTATCCAAAATGTAGGAATGATTCGCCTTCCTCGGGAAGGATACCCGGGAAATCGTCTTTTTTGGCTGCCGTAATGAAGGCGCCCATGTTTCCAGAATCTAAGCCCGGATCGCATTGCCAACCCTTTGGCTTACGAATCTCCTTTGAAGCTGCCTCGACTTTGAGATCGTTGAGGGTTCCAAATTTAGGCTCGGTGGCTGTTCCGGTGTTCATGGTCATGGCGATGCGACCATTGGGCTTGGCTACCACGATATCAAAAAGCCCATCGCCATTAAAGTCGCCTGTAGCTATCGTGGAAACACCCCCAGTATTGAGAAGGTTTGTGGCTTTCTCGATATCAGCAGGGTCTCTGGGTTTTTTCTCATCGATGGGGGGTACTCCCTGCAGCGGGGCGCCATCCTTCGTCAGAAACGTGTGAAAGGGTATCGTGTCGCCTGGCTTCCAAGGAGTGGCTGGGCTTAAATAGACGGCGATTCGCCCTCCGCGTTCAGTAACGAGAAGGTCTAGGTGGCCGTCGCCATTATAGTCCACCACGCAGGGCGAGAGTTGTTCCATACCCATCCCGCTGGCGAGGAGGTAACGATCGTTATCTTCAAATTTGGATATCGTTGAGGACTTATTAACAAGAATGAAGAGGCTGTTTGCCGAGTAGGAGCCTTCGCCAAAAACGACGTCTGGTTTAGAATCTTTATTCCAATCCACAACAAACGGGGAGAGTGCTTGCGCTAGGAATGGGCGGGAAGTGGCTTTAATCGGAGTCTCCTCTGCTTTGTTGGGAGTTTTAAAGTCCGGTTTCGTATTCGATCCGCTGTTGGGAATGCTGAACAAGTTGCCTTGGAGCGTAGCGACCAGCATGTTGAGTTTACTGCCATCATTGTAAAGCGCCATGCGCTGTCCCGATCCCAAGTACCGCGTGTTCATGTAGGCATTGTGCTCTGGTTCTCCTTCGTAGACCCAAATAGAGGGTCGAGGTAAAGGAAAGAGGTTGTGGCTTGTGGTTTCAGCATGCGTGAATTTATGTGCCTGCTTGGTTCCACTATTGAAAAAAATGCGCATTAAACCAAGGCCGTCGATCGCGGCTATATCGGCAAGACCATCGTCATTTAAATCCGCAACGTTCACCGAGAAGCCGAGATTCGCGCCAGCAATGCCGCCCATAGCAGAGGGTACGGCACCTTCGGTTGTCTCACATGAAGCGAAGCCCGTGCTGTCTACTCCCGCTCCGAGATCGCGAGAGGGCGTGGACTCCTCAAATCCGCCGTTCGGGAATGGGCTCCCACAAAGAATCGAATGGGTGAGCACAAAACACAGGACAACACAAAAGGCGCAAGCGGAGCCTGGTTTAGGAAAGAGTAGTGTATTCATCAGAGGGATGTGGCGGATTTGGTCTTAGATTCCCAGCGGGTCAGTAAATGGATAATCATATTAACGCCAAACTTAAAGCTGAGATCCAGCGCAGGGGGTTCGACATTGAAAATCAAACGGTCTCTTTGACCCCTGAGTATCCCATTCTGAGCGAGATAGGGATTTCCGCGCCCAGGCTGTTGTGTAGGAATTAAACACACTTCATAAAGTTTCTTGCGGTCGGTATCGAGGGCAAATTGCCACATGTCTCCGTAATCATTGGCGGTGTAGATGACGGCGATCTCGCCGTAGATTTTGAGACAATAGACAGGCTCCTTGTAGAAATTGATGCCTGCTGGCACATCTTTCACCTCAGGGTAGTAGGCGTGGCCAGTGAAGACGGGATGGGTGAGAGGTAATTCCTCCCACTCCTTGTCCTTATCCGGTAGAACGCGTTTCATCTCGCGGCGGAAGGCGATGTCGAAGCGGGAATTCCGCCCTGGTCGCGTGCTGTCGCCCCAGATCGCTCCGCCCAAGCTCACGTATTTGCGGAGGTTTTCGACCTCGGGTTCGGTGAGAACGAAGTCTCGACTTCCCGTCATGAAAATGAACGGCGGCTTAAGGGAGAAGAAGTCGGGTGAGGAGAGTTTGATCGTCTTTACGTTTTTGTAGTTCGTCTTAATTTTTCCTCCGGAGAATTCGGATATGTAAGCAAGCAAGTTCGGCAAACTGCCGTTGTCGATATTGTCGGGCTCCACGCCTTGGCCGGGGGTCTTCCGCTTCACTGTACTGATGGTGGAGGACCAATCGCCGCCGTCGTATTGGCCGATGTAGGCGGTAAACTCAAACTCTCTGGATCGTGTGCCGGTGCCGCTTCCCGAGCCCTTGCCCCAGCCTCCAGTGAATCCCTTGATGCCTGCTGCGGCGGCTGCCGTCATGCCGGTCCCCTTCACTCCACCGACGGGCGCAGAGGGCTTCGGTGCGGACATCGTCGAGGCCGCCGGAGCGGCTGTGGGAACGGGGGCCATGACCATCTGCGCCATACTGAAACTCGCCGGCGAGGTCGCCGTGGTGGTGATGGCGTTGACGGCTGCGTTGTTCACCGGTGTGGGGGTGACGGTGACATCCTGTGTTTGAGGCATCTCCTGCTGGGTCTGCTGCGGTGGAGGAGTGGCTTCCTCGGTGCTGCCCACGAATCCTTCGCTTCCGCCTTCGAAGTCCGGTGGTTCCTGGACGGCTTTGAAGAGGACTGTGGTTCCGAAAATCGCCACAAAAATCACGTGGATGAGAAACGAAATCGTAAAATCCCGCGAGTTGCGGAGCTTATCAATAAACTTAATCACAAAGTTGTTTTCCATAAGGGATACTTTTTAAAGCGATCTCATTTCACTACCTCGACGGCTTCGACGGCGGGCATGTCCATGTCGATTTTCGGGACCGGTTTGCATGAGATGATTTTGACGTTTGAATAGGACCAAAAATGGGGGAGTGCATAGTGTTCCGGTGACGACGAGTCCCTGTGAGACCCCGCGTTAGTGGATGATCTGGCTTGGTAAATAATGTATGAAAGCGTTCCCGTCTTCAACTAAAAATAATCCTTTTTTCCGATGCTGAGACCACGAGGTTTTGCGATCCGTTGAGCTGGGGGTGAGTTGTTTTATTTTTTGGATTGGTGGCCATCCTGCGCGGCCCAGGCGATGCGGAATCCGATGGATGTACCGCGCCCATTGGGGTCGTTCGCGTTGCGGGCTGAGGACATAAGCCCCGAGCCGCAGAAATCCCAAGCGCCGCCGCGCAAGGTGTGGTAGGTGCGCGAGGAGTTGTAGTTGTCCATCACCCATTCCCAGACGTTGCCGCTGAGATCGTAGATCCCGAGGTCGTTTGGCTGAAAGGCATCAATGGGGGAGGTGAATTCGAAATCATCTTTTTTGAGCGACTGGTGGTAGTTACCAAAATCTTTGCGAGGCGGGTAGCCGGGCCCCCAAGGGTAGCCGGGTTTTTGCTTGCTTCGCTCGGCGGGCGTGTCTTCGCCTTCGTTGGGCAGGCCAATGGCAGCGCTCCACTCGAGGTCGCTAAGGAACCGATAAAATTGGTCTTTCGGCATGACCCCTTCGTCGCGTTCTTTGGCGGTGAGCCAGAGGCAATAGTCGATCCCCTCGTGCCATGAGACATTGATAACCGGGTGTGTCAAATCGGTGGGATTTTTCTGATCAGGGAAAGTGATGTTCTTCGCGGTGCAGTAGAGTTGGTAATCCTGCACGCGCACGGGATGCGTGCCGACGAGAGTTTTGAAGCGAGGGATCGGAACAAACGAAAGACCCACGGAGTTCACGTGAGGCTCGTTGGCTCGCGCTTTGGGCATGGGCGAGGCTATGGCCTGGCCCATATCGGAACTGACTTGCGCAAATGCGGCGAGCAATCGTCGTCGATCGCCGATGCGGGCGATCCCGAGCTCAATCAGATCCTTGTCGGTGAGATATCCCAGAACAGCATCGTCCACACCTTCCCTGAAGAAGTTTTCAAGAAGGTTCTCGCGCCTTTCTGCTTTGAGAATGGCTTCAAGCTGTAATGTTATTTCA
>JBILZC010000114.1:0-6414 GCA_044377415.1 Terrimicrobiaceae bacterium | reverse complement strand
TGACGGTCTCGCAGAGCGCGTCCCACCAGATGGCTGGATCTTGCTCCGCGTGACCAGCAGGCAAGCCCTCGATGAGATCGTAGGACTTGCTGGCGGAGGCCACGATTTTCCCCGAGTCGCCGTCGAGAGCGACGGTTTTCAGGCTCTGCGTACCGCAGTCGATGCCGAGCGTGATCACTGGAGTTCGTTGACGATGTTTTCGAGGTATTCCTGGCCGCCGCTGGAGAGGGTGGGCGCCGGTTGGGAGAGGGCGATTTTTTCCAATTCAGCGAACGATGCCTTACCTGCAAGAACCTTTTTGCCGAGGTCAGAATCCCAAGTTGAATAGCGGGTCTTAACGAATTCCTCGATGCGGCCGTCCTCACGGATCGCAGCGGCGATCTTGAGTCCTCGTGCAAAGGCATCCATGCCGCCAATGTGAGCATGGAAGAGATCGACTGGTTCGTGTGATTCGCGGCGACGTTTGGCGTCGAAGTTCAGTCCGCCCTTGGTGAGTCCGCCCATTCCGAGAATGACGAGCATGACCTCAGTGGCGAGGCGGATATCGGTCGGGAACTGGTCGGTATCCCAGCCGATGAGTTCATCGCCACGATTGGCATCCACCGTGCCGAGCTTACCGGCATTCGCGGCCACGGTGAGTTCATGGCGCATCGTGTGACCGGCGAGAGTCGCGTGGTTGGTTTCGATGTTAAGCTCGAACTCGTCGAGAAGTCCGTATTCGCGTAGGAAGTTCAGGCACGCGGCGGAGTCCGAGTCATACTGGTGAGTGGAGGGTTCGCGAGGCTTCGGCTCGATCCAGAACGGACCGTCGAAGCCGATCTCTTTTTTCCAAGCCACGGCCATGTGGAAGAAGGCGGCGAGCTGGTCGAGTTCATGCTTCATATTCGTGTTCCAAAGCGAGGAATAACCTTCGCGTCCACCCCAGAAGACATAGCCGCCACCGCCGAGTTCCTTGGTCACCGAGATGGCCTTTTTGACCTGCGCGGCGGCGTAAGAATAAACGGGCAGGCTTGGCGAGGTTGCGCCGCCTTGGGCGTAGCGCGGATGAATGAAGAGGCAAGCGGTGCCCCAGAGGAGCTTCTTGCCGGTGCGCTGTTGCTCCTCGGCGAGGGTTCCAGCCACGGCGTCCAGCGCGGCGTTCGACTCAGCGAGAGTGTCGAGTTCGGGAGCCACATCGCGGTCATGGAAGCAGTAGTAGTCGATGTCGATTTTTTCGAGAAATTCAAAAAACACACGCACGCGCTTCTGGGCATTGGCGACGGAGTTTGATCCATCATCCCACGGCATGAGGGCCGTGCCGCCACCGAAGGGATCGGAGAGCGGGTTGCGCATCACATGCCAGTAGGCGGCAGCGAAGCGCAAATGCTCGCGCATCGACTTGCCCTCAACGAGTTCATTTGGGTTATACTGTTTAAAGGCAAAGGGGTTTTTCGATTTCGGGCCTTCGAAAGTGATCTTCGGGATGCCGGGAAAGTATTCAGTGCTCATAGGTTTTTGTTGGTGGTTTGTTTTACTGTCGGGGTTGGATGTTGATGATTATTGTTTGGCTTTATCGGTTTTTTTCGGATTGGTGAAATACTTACTCCAGACGATCTCGCGATCTCCGCCACGCTCGACCATCAGTGGATAAATTTCGTCCCACCAAGTGTCGTAGGCTGTCGCCATGGTTTTGGCACGCTTGCTCTCGGCAGCGGCCAAGTCGTTTTGGCAACCGGGGTCTTTTTTCACATCGAAGAGGGCCCAATGGCCTCGAGGGGTCACGCCCCAATGGAGTTGAGCATTTTCTTTGGTGTATTGCGCGGACTTGCTCCCCTTCTCCACATTCCGGAGAGTTTCACATTGGTCTCCGTGGGTTTCCAGATTGCATTTCGGGTTGTCACAGGGACGACTGCTTACGAGCAGGTAGTTCCCCTGGCGCACACCGGCCATGGCATACTTATGGTCGGCCGCCATGCCACCGGGCCAGCGGGACACATGGTGATAAAGTATGCGGTCGTCATGCCAGGCGATCGGGGCTTTGGATTCGAGGACAGGAAGGAGATTGAAGCCTTCGAGTTTGGGTTGGAGGCGGGCGGGGATTTTCACGCCGGCAACAGCGCACAGCGTCGGAAGGAAATCCAGATGGGCAGTGAGGTTGTTGACTTGGTGCGCAGGCCATTGACCGCTCCAGCGCCAGTAGGAAAAGGTGCGGGACCCGCCCTCCCATGCCGTGGCTTTGCATCCGCGCATATTGGCATTGTAGGTATCCAGCCCCCAGGTCTGACCATTATCCGACATGAGAATCACGATCGTGCTTTTATCAAGGTTCTTCTCTTTCAAGAAAGCCATGAGGCGGCCGATATTGTAGTCAAGATTAGCGACCATCCCGAGATACTTGGCTTCCTCCTCGGTGACTTTGCCGCGAAACGGCTTCACAAATTCCTCGGGAGCCGCGAGCGGATCGTGCGGCGAGTAGGTTGAGAGGCCAAGGAACCAAGGTTTGTCCGTGGTTTGCCCGATGAAATCCATCGCATCGTTGAAGTAAATATCCTCGCGGAAGCCAGAAACCTTCGCCTTTTTTCCATTACGCACCATCACGGGATCGAAGTGCTCCCGTGGTCCACCTACGTTGGTCGAACACCAATCGAATCCACGATCTTCAGGAGCGTAACCCTTGTTGTTACTGAGATGCCATTTGCCGATCCATCCGTTGCGGTATCCGGCGGTGGAGAGCAAATTGGGCAGAGTGATTGCCCCTTTCCAGAGTTCCTCGCGTGGCACTTGCGTATGGGTTACTCCGTTTCGGAACTCATGCATGCCGGTCAGCAAAGCCGCGCGTGTGGGCGAGCAGGACGGACTCACATAGAAATTCTCCAACCGCACGCTTTGCTTTGCGAGGCGATCCACATTCGGCGTCTTCAGCAACGGGTGGCCGGTGATGCTCCAGTCGCCGTAGCCTTGGTCGTCGGTGAGGATGAAGAGGATGTTTGGTTTGGCGGAGTCGGGCGTGTTTGCGTTGGCTGCCGTAGCCGAATTCAGGAAGGAAATTGCGCCAAATGCAGCAGCAACAAGTACGGAATTTGTTTTTTTCATGGGATTATAATGGATCGGCCTGACATCACCCCTGCATGTCCTCGAGCTCGAGGCCCTTGGTTTCGCGGGTGTATTTGAGGACGAAAAACGCGGAGATGAAGGCAAAGAAGGCATAGATGCCATAGGCTCCACCGAGGCCAATGCTGGTGAGCATGATCGGAAACATCATTGTGATACCGAAATTGGTGACCCACTGGGAGAGACCGCTGACAGCAAGGCCCGAGCCGCGGATTTGGTTTGGGAACATTTCACCGAGCATGATCCACATCACTGGCCCCCAAGAGGCGTTGAAGAAAATCACATACAGGTTTGCCGCGACGAGGGCGACGAGACCCTCGTTGTCACCGAGTTGGAGATTGCCATTTGCGCCCAGAGCGCCCAAGGAGAACACCACCGCCATCGTTCCAAGAGTGACTGCCATGCCGAGCGATCCGACCCACAGGAGCGGCTTGCGGCCGATACGGTCCACCAGAAAGGTCGCCACCAGACAGGCGGCGATGCTGAGGCCTCCGCTCACCACATTGATGAGAAGGGAGTGCGCCTCAGTGAACCCTGCCGCCTGCCACAGCACTGCGCCGTAGTAGAAAACAACATTGATACCCACGAGTTGTTGCAGAGCGGCGAGCCACACGCCGACCCACACGATCGGGCGGATGCCGAGCTTCGGATCGAAGATGTCGCTGAGTCGGGGACGATGGTTATCGCCAGCCAGCGAGGCTTGGATCTCACCGAGTTTTTCGCGGGCTCCATCTCCCATAAGACGTGTCAGCACACCAAGGGCCCGATCGTTTTTTCCGCTGGCTACAAGATAGCAGGGACTCTCCGGAATGACAAAAAGAGCGAACAGAAAAAGAAACGCTGGAGCCAACTCGATCCAGAACATCCAACGCCAGGCTTCGTACCCCCAGGCGAACATTTCCGTGGATGCGCCTGCGCTCCCCGCGATGAAGTAGTTACTGACGAAGGCGCAGAAGAGCCCAGAAATAATGGCGATCTGCTGAATCGAGGACAACATACCCCGATACTTAGCGGGAGCTATCTCGCTAATGTAAGCTGGGGTAATCACGCTGGCGGCACCAACAGCGAAACCACCGATCACTCGGTAGATGATGAATTCGAATGAGCCGGTCGCGATCCCTGAACCCCAGGCACTCACGATGAAGAAAACGGCCGCGATGATAAGGATCGCACGGCGTCCAATTTTATCAGCCAAGGTTCCTGCGAAGAATGCACCGACGCCGCAACCCAAGAGCATCGAGGCGACATTGAACCCCGTGGTGACACTGTCTGAATTGAAAGCCTTCTTGAGGCCGTCGACCGTGCCATTAATGACCCCGCTGTCGAAGCCGAACAAGAAGCCGCCAATCGTGGCGACGATACTGATGAGGAATACGAATCCTGTGTTGGTGGTGTCTTTTTTCATAGAAAGGGAGCAGCGTTTGTTATTTGGGTTGAACTCAAATTAGCCAAGTTAATTTTTAGGCCAGACTTTGGCCCGGATGGTGGGTTGTCCGTCCCAGACGAGAGGCCCCGGTGCGGGGTTGTCGCCAGAGCGTTTGTTGCCGAAGTAATCGGTTTCGATTACTAGAGGCGAGCCATCGCGGTTCGCGAAGGGGGCGCCAGAGACGGAGGATTTGCCCAGCAGGGCGGACTTCACCACCGGGCGATTGGGCCCGGCCATCCAGGTCGGATCGACCTTCATATCCAGCCACCACTGGCCGTCTTGGTTCGTGAGTTTGATATCGGGGTTGAATTCCTTGGCCTCCACAGGGTCGGTGTCGCCCGCAGAGGGCCGTGCGCCTTTGACGTAAACGTTCCCGACCGCCTTGATTTTCAATTTGAATTCGTCGTAGGCCGAGAGCCCTTTAGGACCGACGAAAAGGTTGTTGTAGAAATGGTCGTCATTCTGATCCGGAGTCGCGTTATCGATAATGTCGAGGCTGTGCGGCTTGAAGAACGGCGTAGTGCGGTGAGCGATTTCAGACCAGATCGTGATGGCGTCGGTCCAGAGGTTGTTCACATAAGCCCCGCCGGAACTGGCCTCGGTGACGCCCGTTTTCGAAAGCATCAGGTTGTTGTCCACCACATGCGGCCCAAGGTTGACCTCGAACATGAGGTCCTGGCTGTTGTCGTGAAGGAGGTTTCCGGTGACGCGCACACCTTGGCCCATCCAGTCGATCCAGATGCCACCCCAGTGCTCGCAGCGGTAAATGTGGTTATCGGCGATCAGGGTGTCCACGGCGCCGTGCAGCTTGATGCCAGCTGTTTCACACCCACCGTATTCATGGTTTTGCCGAATCTCGTGGATTTCATTGCCGCGAATCTCCGAGAACGCGCCCCCCAGGCTTCCGACGATGCCCGCCTGCCCGCAATGCTGGATGTGGTTGTTGCGGATCAGGTGGTGGCCGATATTCTCGCGGTTCCAACCGAATTTCTCCACAGCGATGGGAATGGCGCGGCGATAGTCCTTGGTGTTGTCGAACTCGTCGCCGTGCTTCCCGAGCGTGATGCCGGTGCAAGTGGAGTATTGGATCGTGTTGTTTTCGATGATCCAACCCTTGGACCAGTTTGTGCCAATGAGGCCGATCTGCTCGGCGGTCGGCGGTGACCACGGCGTGGCAGCCTGCTCGAGCGTGAAGCCGCGCACGGTGATGTGATTCCGCCCGGTCTGGCGCGGGTAGAACACCGCCTGCCGCACATTGATTTCGACCTGCTCCTTGTTCGGATCCACGCCCTTGAACTGGGCCACGATGGTTGTGTTTTTGTCATCCACCTCGGCGAACCAAAAACCCGGCGCGCCCTTCTTCACGGGCTTTTGCGGGTAGGCCTTGAAGACCAAAAAGATTTTCTGCGGTCCCGAGAGCGGCGTGCTGAGCGGTGCCCTGAAGCCTTGGAAATGGGTCCACTCCGCCGTGATCGCAACCTGGAATGTGCCCAACAATCGCCCGTCCACAGACCCCTCGCGGATTTCCACAATGCCTCCATTGTTCGGGGAGCCCGCGTTCAAGATCAGCTTACCGCCCTTCCCGCCGAAATCCACTGCGTCGAACTCCAGCCAGTCGCCATCCTTCAAGCGCCCAAGGCAAGGCTTGCCACCCGGCACTTCGACGACAGCGGCATCGCTTCCCTGCTTCGAGCGCTTCACGGCCATCACGGGCTTCTGGCCTTGCACTTGGAGGGAGAGAACATTCATCAACTCCTCTGGGCCTTGATCCGCCGTGTCCGCACCAAGCACCACGGATTTGCGCGCAGCCTGACGCAGCCAGTGGCCATTCAAATACACGGCCCCCGTGTGGTACTTCTGCCGCGCCTCATACCAATCACCCTTGATGAGGTCACTGT
>JBILZC010000008.1:0-55421 GCA_044377415.1 Terrimicrobiaceae bacterium | reverse complement strand
AAGATTGTGAGGAATAAAATGCGATAAAACGGCTTCATAGATTGGATCCACCTAGGGCGCCCATCCAGTCGGCGTAGGCGAGGAAATAGGATTTGCGGGCCTCAATGTCAGCGAACTCAATTTCTCCGAGACGCTCGCGAGCCCGAAAAACGGCTTGGATATCAAGTTCACCGCGAGCGTAGGCCGCCTCGCTTTCGCGGATGTGCTCCCTCGCAGCGGAAAGAACATTCTCCCCGTATTGGGCCGCCGAACGAAATCGTAGGGCCAAGATGCGATGCTTGAGAAGCACTTGGTTCTGCACATGAAACCGCAGGGATTCGCATCGGGCATTCAATCGATCGCGCGACGCGATTTTTTCCGCCACCTTGCCAGAGCCGTTTTGCCAAAGCGGTAGCGGGATTTGAAATTTCACCCCCGCGAAGGCTTCAGGCTCAATGCCCGTCGGCTCATCGCGAAATCTTTCCCCTTCGACGAAAAGCCCCACCCCCACATCCTCCCAGCGCGAGGCATGGGAAAGCGAGACGCTGGTTTCGCCAGAGCGAAGAAGAAGTTCCGCCAACTCCAAATCCGCCCTTTTCCCTAGAGTCCTTGCCTCGGGGATGGAACTCGGGAGAGCCAGGCTCTCATTGACTTCAAATGCCGCATCAGCGGCGAGTCCTAGGCATTCCCCCAATCGCGCGGATGCCTCCACTTCAAGCACGCGAAGCGCCTCCACTTTCGCATGGAGAGTCGATTCCGAGAGTTTCGCCTGCTGCAAATCGAGCTTCGAGCGAAAGCCCGCATCGACGCCCTCCGCGAGCGATTTCGTGAAAGCCGCTGCCAAATCCGCTTGGCGACCAGAGACGTCGACGGCCTCTCGCGCAGCCACAAATTCATAGAACGCCTTTCGGGTTGCCACTGCCAGTTGCCATTCCTTTTCACCGACTTCCAGCCCAGCGATTCGCACATCCCAATCCGACAACTCCCGTTCCAAACGAAGGCGACCAGTGAGGGGGAATCTTTGCAGGACTCCTGCCATCACACGCCCCTCAAAATCCCGTCCACCCGCGACCTCGGTCTCCAACTCGGGATTTGGCAGCCTACCTGCTCCCCGCGCACGCGCCTCCGCCTCTTGAACCAGAAAGCGAGCGGCAACGAGTTCCTTGTTTCCTTTTATTGCAATAGCGACAGACGATTCCGCAGTCAGTCGCATGGGCCCTAGCGCAGCCATTGAATAGCTTAGAAAAAATAAAATCAGGATCGGCACAACGCTCTTCATCTTGCTTGGTAATGATTCAAACACAACTTTCCGCATTTGTCCTCATCACTTAATTTTGCGACTCAGATTTTGCGCGTGATGGTTCGGTGTCGCCCCTGCTCCAAGCTCCCCCTTAAATAGCCAACCGGTAACGAGTGCCCCCATTTCAACGAGGCCCTGCAAATCCCTCGTGGCCGTGGCACGCGATGTTCCTGTGATCGCGAGATAATTCTCGGCGCTCAAGCCTCCATTGAATCCCCCCGGCCCTTCTCGCGTCATGCGCAGGATGACCTTTTCTTGTCGCTCGTTCCATTTTCCGCGCAAGCGATAGATCAACCTCGTCTTTTCGATGAAAAACTCCAACCATCGCTGGGATTCCGCCTGCGCTCCTAGCACAGTTTCGGCGAAATACTCCCTTTTTCCTGTTCATCGGTTTAATGTCTCCTCCGCTTCAGCAAGCACGGACATCATCTCATCAAAGGAGATCGGCTCGGCGATGAACATCGGGCGCATCGCGAGGTAATCGCGCCGCAGTTTGGCCATGCGAAATTCTGGCGGGTGCAATCTCAGCGTTCCCGGAACGGCCGATTCGTAGTGGGCCCAGCTTGAGGCAAAATAGCGACTCTTGTGTAAACGCACGCGCTCCAGCAAATCCAGCCGCTCCGCCGCAGTCCGTCCCGATGGATGCCGCCAGAGCGCAACGAAGTCCGAGAAGTGCCGTGCGTAGCGTGGTGGCTGGGCCTTGTCGGCAGGGCGGTGGAATTCCGCGTGGAGGATTGTCGCCTTCTCCCAGAATGTCCGCTCGACTTCCAACGCTACAACCTCTGCCTGAAAGTCCACGAACGCTTCCGGAACTGACTCCGCCACCAGCGGAGCGATTCGGTGCGTGCCCGTGGGTCGCTGGTCGGTGAGCGAGCCGAACTCGATTTTCACGGCCGTTCGAATGTAGGGAAGCGGATTCGGGAGCGTGGTCGGGTAATCGAAATGGATCACCGGCGAATGCGACGCCTCCTCGAGCTCATAGCGCAGCCAAGGGCGTCCGCCGGTTTTCCCGCCGAGTTGCCCGAAGATGAGTTTTTCCAACTCGGGCAGAAACTCCGTTTCGACTTTGTGGGCACAGGCGGCGAGCAGTGCCCCAGCGCGCTTCGCACGGGCGGTCTTGGTTGGCGCCTCGTCGATTTCGCTTTCAGGGTAGCCGAGCGATTCCGGGCTCAGGCCGAGATCCACATCCTCCGAAAATCGATTAATCACCCCAAATACCTTTGAGAGCGAAGTGCCACCCTTGAACACAGCATTTCCGCCAAGCTGCGGCGTCGAAAAAATCAGGCCCAAGAGCCAGCACACCCAAAAATCCTTCTCCACAATCGGCGCGGAAATGCGAAGCCGCCAAGCCCCCTCCTCGAAATAGGTTCCGCGTTCATCGGCAGGTAGCGTGGCAATGCGGTTCATGGTTGGTCGGCGGCTATCTGCCGCAGATGAGGGTGCATCCATGCCGGCGCGTAGCGCAGAACCTTGATCAACCGGCTCCGCTCGTCGGTTGGCAAAAGCTCGCGCAGATGCTCGATATGGCGGGCTTCGATGTGGTCGGGTCCCAACGCCCGCAGCGCGGCCATCACCAAGCCATTGCCCTGCCCGGCGGCGGCCATCTTACGCTTCGAGCGTCCCCGGAATTCGAGGCTTACCCCTCCAACGCGAACCGAGCGCGGTCGCCCGTCCGTATCATACACGAGCCTCGCCGGCACTTGCTCGCTCAAGTTGAGTTCATTGGCAGCCTGAGCCTCGGTGGCCTGCAGTCGCACCCCATCGCGGCGCGCCAATGCCTGCGCGATGGCATTCGGTCGTGGGGAGAGTTCGCCAAATGCCGGGTGCTGACGAGGCACATCGTAGAGCCCCCGTGCCACGCGGCGCAACCGCCCCCGCTTGAGCAACCTTTGGAAAACCATCCCGATCGCGTGAGTGGACCCCAAGTCCACAAAGTCGGAGCGCGTGAATACAGCATCAGGCGCAAATCCCTTGATGCGCTTCAATACTTTATGCTCGATTGACATGGAGGAAGGCTCCTTCATTTTGTTATAAATTCAATAGAATATTTATAACAAGTGCCGCTCGGCGACGAGGAAATGGAAATTGCTCATGGGGTTTTGCGTCTTTCCAGCAGGAATGTTGTTAAAAAACAACCTCATTTTTTTAACGCATTGGCTGGTTTTTTACTGTGCGGATTGCAGCTGACCATTGGGCGCGTGGCCAAACAAGTCGGCAATTATCTCGGAAATATATGCACATTTTTCTGAGTTAATCAAGGTCTTTTGGTATGCGGACAGGAACTCACCGCGTTAAAAAATGAGCGTTTTTTTTAACATGATTTCAAGTCGAGCCGCTTTTCCATTAGCCCTTCCTCCTCGTTTCCCCCCGAAATTTTAAAATATGCCATTGTGTAGGACTGCCCCTTTTTTTCTTCCGTCCTTCTCCAGATGTTTGACCGAACCCGAATAAACACCCCATTCCTGCAGAAACCTCTCCTTCAACGCCGCTAACCTCTTCGCATCAAATCAAAAATCGGGACAATCGCCCTGCTCCCAATTCCCAAGCTTTAATCTCGCCATGAGTTAAATGATCTCAATATATAACTCATTTTGAATTATAGGAGTTATACTCCAGGGCTTTATGGATCAAAAGCTACGCCTTAAAAGGCGTTTTGGGCAGATACCGATTACGTGATTTCAGGGTGGCTCCCCAGGCGTCTTAAAAAAACGCCCCCGCTCCTAGTCATCCAAAAATATCACATCCTCACGATCCCCTCGGCTCATCACATGTCAAATCGCCCCCGCGTATTCCAACTTCAATTGTCTTGCCATGGAAAAAGTCCCGCTGAAATTTTAAAATATGTCATTGTGTGGGACTGACTCTTTTTCCTCCCTCAAGGCGCTGGCGTCAAAATTAGCTCGCATTCACAAGCTACGTTTTAACTTTATGGCAATTTCTCGATGACATTTTCCGTATAGCCATTGCCTATAAATTGGTTTCGAAGAATAGCGATAATTTCGCTAACACTTGAACCTTGCGCGTTGTATTTGCGCGACTGTGATAGATCTAAAGTAAGCTTTGTGGTGCCACTCCCAAAAAAAGAGTAACCATTCATTGAAAGGATATTAGAAGCGGATCCCAGAAGGATTAATGGCAATAACTCAAACCCGTAAGAGTCGCTAATTTTTTGGTAACTATTGATCCCAGTTAAAACATTCTGTTCCATAAGAAAGCCCTTAAGCGTGCTACTTGGTTGTTCTGCTTTGGAGACAATAGCGTATGACGAGCCATTCTTACCAAGCACCTCATTGATCTCGAAATTATCCATATCATAAACGCTAAACACTTTCGAGGTTATCTTGCCAACTTTCAGCGTGAAGGCGGATATTGAAGTTCCCTCTAGGGTTTCTAAATCTACAACCATAATTCCACTGGGTTTGGTGGTTGTCTCATAGCCTGCACCAATTACTTTTACTGAGCCAGCACCCTTATAATATGCGATTCTTGCTTCGGCATGCGCAGTTAAAGCGATCGTTATAATGACAAAAAAACATTGTATCTTCCTCATGAAAGAACAATAATCCCGATCTGAATTAAAACTCAATGTTTTTCGGGGGGCACGAAACCATATCGAAAATCGGAAATGTGTAAGCCGACATGTAAGCGACTCCATCACATATTGACATATTTTATCTTTTCCAGCACTCATCATCCCCTCTTTCGCCGCTCCCTCAGGGCATTCCAAACACTCTTCGCCGCCAGTTTTGATGTCATCTCTTTTTTATCATAGAAGACGTATCATCGGGTTGACATCTTGCTTTTCTTGATCACAAGAGCCAGCTGATCTTCACGCCGTTTAAGATCTTTCTGGTGATGCCTTATCGTTTTTTCTATTGTCTCTTGTACGCTCAATCTGGGTTTAGATAATTTTTCCACAAATTGCGCATCACCCTGAAGAAGCGCAAGCTTTTCGGTATGATACTCAGGCTTAGAGAAGTCATTCATCGAAATGTTTTTTGAGCACACTTTTGCAAATCTGCTCATGTCTGGGTTTTTATCGAGTACTTCTGGAAGATCGTGAGGAAAGTTGGCGAGTCGGGTATTCGTTCCAAAAGCAAATTGCACGCTGTCGATGACTTTGTCGTAGGGGCGCACCCGATATCCTTCTGGTGCAAGATTCGATCTCCGTGGGTGGAACATATCGAAATACAAAATATCCCATATTTTTCTGTCTGCGCTCACGGTCTCATAGACATCAATGGTCTGGCAAACTTGACTCCTCGCTTTGCCAATCCTGTGAAAATATAGGCCCTTATTGAATGGGGTTTGAAGTCTCCAGAAATACTTCAATGTTCCCATCCACCCATTTACGGGAATGGGATTGGTCATTGATTGGCCAAATGGCCCAGTGGCTCCCATAAGTTGGTCGCAATTTTCGCCTTTCAAAAAAAGGTGACGCATTCCCGCAGGATAAAATTCTAAATCCTTCATCTGCTCGCGTTGCGAGACGTTGTGGCTTTTGCGAAAAAAACCGAATATCGAGACAAGATAGTTCATAGAATGAGCGAGCGGTGTGAGAAATTGTTAGTTATTTAACACATGAAGGTTAAGTCTGCATATGAGCGCCATCGGTTGCATGAGTTCAATGTCTATTAAAAGCCGAACGGAGGTTTCAATGATTGTCTGAATTGCTATTACAACTGAACATAATGTGTTGATGATTATTTCCATAATAATGCTGAGATGAGTTTTTTCTTTAGTTTAGATCCCCCAAAACACAACGGATTGTTGATGTCATTTTAAGCACATCTTTCTGCATGTATCCGCGTACCGATTTCAAGGTGCTTTGTGCTTTTTTCATGATCTGTTCATAAATAGCCGCGCTATTTAAAAACGGATCAAAAAGCAGGGCTACTTATTGGCTTTTGATAAGGCTTTGACAGGCCAACCAGACTTGCACCCACTCTTCACCCTGTTGCATACAGGCTTGAGACGGGGGTTCTGTCGTATCGAAAGAGTCAACCACATGCTGACGCAATCTTTCCCACAAGGTGGGTTGTGGGGGGGGAGTTTTTTTGAATGGTTCAAAAGGAACGGCCTTGGCAGCCAAGCGCGTCTGTTTTCTCGCAGGCGTTTTTACCTCCAAGCGAGACACGATCAATTGGATATAAGCTCTGAGTTCTGGAGCAATACATGCTTGAAATATCATTTCCATCCTCTCATTCAAAAGGAGGCTTTGTATGAAAAGATGAAAGCACGCTTTGGCTCTCTTTCTCAAGCTACCGACTCTTAGGGCCTTCTCCAGTGACCGCACTTCGTCAATCGACTGGGGATTTGTTGCAATACTTCCATCAAGCAATCGGGAGGCAATTCCCAACTCCATATGTTTTGAAAACTTTCGGTAATGACTCAGAGCCGTATTTTTCGCACACCCCGTCAAAATGGCTGCTTTAGAGGCGCTATGCCCATTGCAAAAGCTTTCAAGAATTTTCAATTCGAGGCTTATTTGCGTATAGCTTAGCTTTGTGCGGCATTGCCGGCATTGCCTCTGCTCGTCGCTGCTAGCGTGTGTAACCGAGCCATCCAGCCAACAAAGAGTCTGCGCAATGTAGTACTGATAATTTTCAATATTGCTGACAGGAAATCTCATCTTGTTGTTCTGCTTAAAGGAACGAATCTCGAAAACAGATTAAAAGACAGGGCAATGAAGTTGAATGGGGATGGGTACGCTATGTCAACACGAGGCATAAATTTAATGAATCAGCTATCTGGATATGAATGAAAAGGCATTTTCAAACATTGGGAAAACGGAATGACTCGCTGGCCATTTGTTAGCAGTTTGAGCCGCTTTTGTTACTAGTCTAGTTTCACTCAGAAACCCGCATAACCTTTACTGAAGCGGCTTGGAAGGGAAGTGAGCGGGTGAAGGGAATCGAACCCTCGTATGCAGCTTGGGAAGCTGCCGTTCTACCATTGAACTACACCCGCATGAAAACAGATTTTAATTTGATCGATCCGGGTCGATTCGCAAGCGTGGATTTTTTGAAAATCGCTACCCCCGACTGTCTCTTACCCTCGCTTGCGGGTAAGCATGATTTGGTTGCCTTCGGGATCGGAGCACATGGCGAGGTGGGGCGGTTCGCCATTTTCGGGTTGAGGGTCGTTGCGGAGCGTGCCGCCGGCGGCGACGATCTCGGCGGCTCCAGCGATCACGTCGGGAACCTGAAAGCTCAGGCCGGTCCAAGTGGTCTCGTCCTCGCCTCCGCTGTGGATGCCGATAATGCTGCCGCAGATGTCGATCTCGGCGATGTGCTCGGTTTGGCGGATGACACGTCCCCCCAATGTATCGCGATAAAAGGCAATGGCGCGGGGGGTGTCTTTTGCCCAGATGATGTATTTGACGCGTTCGATGATCATGATTTGGTATCCCAATTGTAGTCGATGGTGTGGAGGCGCTTTTGTTTCGCGCCAAGGCGCGGGACGCAAGCGATAAGCGCTTTCGTGTAGGGGTGGCTGGGGTGGGCCAGAATCGTTTCGGTGTCGCCGGCTTCCACGATCTCACCACGAAACATCACAGCCACACGGTCGCAGAGGCCTCGGATAATGCCGAAATTGTGCGTGATGAGGATGAGTGACATGGCGAACTCGGCGCGGAGGCGGCGAAGCTCGGCCAGGATTTGCGCTTGGATGGTGACGTCGAGGGCGGTGGTGGGTTCGTCTGCGACGAGAAGCTTGGGTCGGCAACTCAGGGCCATAGCGATCATCGCACGCTGCTGCATGCCGCCGCTGAGTTGGTGAGGATAGTCATGCATACGCTTCTCGGGATCGACGATGCCGACAATGCCGAGCCACTTCGCGACTTCGGCGCTCACATCTTGGACATCGGGACGATGAAGACGGATGCCTTCGGCAATCTGACTGTGGATCGTGTAAACGGGATTGAGCGAGGTCGCGGGCTCCTGAAAAACATACGCGATGCCGCCGCCACGAATGGCGCGGATCTTTTTCTCGCTCATGGTCAAAACATCCTCGCCTTCGAAAAGGATTCGGCCATTGGGGAACTCTGCTGGGGGCGTGGGTAGAAGGCGGGCGAGAGATAGGGCGGTGACGCTCTTTCCGCTGCCACTCTCGCCAACGATAGCCAGCGAGTCGCCGTGCGCCATCGAAAACGAGGTGTTTTTGACGGCATCGAACACGCCATTTTCCGTTCGGAAGCGGATGGTGAGATTTTCAACTTCGAGGAGTGGAGATTTCATTGCGGACGGGTCTCTGAGGCTCGGCGAATGGCGTCGCCGACGATGTAAAACGCGAGGGAGGCAGTAAAAATGGCGAGTCCGGGGAAAACGATGAGCCACCAGGCATCGAGGAGGTAGGTTTTTCCGTCGGCGATGATGTTTCCCCATGTGGCCTGTGGGGGAGGAACACCGAAGCTGAGAAAACTGAGACCCGATTCCACCAAAATGGCGTCGGGAATGCTGACGATTGCCGTGACGAAGATCGGAGCAAAGGCATTCGGCATGATGTGGCGGAAAATGATGCCCGTCGCACTCTGGCCCATGGCCCGGGCCGCGCGAACGTATTCCGTCTCACGAAGGGTGAGGAATTCCGCGCGAACAAGGCGGGCCGTGCCGCTCCAACTCACGAGACCAATCACTCCGATAATAATCCAGATATTCGGACCAAGAATGGCAATGGCACTGAGGATGAGAAAAAACGAGGGAAAGCAAAGGAGTGCATCGACCACGCGCATGAGCACATTATCGACCCATCCGCCACAGTAACCGCTCACGGCACCGACGATAATGCCAATACCAAGCGAGACCGCCATGGCGACAAATCCTACGGTCAGCGAGATCGTGGACCCCGCCACCATTCGAGAGAGGACATCACGACCGAGATTATCCGTGCCCAGCCAGTGAGCGGCACTCGGCGGCAGGAGCTTGTCCTCGAGCCGCGTGGCATTCGGATCCAACGGCATAGGCAGCCCGAAGATCGAGCAAATACCGGCAGTAATCGCTACGGCAAAGAAAAAGACAATAATGGCCAGCGCCACCAGAGCGACCCGATCACGCAGGAATTTCGCCATCACGCGACGCATCGGACTATCTGGCATCACAGATGCGGCAGACTGCTCTAAAGAATGGGCGATGGTGGCGGACACGCGTTGAAGAGGCTTAGTTGGCTTGGGATTTGGCGTAGAGCTCGGCCACATAGGGCCAGTTAAGGACATTCCACCATGCGCTGATGTAGTCGGGGCGGCGGTTCTGGTATTTGAGATAGTAGGCGTGTTCCCAGACGTCGAGGCCGAGGACAACAAAGCCACCGTCCAGCATGGGAGGATCCTGATTCGCGCTGGAAACGATGACTAGCTTACCGTCCTTCACAACGAGCCAGGCCCATCCGCTGCCGAACTTCTTCGTCGCAGTCTCGGTGAATTGTTTTTTGAATTCCAAAAAAGAGCCAAAGGTGGCCTTGATCGCGCTGGCCAGATCACCAGCGGGTTCACCGCCCCCGTTGGGCGACATCATGAGCCAAAACACGCTGTGATTAACGTGACCACCGACATTGTTGCGAAGCCCCGTGCGGAGCGGTTCCGGGATTTCTGCTAGTTTTTTGAGGAGTTCCTCGGGGCTTAGCTTGGCGAGTTCTGGTTGATCTGCGAGAAGCTTGTTCGCATTTGTGACATAGGCTTGGTGGTGCTTGTCATGGTGAATTCGCATTGTTTCGGCATCAATATGCGGCTCCAAGGCCTCATAGGCATAGGGGAGCGGAGGCAATGTGTAGGGACCGACTGGGGCCACTGGAGACTGCGCCGATGCAGAATCGAGCGAGGCCATGGCAAGTCCGACGACCAGTATTACGATGTGCAAAATAGGGCGCAACGTGCAGATTTGAGGTTGAAAGAACATAGCGATTGCGAAGCTAACTTATGAGCCCCACGAATCAACCCACAAAAGCCCCGACCGCATTCCAGCATCGTGTTTTTGAGGCGTTGACGCATGTGCCTCGTGGAAAAACGACCACCTACGGAGCGATTGCCGATGCCATAAGCTGCGGTTCCGCTCAGTCGATCGGTCAGGCCCTTCGCCGCAATCCCGACTCGCCACGCATTCCCTGCCATCGCGCCGTGCGCAACGATGGAAGTATCGGAGGATTTTTTGGAAAAAATGACCCCTCTGCTGCAGCAAATAAGCGCGCTCTTTTAGAAGCGGAGGGCATCGCTTTTAACGCCTCGGGGTGCGTGGAAGAGACGTTTATCCTTCGTCAACTGTGACGAGTTGAGGAGATTCGTCGCTGGCCGCCCCCTTAACCCCACGATGGCGGGACGAGATGAGGGAGCGAAGGGTGTCCAGCGGGACGCTTAAAAAACGGGCCTCACTAGGGGGCATGCCTTCGACGAGATCGAGAAGGATGTCTCCGTCCATTCCAAGACGACTGAGGATATGCGACTTCGTAAGCTGTATGGTATCACACTTGGTGCGTGGAAGAATGTAGTCCAGATCATCCACAAGACGCTCGAACTGATCGGAACTCAGAAGCATGGCGCGCTCCCCTTGGCTGGCGTCCCGATGAAAGCGAGTGTGATCACGGATGGCAATCTAGACATCGCCGAAAAAAAGATCAAGGAAGGCCACCTAGGGTTCGTAACTCAATACGACGTCCGAGTAGAACGACATCATTCGCGTGAACACGGTATTCCAAGAGTAGCGCTGGCGAGCTTCCTTGCTTGCTCGCAGACCCGACTCACGAAGATCCGACATAAAATTTCTCTCAACCGCATCTGCGAGCGCCTCGGGAGAATTGCTCGTCGCCCATGGCTTCTGGTCGGTGAAAATAATGCGATCCATGTAGCTTCCCTTGATACCGACGACGGGAGTTCCGCTCGCCTGACTCTCCAGGGCAACGAGCCCAAATGTCTCCTGCACGCCAGGGTGCACGAAGAGATCGGCTGCCCGATAGAGGGACGCCAGTTCATGGGGATCTGTGCAATACGGCATCCAGTGAACACAATCCGTCTCCTTCTGCAAATCGGTGATGGACGCACGCTGCGTGCCATCTCCCACACACAGCAGATGATGCTGCCATGGAGATCGGCGGTGGAGCAGAGAAAAAGCCTCTATGAGAGTGCGAACGTTTTTTTCCGGCGCGAGGCGCCCAACATAAAGAAGAAGCCGAACATCGCGCGGAATGGAGAGCTTGTCGCGTGTCGATCCGGCATCAGGGATATCAGGAACAAACACATCGGCATCGACCCCCAAGTCCACGGAATCAATCCGCTCAACGCCCCAGGATTGAAGCAGATTGGCTAGCACGGGACTGGGAACGAACGTGCGCTCAAATCGGTTATAAAGAGTGACGACATATTTCCGACAAATCTCATCGGTGATCGCCACAGCGAGAGGTCCAAAATATTTACTGATCGTTCGGAAGTAGGCCTCCGGAAAATGGGAGTGGTAAAATCCGACCACGGGAATATCAAGCCCGCGACCCGAAGCCACGGCTTTCCACGCGACTTGATAGGGGTCTCCCGACTCGATGATGTCGGGCATTTCCTTTTCCAAAACCTCCTCAATGAGATGCAACCTCGTGAGGGCACGGTAGCGGGAGGTGCGTGAAAGCAACGGCGAGGCGATGGTATAAATCCTCGCTTGAGAATCACCGGTGCAGCCCGTCGTCTCCCCTGGAACAATGACCACATGCTCGCAGTCGGGCCTGAATTTCCTAAGGTAGGCCGTCTTCTGCTCGATATATCGCCTCACCCCTCCACTCACTGGGGAGTAGAATTGGGTGAGGTCGCAGATTTTCAGCGCAGGCGAACCGGACTGATGTGAGGAGCGTGGCAAAAAGGGAGATTATTCCGAATCCGCCAACCAACGCTCCGCATCAATCGCAGAGGCGCAACCTTGACCCGCAGCGGTGATGGCTTGGCGGTAAACGTGGTCCGCGACATCACCTGCGGCAAAGACGCCAGGGATATTCGTGCGAGTGCCTTCAGTCTGGATGAGATAGCCATTTTCATCGGTGTGGAGGCTATTGCGGAAGGCCGCCGTATTTGGCTCATGCCCGATGGCGACGAAGACGCACTTGAGGGCGAGTTTGCTTGTGGTGCCGTCCTTGAGATTTTTTAAAACAACGCCCGAGACTTCGCCCGCCTCATCAGTGAGGTAGGATGTGACGGCGGAGTTCCAAACCGGCTTGATTTTCGGATTGGAAAGGGCTCGGTCAGCCATGATTTTCGAGGCACGCAGGGTATCGCGGCGATGGATAAGATAAACCTCAGAAGCAAAGCGCGTGAGGAACGTGGCCTCCTCGCAAGCCGAGTCCCCTCCCCCAACGACGCAGACGGGAACATTACGGTAGAACGCGCCATCGCAGGTCGCGCACGAAGTGAGCCCGTGACCAATGAGATTTTTCTCGTCCTCGATGCCGATGTAACGGGGAGAAGCACCACTGGCAATGATGAGGGCCTTCGTCTCGATCCATGCCCCGTCCACCTTCAATCGATGCGGAGTGCCGGGTTCGAAATCCTCGACCACGCCGTATTGAAAACGGGAACCAAATTTCTCCGCCTGCTGCTTCATCCGCATGATGAGGTCTGGTCCATCCACGCCTTCCGGAAAGCCGGGGAAATTTTCGACGGCCGTGGTGGTGGTGAGTTGACCCCCTGGCATTTTCCCCTCAAGAACGAGCGGAGAAAGATTCGCGCGGGCGGTGTAAATGGCGGCAGTGAGACCGGCACATCCCGTGCCGACAATAATGACATTTTCCATAGGCAGGCGGAGTAAACACGAAGGAGGGGGGCTTGCGAAACCAATATTTTCGCTTAAGCGCCGAGAGACAAAGTCGCAGGAAAACCCGCAGGCAATCGAACAGGCTTGCCGGAAGGCATTTGAACCAGAGCCAGCGCCTGTCGGCACTTCACCATGAGGGCGCCATCCGAAGGTCGGGTGACCTCAAATTCCACCCAAAAACGCACCCCGCTCCACTCCACCACGCGGCCTTGCACGAGCAAAACATCGCCGAGGCGGGCCGGGCTTTTGTAATCGATTTCCGTGCGGGTGACGACCGCATGAACGCCCGTGCGCTCGATTTCCTTGAAGTCCATCCCCATTTGAATGGCGAGAAGGGTCCGAGCGGTCTCGATGAAGCGAAGGTAAACAATATTGTGAACGACCCCGCCGGCATCCGTGTCGAAATACATCACACGAACCTCCGTGGAGATGCTGCAATTTTCAGGCAGGGAATCAGACATGCAGCTACTTTTTCTTTGGCGGCTCGGGCTGCGAGATTCGTGATATCTCGGCGCTCACTTGCGAGCTCGGCATGATCGCCAGGGCCTCCTGATATTTGGCAAGAGCGGGTTTGGATTTGCCCTCTTTTTGGAGAGCCGCCGCCTCGTCCCGAAGCTTGGTAAAGCTGGCTACCTTGGTGGTCGTGAGCGTCTGCAGCCCGATGATCAACTCCCGAGTATGCGGGCCGATTTTGCCTGATGGGTCCACGAGGGCCGCTAGAGCCGTATTCGCAGCAAGGAAATCCTTCGCCTGCAGCGAAGAGGAAATGGACGGAAGCTTCTCGTAGATTAAAATGACCGCCTTGACCGCCTCTACCGGAACCTTGATCGCCGCAGGAGGAGCGCTGGATTTGAACTCCTCAAAGGATTGCGCCAACTTTTGAGCAACATTACGCGCCTCCGGAGACAACACCGGCGCTTTTTCGAAATCTTGTTGAGGAGCAAATTGAGCTTCGATGAGCGCGCGACCTTCGTTGGATTGGAGTTCAATGGTCTCTGCCAACTGCACTTGATTGAGAAGTCCGCGAATGACGCTATCGGGATCCGACAGGGCCTTGAGCCTCTTGATGAGCAGCGCGACATCATTTGAGCTCAATGCGGGATCGTTGAGTTTATTTACAATGGCTTTGCTCTCCTCGCGTGCGCGAAGACGCTCGTGCTCCGTCTTCAATGCCGTCAAACGCGAGCCCAACTGGAGATCATTCTTCGCAAATTCGAGCAACTTGGTGTAGTAGATATTGGACTCCAACTCAAAGACGGCTGGGTTTTCGCTCGCATAAAACTCTTGCTTGAGCTTGACCTCATAGCTCGCCAATTCTTGGCGGACTACCTCCGCTTTGGATTTCCACACTCCTTCAATCTTGATTTGACCCGATTCAAATTTGACCACCTCTTCCTCCAAGGGCTTGATCATTTCATCGATGAATGTTTTGGCGATGGGATAGGCTTTCGAGAGGGCACGGAAATCAGCAACAGCTTTTTTAATCAGATCGCACTCGGCTTGGGTGGAAATGTTATTGGGAACTTCGGGCTGCGGAACCACCTTCACGATCTGCGCCACGGGGATCTGCCTATCGGTTTGGTTGGGGACGCGAAATACGAAATACCCAGCTCCAGCAGTGCCTCGCGCGGAGCGATCCGTATAAGCCGTAAATTTCAATGGAGACGCCTGAGAGGGTGAAGACCAAGGCTGCGGCTTCACCAGAGCGAAACCGGATTTTTCCACTGCCACATGACCATCTTTTTCTTGGGCTGGAAGCGAGCGACTGGCAATGGCAAGAAATACCAGAAAAAGAAAAATTGGGCGGATCAGAGACATATTCAAACTAGTTATGCCATTCGCGCTTGATTGAGCGCAAGAAATTGCCGTCAACGAAGCCCCTCAATCGCATCTACAATGTCTTTCTCCGTGATCTCACTGGAGACAAAAGCCTCGCCTAAAGCCCGCAACAAGACAAAGCGCACTGCTCCGGCATGGAATTTTTTGTCCTTGCGAAGCGCCTGCAGAATGTTGTCCGTCGAGATATCCGAGGGCAACAGTAGCGGCAGACGATAGCTGGCGAGCATCGAAATCAAAAGATCGGCATCAGCCGGCGGGAGACCGGCCTTTTGAACCGAGAGGCGACAGGCGGCAACAAGGCCGAGACTGATTGCTTCGCCATGCAGGAAGCGACCATAGCCAGCTGCGGCCTCGATCCCATGCCCGATCGTGTGACCGAAATTCAGAAGCGCACGCACTCCCTTGGTTTCGAATTCGTCTTCGGTGACAATGGCGGCCTTGATAGCCACATTCCGAGCAACGAGCGAGGTCAAGTCATCGAACTGTTCGAGCATCGCGCGATCTCGGATGGCCGCATGCTTGATGACCTCCGCAAAGCCCTCATTGAATTCCCGCTCCGGGAGCGTTGATAGAGTCGAGACATCGGCGAGCACGAGAACGGGCTGATGAAAAGCTCCGAGAAGGTTTTTACCGCCAGCGGCGTTGACTCCCGTCTTTCCCCCGATCGAGCTGTCCACTTGCGCCACGATGGTGGTTGGAATTTGCACGAATGGAATGCCCCGATAGTAAATGGCGGCAACGAAGCCGGCCAGATCTCCGACCACACCGCCGCCCAATGCCACAAGCAAAGCGGATCGGTCCAGACCCGCCTCAATCATCGCATCGCAAACGAAGGCGACCTGGGTGAGCGACTTGGAAGATTCTCCTGATGGTACCGTAATGATAACGACATCGAACCCGGACTCCTCCAAGGATCGACGAACCATTTCGGCATAAAGAGGACCGACGATCGAGTCGGTCACCAAAGCGCAGCGAGAAGCTTGGGAAACAGCGCGTATCCTCGCGCCAGCGCAGGTCAAAAGCCCTGAGCCGACAACAACTCGGTAGGAATGGCCTTCAAGGGGAACGGGAACTTCAATAACGTCACTCATTCGGTCAGCATCCGAGACGCGCCAGCACAGCGGGAGCATCCGCTGCGATCGGAAAAAATTTATCCAGTCGGACGAGCTGGAAAACCGCTAAAACTTTTTTCTCAAGACCGAAGAGGCCTAGCTTGCCTCCAAATGTGGCACTCTCCTTGAAATACTCGATCAGGACAGCCAAGCCGCTGGAATCGATGTACGTCGCTTCTGAAAAATCTACCAGCAGAACGGAGGTTTTGGCTGCACCAAAGGCGAGAAATTGGGCACGCAGTTCAGGCACCGCATGGAGATCCAACTCACCAATGAGTTTGAGGGAGGAAACGCCATTCGTTTCCGATTTTTCGATCTTCATTTTTTTTATATATCCGTTGCTTTTGTATCTGCAAAGCCAGTAATCGATAAGAAAACCCTGATCTTGCCATGGAAATCAGGCAGGCTAAAAAATATACGCTTCTGCCGTTCATCCCTTTTTTAAATCATGAATCAACAAACCGCCCTTGAAAAAGCCCGTTCCGCCTACCAACCGAAGCTGCCAGACTCTCTGCGCGCCACTTCTTTGGCCGAAAAGGTCCCGATGCCCGCTTCGAGCGATACCCAGATCCGAGCTCTTTTCCCTCACACTTTTGATCTTCCCGAGGTCATTTTCACAAAGGGAACCGCGAACGTTGAAGCCAAGCCTATTCGGGCTGGCGTGATTTTATCCGGGGGGCCAGCCCCTGGCGGACACAACGTCATCGCCGGCCTCTTCGATGCCATCAAAAGCATCAACCCAGAAAGCTCTCTTTTCGGCTTCGCCAATGGCCCTGATGGGTTGATCAGCAATAAAGGCATGGAACTGGATGCCGCCACGATCGCCTGCTACCGCAATACGGGTGGCTTTGACATCATTGGCTCCGGCCGCACCAAGCTGGAGTCTCAGGAGGATTTCCTCAAGGCGATGGAGACAGTGAAGGCCCGCAACCTCACGGCTCTTGTCGTCATCGGCGGCGACGACTCTAACTCAAATGCCTGCAAGCTCGCGGAGTTTGCAAGGGAACAGGGATCACCGCTCTGCGTCGTCGGCGTTCCTAAAACCATCGACGGCGACCTTAGGGGCGACAATATCGAAACGAGCTTCGGCTTTGACACAGCCTCCAAGGTTTATTCCGACCTGATCGGCAACATCCAGAGGGACGCCATTTCGGCACGGAAATACTGGCACTTCATCAAGCTCATGGGACGCTCTGCCTCCCACATCGCCCTTGAATGTGCACTTCAAACCCATCCGAATATCACACTCATCTCCGAGGAGGTGGCTGAACGAGGACTCACTCTCAAGCAGATCGTTGATCAGATTGCCGATGTGGTGAGTCACCGCGCGTCTCAGGGAGAAAAATTTGGCACGGTTTTGATTCCCGAAGGCCTTGTTGAATTTGTTCCCGAAATGGGTTCATTGATGGGTGAGCTCAATGAAGTTCTCGCTGAGCATGGTGATGCCTTCAACGCGCTCGAATCTCTTTCGAAGAAAAGGGAGTTCGTGACAGGTCATCTGTCCAGCACGTCTGCGACCCTTTACCGGAGCCTTCCGGACGACATTGCGAACCAACTTATCCTTGATCGTGATCCGCACGGCAATGTGCAAGTCGCCCGCATCGATACCCAGCGCCTTCTCATCGACCTCGTCGAGTCCCGCTTGAAGGAAATGAAGACCGCTGGCACCTACAAAGCCAGCTTCTCGCCACAACCTCACTACTTCGGCTACGAGGGACGCTGTGCGGTGCCATCCAATTTTGACGCGGATTACACCTACACCCTCGGCTACACGGCCGCGCTCCTCCTGCGTGAAGACCACACCGGCTACATCTGCTCCGTACGCCACCTCACCCGACCAGCCGCTCAATGGCAAGCGGGAGGGATTCCCATGGCCCGCATGATGAACATGGAACGCCGACATGGCAAAATGGTTCCCGTTATCAAAAAAGCCCTTGTCGAACTAGACGGCCCCGCATTCAAGGAGCTCGAAAAAAATCGCGATGCTTGGGCTAAAACGACCCAATTCGCTTTTCCAGGATCCATTCAATACTTTGGTCCCTCGGAAGTCTGCGACCGCCCGACGATCACACTCGAGTTGGAATCCGCAGGCCAATAAGTTCCGCTATTTGCTTGGGGCGGCGCTAATGGATTCGATGCTCCTTCGCGCCAAACCAATTCCTTGGACATCATCGCCTCACCATCAAAGTGGAAATAGCCTGTGAATTGACCGCCAGCGAGCATTCCAGGGAGCCAGTGGATATCATCAGCCCACATTTCATGGTAAGGAATGGAGTCTAGGGCTGTCCAGATCGGCAGGGCTTCCTCGGTCTCCACTAAATCGCCCGAGTATTCCGTAGCAGTGAATACCGTACAATGCAGGCTATATCCGTCTGCAAACTGGAAATGCAACTGCCCCCTCTCGACAACGGCTTTCGGAACTAGCCCGACTTCCTCCATCGTCTCGCGAATGGCGCAATCTGCGCGAGATTCCCCCGGTTCGATCCGACCACCTGGAGCGTTTATTTTTCCAGCACCCAATCCACGTTTCTTGCGAATCAGCAGGACGTCCGTGCCCTTAAAAATAAAACACAGCGTTGCTCGCTCGCGCGGTTGCCACTGGCTCCAGAACTCGTTCATCAAAGAAACGGGCTAAGGAAGGGCTTGAATCAACAATTGAGGATAGCAACCTAGAACAACGATCAGAACGGCGCAAATCACCGCAACCAACTTGGCAAGGAAGCTGATAGACACAGGTGCGGCATCCTCAGCAGGCGGCATCCAATACATAGCCCGAATGACCTTGAAGTAGTAATAGAACCCGCTCGCCACAGTCACGATTCCGATGACAGCTAGCCCGTAAAAATGCTGATTGATGATGGATTCGAAGATGAAGAATTTCCCAAAGAAACCGACCGTGAATGGCACCCCAGCCAACGAGGCGGCGGCGATCAGCATCGCCAGAGCGAGAACCGGTGAGCGGCGGGCAAGACCATTGAAGTGCGAAATATCATCTCCCCCAGTGGCCTTGGCAACGGGGATCAGCACAAGAAACGCGAGGAAAGTCATTAAGAAATAACCGCAAAGATAGAAAACAACCGCTCGACCGGCAAAGGCATCACCCACGGCGGCCAGACCAGCCAAAAGGTAGCCTGCATGGGCTATGCTCGAGTAGCCTAAGAGGCGCTTGAAATTGGTTTGAGGAATAGCGGCCAAGTTTCCGTAGATCAGCGTCATTCCAGAAAGGAGGGCTAAGACCAGAATCAATTTCGGCTGGAATGCCACCACCGTTAAGAATGGCTCGAGCACACGAATGAGGATCAAAAATCCAGCCGCTTTCGAAGCCACGGCGAGATAGGCGGTGATCGGTGTTGGCGCCCCTTGATACACATCAGGAACCCAAAACTGGAATGGGGCTGCTGCGATTTTGAAACCAAGGGCGACGAGTACCATTCCGAGCCCAAAAAGAATCGCCATTTGGTTGGCTTCGGTATTGATCGTCAGGTTGCGCTGGATCTCGGCAAGACCGGTCTGACCAGTCATTCCAAAGATCCAAGTGATGCCATAAACAAAAAATCCGGTAGAAAGCGCCCCGAGGATCAAGAACTTCGTCCCCGCCTCCAAGCTGGCCAGACTCCGACGCATGTAGGCGACTTGAATGTAGAGGGAAATCGTCACCAACTCGAGTGCACAAAAAATCACAATGAAATCGGCTGCCGATGCCATCCACATCAATCCGGCACAAGTGAAAACGGGAAGAACAAAGAACTCCCCCGTTCCAGCCCCTAGCTTCACACCCGGGACGAGCCGCTGAACGACAGGCAAGTAATCGACCGCAAGTATAAGGGTTACGATCGTGGATAGGAGTGCAAATCGCTTGAAGAAAAGCGCCAGATCGTCCACCACATAAAATCCGGAGGACTGCATCTGGGCTGGGTTGACATCAATGAAGAAGCTCAGGATGAAAACACAAATCAGACCAAAAATCGCTCCGTGCGCGAGAACGACTTTATTTGATTTGACGCTAAAGGATTCCGCCATGAGCAGAAAAATGCCCAGGCAGACAACACAAACTTCCAATACGATGGGCGAAATCATGGGACGAGCAAGGCGGGAGTGACTAGGTTCACAAGAATTTGAGGGAAGAAGCCGAAAATCAGCATTACGGCAATGAGTAGAATAATGGCAGCCTGGGAAAATCCGGCCAGATCCGGAAATCGGGACCACCGCTCCGGCAGCGCCCCCATGAAGATTCGACGATAAGCGCGGAGCATATAGACGGCAGAGATAACGATGCCCCATACCGCACAGATCGTTGCAATCTGATAGAAATTAAAACCAAAGACTTCAACTCCATCGATAATACCCATTTTGGGTTCTCCTGAACCGAACCCACCAAAGAAAACAAGTAACTCGCCGGCGAAGCCGACAAATCCAGGGAGTCCGACGGAGGCCATTGCGGCAAATCCAAAGGCGAGACCCAGTTTAGGACAAATACGAGCGATGCCACCGAGTTCAGAAAAATCGAGGGTTCCCGTGCGTTCCCGAATTTCCCCGCAAAGTGCAAAAAGCACCGCGATCGTGAGCCCGTGGCTCAGCAACATCAGGGAAGCGCCAGTGAGGCTGAGTTGGTTCATAGCAGCGAACCCCAGGAAAATGTAGCCCATGTGCATCACGCTTGAGTAACCGAGCATCCAGTCGAGCTTGCGCTGCGCAATGGTGATGTAGCCAACGTAGAGAATATTGCAGACTAGCAATACGAGAAGTAGCGGAACGAATCGCTGTACCGATTCCGGCAGAATGGGAGCGACAATGCGAATCAGACCATAAAGACCGAATTTCTTCAACACACCCGCATGCAGCATGGAAGCAGGAGCCGGAGCGCACGCATAGGCCTGTGGTGCCCATGTGTGAAATGGGAAAAGCGAAACAAGAATGCCGAAACCCAGCAAAAGGAGCAGGTAAACACCCGGCGCATCGGGAATAAGACCAGACTGGGCGTTGGCGATCATCTCACGAAGATCAAATGAACGGGTTCCAATCGGCTGGATCAGATAAAGCCCAATGATTCCGAGGAGGAGAATGAAGCTTCCCGTGGCGAGGTAAACCGTGGCTTTCCATGCGGCTGCCTGACGGTCGCCGGATCCCCAGATTCCGATGAGAAGGAATGTTGGGATGAGTGCCAACTCATGGAACATGTAGAAAAAGAAAACGTCCACGGAGGCAAATGCTCCGATCACGCCAGAGGAAATCAGAAGCAAGCTGGCATAATACCAGCGGGGATTATTGTCGGGTGTCTTGGCCACGCATACGGCGGCAAGGGTCACCACCGTTGATAGGAAAAGCATCACCAGACTGAGCCCGTCGGCCCCGAGTGTGAAACTGATCCCAAGATGAGGGACAACTGGGAAGCTTGAGACGAACTGGTATCCGAGCTCCATCGGGCGGTAAAAAACCACGAGCGCCAAGAGAAATAGCAAATTAATGGCGGATCCTAGAATCGATGTCGAGCGGGGGTTGGCCCCGATCAGAATGAGCAACGCCGACAAAATCGGCACTAGGATGAGAAAGAGAAGCGGGCTCAGAGAACTCATTTTGAAATTAGGATGTAAAGAAGACCAACAACACCGGCCCCGAACATAAAGGCGTAGGCTTGAATGTTGCCGAATTGGAGAAAACGAAGCGCGAACCCACCCGCCCAAGTCAGCTTGCTGGGCACCTGAACCACGAGCATGTCGACGACCCAGCGATCGGCCCAGGAAAGGATGGAGGCACCGCCACCTTGGATCTTATTGACGATCCAGTAGTAGAAATCATCGATATACAAGCGGTTCGCAAAGAGGGGTATTGAAATGGGATCCTTTTCCGCCTTGAAGTAAAGCAGCGCCGCCAAGCCCACACCACCGAAGAACATCGCATAAAGGAAGGTGTGCAGGCTGTGCGGGACGTGGGCCGGATACTCCAAAGTGAAGAAAAGTTTTTGAACTGCCGGCCACCCTGTGGAGATCGCAAAGACCCCAAGGATCAGCATCGGCACAATCATCACAAAAGGTTGTTCCTTGGCGTGCTCCGCATGCTCGCTGCGGGCTTTCCCGAAGAAAATGACGAAAAACTCGCGGAAAATGTAGAAAGCAGTGAGGCCCGCCGCACTCGCGACCAACCACCCAAGGAAAGGAATTTTAACGACTGCCCATTCGATAATGAGATCCTTGCTATAGTAGCCGCTTGTGAAGGGGCATCCAGAAAGGGCCAGCATACCAAGGAAAAAGCAGAGCATGGTAAAGGGAAGCTTTTTGCGAAGCCCACCCATGTGCCACATCTCGACCTCGTGATGCATCGCAATCATCACCGAACCGGCTGCAAGGAAGAGGAGGCACTTGAAACAAGCGTGAGTGAACAGGTGAAACATCGCCACATCGGAAGTCGGTGCCACCGCAATCCCGAGCACCATGTAACCAAGCTGGGAAATGGTCGAGTAGGCCAGAATGCGCTTGATGTCGCTTTGCTGGGTCGCCATGAGAGCTGCCGCAAAGCAGGTGATGCCGCCCACCCAAGCAATGATTTCGCGGGCGTCGGGCACAACTTCGAGAATCGGAAAAATGCGGGCCAGCATGTAAACTCCGGCCGCCACCATCGTCGCAGCGTGCAGAAGCGAGGATACCGGGGTCGGGCCTTCCATCGAGTTCGGCAACCAAACGTGCAAAGGCATTTGGGCGGACTTGCCAACTGTGCCCATGAAAACCAATACGCACGCCACAGTCAGAAAGATGGGGGCGATCATGAGGCCCGGTACTTGGTCAACGATCTCTTGGAAAACAATGCTCCCCGTCGCAAACCAGAAAAGCAAGATGCCGAGCATGAAACCAAAATCCCCGATGCGATTGACAATGAACGCTTGCTTGCCGGCATCTGCGGCTGAGTCTTTCGAGTAGTAGTGCCCGATGAGGATGTAGGAACTCACTCCAACAAGTTCCCAAAATATAAACATCATCACGAAGTTGCTCGCCAGAACGATGCCCAGCATCGAGAAAAGAAAGAGGGACAAGCCACCAAAGAAACGCGAGTAACCTTCCTCCTCCCTCATGTAGCCAAGGGAATATGTGAAAACCAAAGCGGAGATGGATGTGACCACCAAAAGCATGACCTTGCTCAGCTTGTCGATCGTGAAGCTGATCGGAACAGTGAAGTCCGGCCCGAAGCTCAACCAGTTATAGGAAAGTTGCTGAACGGCATCGGGCTGAGTGAACATCCACCAACTCAAGGCGCATCCCGTGAAGGCCGAGCCCAAAGCCAAGGCTGCACTGAGTCTTTTGGAGAAGCGGCCCAACAAAAGAATGAGGGCGGCGGCTGCCAGCGGGGTGAAAAGGATAATCCAGGGCGCGATTTGCGTACTCATCAAAACTTTAGCGTGTTGAGGTCATCAACGTGGGTGGTTTGTTTAGCGCGATAAAGCGCGACGATAATAGCCAGACCCACCGCCACCTCGGCTGCGGCGACGGTGATAATGAAAAACACAAAGACTTGGGCATTGTAATTCGGCATGCCGTCAGGCCCGAGATTAAATCGGGAAAAAGCCACTAAGGAGAGGTTCGCCGCATTGAGCATCAACTCCAAACCCATGAAAATAATGAGCAGGTTGCGACGAAGCAATACCCCCGCCATGCCGAGGGCAAAGAGGAGACCACTGACAATCAAATAGTGCGCTAGGGTTGGCATGGTTATACGAATAGAAGAGGCAGAGGGCCGCGCTTGGCTTGAACATTAAAATTGTGCACTTGCATCATTTTAGCTCCTTTTTGCTCAGCAGAACGACACCGACGGTTGCCACAAGGAGCAGGACACCGATGACCTGAAAGGGAAGATTGAAATTCCGGAAGAGATTGAATCCCACCTGCTCGATATCGTTCACCAAGGGGTGCGACATCACTGGCTTGGTCACAAAGAGAGCTGGAAGCGAAAGCACCACTTGCAAGAGGGCGGAAATGAAGCCACCGACCACCAAACCGCCACCAAGCCAAGCTGATAGCCGCACTCGACGACGCTTCTCTTCACGTAAGTCAAGCAACATGATGATAAAGAGAAACAGCACCATCACGGCCCCCGCGTAGACGAGGACTTGAACTACGGCGATAAAAAAGGCGTCCAATGTGACAAAAACCGCCGCCAGCGCGATGAAGGACAACACCAAGCTCATGGCCGAGGAAACCGGATTCCGAAAAAAAACAACCCCCATGGCGGAGAGAAGCATCAGTAGCGAGAAAATCCAAAACAGGACGAGTTGCATGGGTAAATTAAGTCGGGCTTGTTAGCAGCGAGTTGAGATTTGTTCTACTTTTTTTCGTTCCATTTGTCCACGAGGCCAGCTTTCACCCCGCCCAGTTCGCGAAGCTTGGGGAGATCGTGGACCATCTCCGCACGAGTGAGTCCGGTAATCGAGTAGTCCTTGCGAAGGTAGATCGCTTGCTCCGGACAGACTTCCTCACAGAGACCGCAATAAATGCAACGGATCATATCAATGTCAAAAGCCTCGGGGCGTTTTTCGACTTTGCTCCACTTGTCCTCTGCTGGGATTTCCATCGGCTTGATGGTGATGGCACGCGGTGGGCAGATGAATTCACACAACTGACAGGCCACGCAACGATCACGTCCCCACTCATCGGTCACCAGCGTGGGCGCGCCGCGATACCATTCCGGCAGTTGGGCGTCCCATTTCTGCTCGGGATATTGCATAGTCACTCGCGTCTTTCCGAATAACCCGCTCAAAATGTGCCTCAGCGTAATCATCAGACCAGCCAGAATCGTGGGCAGATAAATCCTCTCAGCTAAAGTGAGGCGCGGACGTTTGACGATGTATGCCATAAAGGTGTGGGTGGTTCTAGCAAGCTTCGCAGGCCATGGCAACTGCGGAGTCACATTTTTAGTTTTATCCGGAATTACCGCATCGACGACGAGCCGAGATTCACTTCGAGATCTTGGGAACGGCTTTGAGTAGTGATTCCAAAACGGGTGCCGGAACAAAATGGCTCACATCCCCGCCCATGGTGCCCACCTCCTTGATAATACGGGAACTGAAGTAGGTGTAATCCTCCTTCGAGGTCAGGAAGACCGTTTCCAGTCGCGGCTCAAGCTTGCGGTTCATCAAGGCCATCTGAAACTCGAACTCAAAGTCCGAAACAGCTCGAAGTCCGCGAATGATGGTGAAAACATTGTGCTGACGCGCAAAATCGACCAAGAGTCCGTCGAGGGAGATGATCTCGACGTTGGGATGGCCCGAGAGGCTCTCGCGAAGCATGGCTATGCGGCTTTCCACACTGAACATCGGGGACTTCGACTTACTCGCCGCGACAGCTATGATCACGGAAGAAAAAATCTTTGCCGAACGAGTAATAATATCGATGTGCCCGAGATGAACGGGATCGAAGCTGCCGGGGTAGATTGCGCAATTCTTATTCATAGATTATTTCGCTAACTTGGAGGGCTTCTCTGCGGCACATTCGTGGGGATTCCCCGCCGGGGAAATGCCGTAGACGAAACTCATATCGCCAGCTAATGCCACCCCCGCCGCGTGCAAAAGTCTTTTTTTCAAATTTGGCCAAAGCAAGATGCAGGTTTGCGCGAAAGGGAAAGTTTGTTATGGATTGATACGAACATGAGCAAAGTCGCCTATCTTGGCCCCGAGGGCACATTTTCCGGAATTCTTGCGAGGCAGCGTTTTGGCAAGAAGTCCGATCTTTTGCCCTGCCCAACGATTGACGCCATATTCGATTCCGTTCTTTCCGGGGCGGCGCCTATGGGTCTTGTGCCAGTGGAGAACTCCTCCGGCGGCACGGTGCCGGATACAATCGACCTCCTCATTCGCCACTCCAGTTCGATTTTTATCCATGAGGAATTATCGCTGAATATCCGCATCGCCCTGCTCGGGCGCGCGGGATCGAAAGTGAAGACGGTTTACTCCCACTTCACCCAGATCAAACACCATGGCGACTGGTTGAAATCCCGCCACCCCAAGGCCACGTTGGTGCCGGTGCAAAGCACAGCCATAGCCTCCGAGTTGGCTGCCTCGAAGCCTCACAGCGCGGCTCTGGCCTCGCCGGGCGCAGCGGAGATTTATCACCTCGATGTGCTGGAGTTTCCGTCTGGCGCGGACGAAGTCAATGTGACCAACTTTTTTACGATCTCGAAAAAACCGATCCTCAAGGCCTCGTCAAATCGAACCGCTTTCGTCGCCGCATTAAAAAACACCTGCGGCAGCCTGCATCGTTTTCTCGGGCCGTTTTCCCGTCAAAAGGTCAGCCTGACCCGCATCGTTTCCCGCCCCGTGCCGGGACAGCCACAAACCTACGTTTTTTATATCGAAGTCGAAGGATCAACGAGCGATCCAGACGTCGCTCGATCCATCGAACTTGCCGCCGGGCAGGCCCATTCACTCACCCATCTCGGCAGCTTCCCGCTTGGTCGCCGCTTCCGTTCCTGACTTGTCAAACACACCGCACTTTGCCACAAAAAATCATGATCCTCATTTCCACATACCGACTTTCCGCGCTTTTGCTCAGCGCTCTTCTTCTGCCCACTCTCCTGAATGCACAGGAAGCCACGATCACCGTCAAAAAAAGCGACGCCATCAGCGTAGCCATTAAACCCTTTAGCGGCTCGGATGCGGCCATCGCGGGCAAAGTGGTCGCCAACGACCTTGACCTATCCGGACTCTTCTCCATAGGCATCCCGGAGAGAGCGAGTTTTTCTGTCGCTGGAGCCTCTGGCGGCGGCTCTCTACAAGGTGTTGTCACCGACAACCGCGGCGGCGTGGTGCTCCAAAAAACCTACTCTGGTGATACCCGGTCGGCCGCGCACAAGTTCTCCGACGATATCGTGGAAACCCTCACCGGCCAAAACGGCATCGCCGCATCCAAGTTCGCATTTGTGAGCAACAGGACCGGATCCAAGGAAATTTATATCTCCGACTACGATGGCGCCAACCAGCGTCAAATCACACAAGAACGTGCCATCAGCGTCGCTCCTGCCCTATCTCCAGACAAATCCCGCCTCGCCTACACCGGCTACCAGAGCGGATATGCCGACATCTACCTCATCGATCTCCAATCTGGCGCTCGAACCCCGATCCTCAAGTATCCCGGCACGAATTCCGGCGCCTCGTTCTCGCCGGATGGCAGCCGAGTCGCTTGCACACTGAGCCGCGACGGGAATCCCGAACTTTACATTGCCTCCGCAAATGGCAGTGGCGCGCGGCGGTTGACTCGGTCCCGAGGAGTAGAATCCTCCCCAAGCTGGTCACCTGATGGCTCTGAGATCGTTTATTCGTCGGACGATTCGGGCGGCCCTCAACTTTACCGCATCAGTGTTGCCGGCGGTGCCCCACGCCGGATTTCCACCGGCTTCAATTATTGCACGGAGCCCAACTGGTCGCCGGACGGCAAAAAAATCGCCTTCACTGTGCGACAAGGCGGATTTTCCATCGCCGTTGTGGAACTGGCCACCGGTGCGACACGCATCCTCGATCAGGGGCAGGATCCTAGCTGGGGAGCGGACTCCCGCCATCTCATTTACAGCGATGGATCCGCCATTGTTTTGATGGATACAATCAAAGGGCGCAAAACGCCCGTGGCAAGCGGTCTGGGCAAGGTATCCGAGCCCAGCTGGTCACGATAAGACTCAGCTCAGGACACGGAATCGCGGGGTGAAAAACCGCACCCACGCGTAACCGGCAAGCGCTCCACCCAAGTGCGCTGCATTGCCGATATTTCCAAAAAGCCCAGTGACTAGGAGGACGAGCGATACGATGACGATGCTGAATCCAAGCCACCTCGCTTCCATCCGAACCGGAATCACGAAAAACAGGAGCGCCGTAATCGGCATTCGCGGGAAAAGGGCGGAAAAAGCGGCTACTAACCCGCAAATGGAACCCGATGCTCCAACCAAGATTGATCCGGGGGAAATAAACATATGCAGCAAGCCGCCCACGACTCCAGCAATGAGGTAGAAAGTCACAAAGCGGCGAACACCCATCAGCCTCTCCAAGACAGGCCCCGTGAACCAAAGCCCAGCCATGTTCACCATCAAATGCAAGATTCCTCCATGCACAAATTGGTATGTTACCACCTGCCAAAGCGAACCCTTCGATATCCCTCCCGAGCTCAGACCAAGAATCTCGTCAACCGAACTGATATTCTCCCCACCGGGAAAGGACCCGAAAATGAAAACGAGAACGTTTAATGCAATCAGAACTTTGACTGCGGTGAGTTGAATTTTTTGCCCGCGATAGATCACTTTCGCAACCTAGCGACGGCGGCAAGCTTTGTCCATCTGCAGGAATTCACTCGTCCACCTACCCGAGACCGACCGCGGCACGAACGCGGTGCATGACCCCATTCGATACACCACGCGCTTTTTCAGCCCCCTCGGCCAGCACGCGATCGACGTAGGCGGGATCACGGAGGATTTCCTCCCTGCGAATTCGGAATGGTGCAAAATAATCCCAAACCGCACCAAACAGCCTTTTTTTAAAGTCCCCATATCCCGTTCCACCGCGCAGAAACTCACTCTCCATTGTTTGATAGTCACTCTCGCTGGCCACCAACTTGTAGAGTCCCAGAATGGACGAGTTTTCCGTGCTTTTCGGTAACTCTACCGGGGTGCTGTCGGTTTTGATCCCCATGATTTTCTTTTTGAGCGCATTTTCGGGAGCAAATATCTCGATCGTATTTCCGTAGCTTTTGCTCATCTTGGCGCCATCCAAACCAGGAACGACAGCAGCGTCCTCGCGAATACTCGGTTCCGGAAGTTTGAAAATGGGCCCGTAGGTCTCATTGATCTTCACGGCGATATCGCGGGTCACTTCGAGGTGCTGCTTTTGATCCCGACCGACCGGCACCAGATCGCTATCGTATATCAGAATGTCCGCAGCCATCAAAACGGGGTAAGCAAAGAGTCCGTGCGTGGCAGCAAGACCCCTTGCCGTTTTGTCCTTAAAGGAATGGCACCGCTCGAGCAATCCCATCGGAGTCACCGTGCTCAAAATCCATGACAACTCGGTGACGGCAGGAACGTCCGACTGGCGAAAAAAGACGGCTTTTTCGGGATTCAGTCCGCAAGCCAGAAAGTCGATGGCCAACTCGCGAACGTTGGCCCGTAGGGCGCTGCCATTATGAACAGTGGTGAGCGCATGGAAGTCGGCAATAAAATAGTAGGCCTCACCTTTTTCCTGCAACTCAATCGCGGGCTTCATCATTCCAAAATAGTTGCCCAAATGCAGTGTGCCGGATGGCTGGATGCCGGATAAAATTCGCATCCGCGAGAAGTAACATTTTCACGCGGCGGTGGAATCATCTTTTTCCGATTTCACGCCCGTCCGAGTGCATTTTTTAAAATGATTTGATCTTGAGGCCTGCCTCGTTATCGTCCGTTTTCATCGACTTCCGAAGACGTATATAAAAATGAATAAAATGATTTGGGCCCTTTTAATCGGGCTAGCTGGATGGCACGCGAATGCCGCTGAGAGTTACATTATTATCGATAACCAGACTGGCGTGATATTGGACTCAGACAAAAGAACTGAAAAATTGCAGGTCGCCAGCCTCACGAAGGTGGCTACCTCCCTCGTAGTTCTTGACTGGGCGGAGCTCGAGAAAGTCGATCTTTCCACGTTCGCCGAAGTCCCGGCATCAGCCACCGATAATGGAGCCTCCAGCTCCATCGGCCTCGCTCCGGGCGACTCCCTGAGCTTGCGCGACCTGATTTATTGCGCCCTCCTCGCCTCAGATAACATTGCTGCGAACACGCTCGCCCACCATGTCGGTTCCCGCATCGCAAATCCCGAGCAACTCGATCCCGCAAGCAACTTCGTGGCCCAAATGAATGCGCTGTCGAGATCCCTTTTGATGAAGCGCACGTTGTTTTTGAATCCCAGCGGGATGGATAGCATGAAGAACGGAGCGATCCCTTATTCCACCGCCGAGGATCTCGCCCGATTGACGCGATATGCCTACGACAAGTCGGGGTTTGCATTTTATGTGTCTCAGAAATCTCGGCAAATCCACATCCTCCGTGGCGGGATCGATATGCCCTACGATATCAGAAACACAAATGAACTCGTGGGTCGAAATGGGATCGATGGAGTCAAAACCGGCCGCACCCGCAAGGCTGGCGATTGCTTGATCCTTTCGGCCGACCGCCGACCGGAATCCCGCCGTGAGGGCCAAACCGTGCTCATCACCCCACGCCGCATCACCGTCGTGCTCCTCGGCTCGGAAGATCGCTTCAAAGATGGCACCGCCCTCATCCAAAGAGGTTGGGGACTCTATGATGCCTGGGCGGCCGAAGGGCGGCCGTCGATAAAGGGCGAAGTACTTTAAATCACAGGAATGAAGCGCATCGGCATCCTTACCAGCGGCGGCGACTGCCCCGGGCTCAATGCCGTCTTGCGTGCTTCCAGCCGAACCTCGGAAAAGTTGGGATTTGAACTCATCGGCTTCTGCGATGGATTCGAGGGCCTCCTGCCGCCCGAAACACACATCCTTCTAGACCGAAACGCCACATCCGGGATCATGCACCTCGGTGGGACGATCCTCGGCACCGTCAACCGCGGACAATTCATCAGCCGATCCGGATCGCGTCGCATGATTCAAGCGGAAGTCCTCGGTAAAACCCGCCAAACATTTCAAACTCTCAATCTCCATGGGTTGATTGTCGTCGGCGGTGATGGGTCACTCAATACGGCCCAGTTGCTTCACGAAGCCGGCTTCCCCGTTGTCGGCGTCCCAAAAACCATCGACAACGATCTCGAAGCGACTTCCATGACATTTGGATTCAATTCCGCTGTGGAATGCGTGGCCGAGGCGCTCAACCGCCTCCACACCACCGCCAACAGCCACAAAAGAGTGATCGTTCTGGAAGTCATGGGACGCCACGCCGGATGGATTGCCCTTCAGGGTGGGCTCGCTGGGGGGGCCGATATCATCCTTCTTCCCGAGATGCCTTTCGAATACGAAAAAGTGGCTGCGGAAATCGACCGCCGCCATCGTGAGGGATCGAAAAGCACCCTCGTGGTGGTCGCTGAAGGCGCTTCCCCCAAGGATGGCAAACAAACCAGCCAACAGACGACCGCAGGCGATCGGCGGCTCGGCGGGATCTCGGAATTCGTGGCCAAGGAAATCGGTGAACGCACCGGCAAGGAAGTTCGCACTTGTGTGCTGGGCCACCTGCAACGCGGCGGAGCGCCGACCACACTCGATCGGATTCTCGCCACCGGGTTCGGAGTGAAGGCCGTTGAACTCATCGCAGAAGGAAAATTCGGCTCAATGGTGAGCTATCAAAACTGCACCTTCATCGATGTGCCAATCTCCTCCGCAGTCCAAAGAATGCGCAGAGTGAACCCCGACTCCCAACTCGTGAACATTGCACGGTCCGTCGGAATTTCCTTTGGAAATTAATCCCTGCAAGCTGGTCAGTCGTCCTTCGTCTTTCCAGAGTAGAGAGTGACGATGCCGCCAGTGAGAGGCAATGGTGGCTCACTGGAAAATCCGCAAGATGTCATCATCGCCGTCATCGTCAGACCGGATGGAAACGACTCGATAGATTCGCCCAGATACTCATAGGCCGCCGGACGCTTGGTTGCCCACCCAGCAATACTCGGGAGAATTCGGTGAAGATAAAACCGGTAGATATTCCGGAAGATTTCCCACTCCGGAAGTGAGAAATCGAGAATGATAAGCGTGCCACCAGGCTGCAAAACCCGCGCCATTTCTCGCAACGCCCCAGGCCAGGACGCCATATTGCGCAAGCCGAATGCCACTGTCACAACATCGAATGAGGAATCCGCAAATGGTAATGCCAACGCATCCGCCTGCACCAATCGCGCGACCCCCTTCCGACGCGCTTGATTCAGCATCGGCAGACAAAAATCCGCTGCGGTCACTGCAGCTAGTGGGCAGGATTTCTTCAATGCGATCGCGAGGTCTCCACTGCCTGTAGCCAGATCCAATACCCGACCCGGAGAAAGCCGAGACACCTTCCTTGCGACCCGGAAACGCCAGTAATAATCAAGTCCCCCGCTGAGCAAATGGTTGGCAAAATCGTAGCGCTTGGAGATCGAACTAAATGTCGATCTCACGAACTCAGGATCTGTTTGGGATAGGATGCTCTCCACGATAAAAAAGGGCTGCCCGAAGTGCTCACGAGAGGATTCGAACCTCCAAGGGTTACCCCATGCGGTCCTGAGCCGCACGCGTCTGCCAGTTCCGCCACGTGAGCTCGAACAGGGGACACAAAATATCTCAACACCATCTTATGTAAACACCAAAATACCAAGCGCTGAGCAGTTTTCGCCAGCACCACCATCTTACCCTAAAACGCTTAGATCTCTGACTATTAATGCATAGCAGACAGGTCCAACCTACCTCCCCCTCCGAGAGATCAAGCCGGCAGCGTGCACACCAAGAGCGATGCAGACTCTCCGATCGGGGCCACGCACGCCTGATCCGCACTCGCCGGAATGAGGAAAAATTGACCTTTCTCCATTTTCCGATCCAAGCATATCACCGCCCCCTCAACCACGACAGCAAGAGCAAATCTCCCTTGTGGACGGAGATCCATAGGCGTGGAGACACGGACTTTTTCGATGTGAAAAAATGCACAGTCTGCGATGCGAGGTTCGGAAGCCGATTGGACCCGAGGCTCGAAATCCTCGAAATCGATGGAAGCCATGGATTCCTTGATATGCAACGCACGAGGCTGTCCGTCCAATCCCACGCGATTCCAATCAAAAACCCGATAGGTCGTATCGCTATTCTGCTGGACCTCGATGATCACGTTTCCCTCGCCGATAGCATGAAGACGCCCGCTCGGGATAAAAATACTCTCCCCGGTTGCGACAGGCACTTGGTGTAGGGCCGATTCTACGTTCCCGCTTTTAAGAAGTGCCTCGAACTCCTCTCGAGTCACCCCCTTTTTGAGACCCGCATAAATACTGGCTCCGGGTAGGGAATCCAAAAAATACCAGACCTCGGTCTTGGGCTCACCGCCCAGCTCGGCGGCCTTATTGAGCGGAGGGTGAACTTGTACCGAAAGTTTTTCGGATGCATCGAGCAACTTAACCAAAAGCGGAAAGCGCGGTGCCGTCGATGCGGAATACGCTTCTCCGAAAATCGCAGACCGATGACTTGTCCAAAGCTCATGCAGACTCACCTCCTTAAGCGAACCCCCACTGACAATACTCTGCGCATCTTCGCGATCGACCAACTCCCAGAGCTCGCCAATAGGAACCCCGAGTGGCAATACCTTGCCGGGCAGACTCTCCAATCGACGCCCACCCCATACCCGCTCCATACTGAGCGTTTGAAATAAAATCGGTTCATTCATTTAACTCAGAGTCCGAATTTGCCACCGCAATTCAATCAAAAAAACACCCGCCTACCAAGAAGGATTTTTTGTATCCTGAGATTTTACTTTTTATTCATTGGCAATAGGTTGGGGCTGTGTCTCAACTGCACCTCAAAAAAGAAGGTTTACTAAACTTTCCGATGAGGTTATAGAGCAGTATTATGCGCCCAAAACTCTTAAACAAACGTCTCCGCGATTTGCGTGTTTCCCTAGGCCTTTCACAGGAAGCCATGGGATCACAAGGCTTCATTTCCACTCCTGGCTGGGTTAAAATTGAAAATGCCACCCGCCATCCGAGTGATGCGCTTATCAACAAGATGTGCGACTGGCTTGAAAAAGAGGGCCATGTTGACTCGACTCAAAAGAAGGCCCTCTTGGAGGAGTTGCTCTGCTTGAAATACATGAACAATCTCTCTCCGTTTGTCAGTCGACTTGCTTCGGATTACTACAAGACTCTCGTGATTCCGAATATACTCCGCGTCCCGGAGAAAGCTTTCGATCCCGACCTAGCTAAGTTCGCCTAATGTGCGCTCGTCGATTTTTCATTTTTGGCGAGGATTTCCATCAATGCCGAAGCTAAGGATTTTTTGTCTTGGCAGTGCCTGAGTGACAAGTCCCTCTGAAGGATTCCGTACCCTTCACCATAAGCTTTCCCGTTCACAACACAGACGTCCGAGCCGGTTGCGCGGAGTTGTTGAGCGCCGCTCGCGATGGCATCCGAGCGCTGGCCATCGAGCTCATACTTCCAACCCACAATTAGGGCTTGAGGAAACCACTCGCGAAGCTCGGGCAGGATTTTAGGAGCGGGTTCAAGATGGATGGTGACGCCTCCCGATCGGCTGGAGATTTTCTCTTTCGAGTCAGACCCCTCAATGGCCACGATCTTAAAATCACAAAGAGCGGCAGCATGGAAGATCAAGTCCGGTTGGCGGGGAAGGGACATCAAAGCCCGCGCAAGAGAATCGTTCGTCGAAAACGACTGCAACCCAACCCCTGTCGGCGCAGCGAACGTGCTGCCTTCGCCTCGGAAGCAGACCACATCGTAGCCGCCCTCCTGAAACGCAGCACTGAGTATCGTGCCGATCTCACCCGTTGCGAAATTCGTCAGTCGGCGCACACCATCCACGGACTCGTATGCCGGCCCGCATGTCACAACAGCCAGCGGGCTAGGTTTGAGTCTTGGCGGATTTTCCAAAGTTCGGTTAGTGGCGGAAATGACGTGTTCCCGTGAAGACCATCGCCACGCCTTTATCGTTCGCGGCTTGAATGACCTCTGGATCGCGCACGGATCCACCCGGCTGGATCGCCGCCGTGGCACCGGCTTCAGCCGCCGCGATGAGTCCATCGGAAAACGGAAAAAAGGCATCACTGCAAACGGCGCTGCCCTTAAGCGAAAGTCCTGCCTCCTGCGCCTTCCAGACGGCAATACGAGAAGAGTCCACACGGGACATCTGTCCGGCCCCAATACCAAGCGTGCGGTCGGTGCCCGCATAGACAATGGCATTCGATTTGACGTGCTTAACTACCTTCCAACCGAATTCCATGGCCTCGATCTCCGCCTTCGTAGGCGGACGTGCGGTGACGACGTTGTGCTCGAGTTCGGGCATGTCGGAGTTGTCGGAATCCTGGACAAGCAGACCACCAATCACGCTGCGGATATCGCGGCCGGATTGAGGCAGCGACTTGAGTGTCCGCATGAGGCGAAGGTTTTTCTTTTTCTGGAGAAGCGAGCGCGCGTCGGAATCGAAGTCCGGCGCAATGATAACCTCGCTGAAAATCTCGCAAATGGCCTTCGCAAGCGAAAGCGTAACGGGGCGGTTGCAGATAATGATGCCTCCAAAGGGAGCTTGCTTGTCGGTGGCAAACGCTTTCTCCCAAGCCTCGCGAAGATCTGGATCGGTTCCCACGCCGCAAGGGTTCGTGTGCTTGAGGATAGCCACCGTGGGCTTGCTGAATTCCGCCATCAGATTGCCAGCGGCATTGATATCGAGAATATTGTTATAGGAGAGTTCCTTGCCGTGAAGCTTTTCAAAATAGGATTCGAAATTCCCATAGAGCTCCGCTTGCTGATGAGGATTCTCGCCGTAACGAAGTCGCATTTCCAATGGCAACTCCAATCGAAAGCGACTGCATGTCTCCTGCTCCCGGTTTAAGAACGAGGAAATCGCCGCATCGTAGGCCGAAGTGGTCGCAAACGCCTTGATCGCGAGTCTCTCGCGGAGAGTGCGCGTGGTGCCGCCCGACTCTTCCTTCATATCTTCCAACACGGCAGCATAATCAGAAGGATCTGTGACAACGCAGACAGACTGGTAGTTTTTTGAAGCGCTTCGGATCATCGAAGGACCCCCAATATCGATCTGCTCGATGGCCTCGGGCAAAGTCACGTCCTCTTTCGCAATCGTGGCCTCGAAGGGGTACAAATTCACAACCACCAAATCAATCGGTCGAATGCCGTGAGCTTTTGCCTGCTCCTCATGCTCGTGATTGCCCCTCAGATAGAGCAACCCGCCATGAATTTTGGGATGAAGGGTCTTCACCCTGCCCTCGAGAATTTCGGGGGACCCAGTGAAGTTCGAAACTTCCACGGTAGGGATCCCTGCTGCCTGAAGGGCCTTCGCTGTGCCTCCGGTCGATAGGATTTCGATGCCGAATGCGGCTAGTTGCTTGGCGAATTCGACGATGCCGGTCTTATCGGAGACCGAGATCAGTGCACGTTGGATTTTCATTTTGGACTTAGAAGGTTATAGCCGCAATGTGCGTAGTTCAATAGAGAAACTGGCGCATCAATCCCTAAATGCTCCCCATTGCGCATCAGATACCTGACAGATGGCCTCTCCGCCAAAAATCAGATCCTTTTCGATAGCAGTATGGCCCCCCAAGAAAAACTGGACGATTCGATTGATTAATCAAAGCCTGCCAATGTAATATCCAACGCTATGTCAGAAGAAGCCGCCCGCCACATCTTGAGCAGTTTCGAGTCCGCCCTCGATAACCTAAGAAAGGATGTGCTCATGATGTCGAGTCTCGCCTCTCGAAGCATCGATAACTCCCGTAAAGGCCTCTTTGATCGGGACGGGGATTTCTGTAACACGGTCATTGCCGACGATGAGCAAATTGACTTGCTCGAGATTCAAGTCGACACCCAAGGCATCGAGATCATGCTTCGGTTTCACCCCTTTGCCTCGGACCTTCGCAATGTGATTGGCGCAATGAAAACCAGCGTCAACCTGGAGCGAGCAGCGGATCAGGCCGTGGGCATCGCCCGACGCGCACGCAAGCTTATCGCCCTCCAAGTTCTTCCAGAAACGGCAAACATAGAGCCCCTGTTTCGCTACGCCTCCTCCATGTTCAATGATGCCATCAAAGCTTACGCCGATGGCGACATCGAGCTCGCTCAAACGATCAAAAGCCGCGACAAGGAACTCGACCAACGCAACCGCGAGTTTGCGGAATCTCTCACGGAAAAGATGCCCCAGAACCCAGACTCCATTCGAGGTTTCCTCGAGCTCATCTTCATCGCCCGCTGCCTCGAAAGAATCGGTGACCAAGCCAAGAATATCGCCGAGGACACGATCTTTGCCGTCTCACTCAAAGATATCCGCCACACCGCCGGCGAATCGAGTATTTAAAGGAAAAAGGATGGTCTTAGCTTGCCGTGTAACTGGCCATCTTTGAGTCATCAATGTGAGATATCCCAACTTCAAGCCGTGTAATGCTCACTCAATAAACGCTACACTCATGGCATTACTTGCGTCGAGCGCTCAGTAAGATTGGGAATCAATGACCGATTTGCATGATTATATCACGTCATGTTTGCGACTTGCTTGTCGTTGACAACCAACCAACCATATAGTTGATTGAAGGCATGAAAATGGTGGGGATTTTTGAGGCGAAGACGAAGTTCACGGCACTTTGTGAAGAGGTGGCGCGCACAGGGTTGCCGACTCTGGTTCAAAAGCGTGGAAAACCGCTGGTGCTGGTCTCGCCCGCGCCTGTGGGACTCGGCTTAGACCGAGGGGATATCCTTGCGGAACTTCGGGCGTGGGAAGCCAATCACAAGAAGGAGCGAGGGGATTTTCCAGAAGTTTGGAAAATGCGCGGCGCGGCTTCAGGTAATCCTTTGGAGGAGTGATGTCGTTTTACCTCTTGGATACCTCGATTTTTTCCCAGCCCTTAAGAAGGAAACCGGTCATGAGGGCGCTGGAGCATTGGAGGGACGCGGGAGATGCGACCTGCCGGACGAGCATCGTCAGTGTGGCAGAGGTCGAGTTCGGTTTGAATTTGGAGGAAAATGCAACGCGCTGGGAAAAATACAACTCCATTTTGAAGGATCGCCTTGAGGTTTTGAATGTGGATGCGCGGGTTTGGGCAGTCTTTGCCAAAATGAAAGCTAGGCAACACAAGCTGGGAGCTGTCGTGGCGGATTTGGATTTGCTGATTGCGGCAACGGCGATCACCCACGGACTGAAGGTAGCAACGCTGAACGCAAAGTATTTCTCCAAGATCGAGGGACTGGCCTGGGAAGATTGGTCAAAATAAAAAGACCGGGCGCGTTTTCAGTTTGGGCTGTGATGTCAGTTTCCCACCCCAAGCGCCGTTTCAAACACAGCGATGGATACGGGAATCGTCTCGATGAGTGAATCCGCTCGTCAGTGCTTGGGAGCCTTGACTGTGCCTGCCTCCATATCGTCACGTCGGCGCTGGACGATCTTATTGCCGATTTCGACGACCATTTCCTCTAGAAGCAAGCGAAGGTGACTGCCACTTCGAAAATCCGAGGGGGCTATGTTTTTAACCCGATCCGCATGGGTTGAGAGTTGGTAGCATTTTTTGAAACTCACCCTAGTGACATCGTCGGGATTATATACCGCGATCGCCTGACCGCCATTGCGGCGCATGAGTGTAAAACACGGCACATCTGTCGGACCATCACCGACATAAATCATGTTTTGAAAAGGCACGGGGCGAAGGTCGTTGTCCATGTGGTCATTCACGTCCTGATCCATTTCCAGCATGCCCTTGTTGATTCGGAAAAGAAACTGGGTCTTCTGCGTGTGACTGATCACGCGCTTGGGGAATGTGATGCGATCACGCTCATCCACGGCATACTCGCAACCGAAGATTTTGCGGACATACGGAGCCAAACGACTTCCCTCAATCAGCGTCTTCAATCCCGAGGACACAATATAGTGCTCGACCGTTATCCCATGCGCCACATGCTCGGGACTGAGTAATGTTTTTTGAAACTCATCAAACATCTCCGGAAGACCCTTGTAAAAAGTGAGACGGGCACCCAGTTCTCTGAGATAGGCATTTGTTGGACGGTCAATCTCTAGGCAATCCAACAACACCTTCATGTATGCCAACTCGCTGTCGAATCCTTGCTTCTGAACCAACTCTCCACAGCGTTGCCAAAAGTGGGCGGCATTGATTCCAAAGACCGGAAACAGTGCCTCCTCCTGCATGTAGAAAGGCGAAAGGGTTTGATCGTAATCATAAATGATCGCAATCGTATTTTGAGGGACGCTCATGATTGAAAATAATGCACTAGGAACGCGATGGTTGCGAAATATTTCAATTCGGACTACCACTCACCCGCAGAACGAGTTTGAGCGCATCAGCTCGCAGGGTGGCTCCAGAAAGAGATTCCATCAACGCCAGCTTCAGGCTTTTTAGAGCCTCGATCTCAGCGGGGCGAACGTGGTTGTTAATCGCCCTCAAATCCTCAAGCCGCTCGATTTCACGATCGATTTGTTCGGAGGCGACTTTCTGTGCCGTTTCAACAATGACGCTCTTCTGCTTTTCTGCAAAGGCGGCCGCCTTGGAAAGCATGGAGGGCAGATGCTTCTTTCGGAATACCGGCGTATCGAGCAAGGTGAACACATCTCCCCGCTCCAGCTTGGCTGAACGCAAATCCTCGAGGTCGCTGCAGTCTTTGCCGCCTTGATCAACAACGATCCGGAGCGGCGTAGCGGGAAGAAAACGATCGACGTGCAGGGCTGGCGGAGCAACGCACTCGACGATGGAATGCACCTCCAGAAAGACGGCGTTAGGCTCGTCACTTTTCCAAATCCCAAAAACGCTATTGCCGGTCTCGCAACCAAGTAAGGCATCAAGTGCGGCCCGCACCAAAGGATGATCGGGCGTGAGAAATCCGATATCCTCGCGGGAAAGCGCCCTGGCGCGATCGAATGTGAGCATGAGTCCATCAGGCGTGAGGCCTGGGAGGGAGGCGACTTGAGAAGCTCCGCTTTTCAATAAATAGGAACGCAACCCGAGTTCCTCCACGACCACTCCCAAATGATCCAGCATCCGGATGAAAAAGGATTCGAATTCGACATCCGCATCTTGCCTTTGAATGGCCTGAATCAGAGGGGTGGCCACCTCCACACGGCAGGAATTGAGCTCCAACAGACGATCATGGCCACGCTGGAGGTGCTTGGTGATTTTCTTTTTCTCCGCAACGGATTTGGCGATCAGTTTCTCCAACTTCGCCGAGTCGAATGCAGATACCTGTTTTTGAATTTCACTTTTGAAAATCGCGCAAATCTCGCCCGCGCCGTGGAGGTTTTTTTGAAAGGCATCGAGACCTTCATGATACCAGCGAGCGAGCACCTCGCCGCCACTTTCCTCCTCGTAGGGTACATGGATATGAATGGTCGATGTCTGCCCGATGCGATCTAGGCGACCAATGCGTTGTTCCAAAAGCTCTGGATCGGAAGGCAAATCAAAGAGAACGAGATGATGCGCAAACTGAAAATTTCGGCCCTCGCTCCCAATCTCAGAGCAAATGAGCAGACGTGCCCCGTCCTCTTCAGCAAAGAAGGCCGCATTGCGATCCCTCTGCAGCAAAGTCAGGCCCTCATGGAAAATAGCGGCGGAAATTTTGATCTCACTCTGGAGGCGTTGGAGAATTTCTTCCGCGAACTCGCGCGAATGACAAATGAGGAGGACTTTTTGCTTTTTCAGTTCCTTCAGCAAAGAAATCAACCAGGCCAACTTGGCGGCGGATTCATTTGGAGACGCAGCAAGCGGGACGAGGTGGGCTTTCCGCTTGGGAAAACCGCTGAGGGCCGCTCTGGTATTTCGAAACATCACACGACCGGTGCCGTGTTCATCCAAAAGGGCTGCTACGACTTGGTCGCGCGCTGCAATGTCCCCGCCCAAAAATGCTTCATAATGGGCTGCAACGCGGGGGCCCCTGAATAGCGCCTCATCAGCCGCTTTTTTGCCATCGAGGAGGGAGTTGATCACTTTCGCGACATGCTCGTAGCGCTCGGACTCGGCAAGAAACGCCTTGAGATCACCAAACCTGTCGGGGTCCAGAAGGCGAAGACGTGCAAAATGGCCTTCCATTCCGAGTTGTTGAGGGGTTGCCGTAAGGAGAAGAAGGGAAGGCGTGGAAGCCGCGAGGGAATCAACCAGTTGATACTCCGCACTGGTCTTGTCCGGCAACCATTGAAGGTGATGCGCCTCATCGACGACCAGCAAATCCCATCCAGCCTCGCGCGCTTGGGCTGCGCGTTGAGGATTCGAGGAAAGAAAGTCGATCCCACAAATCACCAACTGGCTATCGAGAAAAGGATTTTCGCCACCCGCATCCAAGGAGGCACATCTCTCTTCATCAAAAATACTGAAAGACATTTGGAAACGGCGGAACATTTCCACGAACCATTGGTTCAATAGCGCAGGCGGCAAAAGGACTAGCACCCGCTCGGCGCGACCAGTGAGATGAAGTCGCTGTAGAATCAAGCCGGCTTCGATCGTCTTACCCAAGCCAACCTCATCAGCAAGCAAGACCCTTGGCACCATTCGGGTCGCCACCTCGGCTGCAATCGAGATCTGATGCGGAATGAGATCCACTCGGGCGCCGGCAAATCCACGAATCGGACTTTGGCGCAAGGAACGACGGCGACTCAGGCATTCCACCCGAAGGTCAAACTGAGCCAACTCATCAACCTGCCCGACTAGCAGACGCTCTTCGGGTTTGGAAAAGCTGATGAGATCGGAGAGCTCGGCTTCGGTCACTGGACCACCGGCACATTGATAGGTCAGCAAGCCGTTGGCATCTGCAATCGAAAGCACGCATTGGCTTTCCCCTTGATGCGTCTTGATTGTATCGCCTTCTTGGAATCGCACTCTTCGAATGGGAGCGCTCCCCAGAGCGTATTGGCGATGCTCGCCCGCCGCAGGAAAGTAGATCTCGGCCCTGCCGTATTCACATTTTAAAACAATCCCGAGACCAAGCTCAGGCTCACTGTCGCTCACCCAGCGTTGACCGGGCACCGGTGTGTCATGACTCATCATTTAGAAAGTTTTTCCCAGCGGTCATAGAGTCGGGCTACATCAGCACGGGCAGCTTCCAACCTCGCTGTAACGGCAGGCGCCTCGATGGCTCGGGTGGTAAAAAAAGCGGGGTCGCTCAACTCGGACTCGATGTCGGCGACCAATTGCTCTGCATGCATGATCGTGTCCTCCATCGAGTCCAACTCCGCCTTTTCCTTGTAGCTCAGCTTACGAGTACTGGAAACGGGGGGCACTGGAGCAACTGGCGCAGCCGTGGTGTTTGAAAAATGGGGCCCGAGGTTTTTGTAGCGCTGATCCCGTTCCTTTTTCTTTTCCAGATAGTAAGAAAAGTTTCCGGGCTGGATGTGAATTCCGCCTTCTTCGAAGGCGACGATCTGGTCGCAGATGCGGTCTAAAAAATACCGATCGTGGCTGACTACGAGCACCGTTCCCGCAAATGAAGCCAGAGCTTCTTCCAGCATACGCAGGCTGCTCAAATCGAGATCATTTGTAGGCTCATCGAGGATAATCACATTGCCACCCCGGCAAAGCACCTTGGCTAAAATCAACCTCGCGCGCTCTCCTCCAGACAGCTTGTCTACGCGCTCATTCACGCGAGACTCATCAAATAAAAACCGGCGCAGATACGACCGCACCGTTATGGTTTGATCGCCAAATTTCACCATTCCTCCGCTGTCACTGATTTCCTCCATCACGGTGCCGGACCCATTGAGTTGGATTCGCCCTTGGTCAATGTAGTTAAAAACAACGCGCTTTCCGATGGTTACCGTCCCCTCCACTGGATCCTGCTCTCCCAGACACAGACGAAGCAGCGTGGTTTTTCCGACCCCATTGCGCCCAACGATTCCCGTGCATTGCCCAGGACGAAGCGAGAGATTCATTTTACGGAAAAGCCACCGCTCGCCATTGTCCGTGCTATACGACATTCCCGTATTCACCAATTCGACAGCCACATTTCCCGTTTCGGGGGCCGGCGGAATCAGAAGATCCATTTCCCGTTCCTCGGGCGGCGCTTCTTGCCCGGCTATCTTGTAAAACGATTCCAGACGATTTTTGGATTTGGATCGCTGGGCGCGAACGCCGGCGCGGACATACTCTAACTCCGCACTAATAAATCTCTGACGCCGCCGCTCGGACTGCTCGCCGATTTGCTGGCGTAGCGCCTTGGACTCCAAATAGGCGGTGTAGTTCCCCGGATGCGAAAAAGCCGTTCCTCCATTGATCTCGATGATGCGGGTCGCGATCGTTTCCAAAAAATAGCGGTCGTGCGTAACGAAAACCACCGCACCAGGAAAGGACTGGAGAATTTCCTCCAACCAGCTGATCGACTCAGAATCCAGATGGTTCGTGGGTTCATCCAACAGGAGCAAGTCCGGCTGCGATGCCAAGGCTCGACACAGCGCGACACGGCGCTTCTCGCCACCGGAGAGCGGCGCCACGAGGTGATCCAGCGGCGGCGCGCTGAGTGCTCCCGCTTGCGCTTTGATGCGAGATTCGAGATTCCAGCCATCCGCGTGTTGGATTTTTTCTAGTAGATCGTGAAGCTCGTTGTCGCTGCCCTCGCCATTTTCATAGCGCCGCATCCACTCGACCAGATCGGCAGCTCCAGACTCGATGTTCTGCCGAACAGTCAGCGTAGGATCGAGTTCAAATTCCTGCGGCAGGTATCCCGTGCGAAGACCTCGGCGTCGCGATATTTCCCCAGCGTCCGCCTCATTTTCTCCAGCTAGGATTTTCAGAAGACTGGTCTTACCACACCCGTTGCGGCCCACTAGGCCGACCTTTTCGCCGGGGGCGACGGTGAGTGTGACCCCATTGAGCAACAGCTGCGAACCATAAGAGAGTTTGAGTTCCTGAGCGGAAAGAAGAGACGGAATTGCGGACATTAGTAAGTATATTTTTCCGGTGTATTGAAGGCATTTTCAATCACTCGGATTTCGAGCGGTGGGCCCATGACGACTTCCACGATATCGAAGCGATACGTGATATCCGGCATATCGAGCATACGCAACCACTTCATTGCGCCTCGCAAAATCAGCGCTCGTTTTTTTTGATCCACTGCCTCCGAAGGACGGCCGAATATCTCGTCAGTTCGCGTTTTCACTTCGATAAAAACAAGCTCGTTGTAGCGCTTATCTCGACAAACAATATCGACCTCACCGCCATGCGGAGCCCGAAAATTGCGATACAGAATCTTGTATCCGTTTTCGCTAAGATAACGTGCCGCCATCTCCTCCCCGTCCCGCCCCAAGTTGATATGAGCAGCTTCAGAAAAGTTCGGCTTGCGCGACCGGCGCAAAACTTCGGCGATGAATCGGACAAGGCCCATGCAAACGCAGTTTGGCAAAGTGCTCAGCGGTTGGATAGCCTTTATGCTTCGCAAATCCATATTCCGGGTAAATACGATCCATCTCTTCCATTTCTCGATCGCGTTCGACTTTGGCAACAATGCTCGCCGCCGCTATGCTCAAGCTAATCGCATCCCCACCCACCAAGGCTGTCTGTGGACAAGGAAACTGCGGAACAGGCAAACCGTCGATCAAAACATGGTCTGGTCGAGGCTCAAGAAGCTCCCATGCGGTCCTCATCGCGGCGTGAGTCGCCCTCAGGATATTTAACAGGTCGATCTCAGCCGCGTTTTTCTTAGCCACGGCCCATAGCACATCAGGCTCTGAAGTCAGTTGCTGATGTAGGCGCTCGCGAACACGAGGCGTAAGCTTCTTGGAATCGTTAATCCCTTGCGGAATAAATCCAGCAGGGAGTACCACTGCAGAAGCAAAAACACTCCCCGCAAGGGGGCCACGCCCAGCCTCATCTATTCCCGCAATAATGGAATAACCACTTCCCGTCAACCTATGCTCATGCTCCAAGGAGCACGGCATTAAGAGCGGTCAGCGCGATCTTTAACAGTCGTAGCGGACTTGCCTTTGCGCTGACGCAAGAAGTTCAACTTCGCGCGACGAACAGCTCCACGGCGCTCGACCTCGATCTTAGCGATACGAGGAGAATGCAATGGGAAAACACGTTCCACACCCTCACCGTAAGAAACACGGCGAACAGTGAAGTTTTCGTTGATTCCGCAACCCTTACGTCCAATCACGATACCAGAATAAATCTGCACACGCTCTTTATCACCCTCGATCACGCGGGTGTGGACTTTGATTGTATCACCGACTTCGAAAGAGGTGATCTCGGACTTGAATTGCTCGGATTCGATTTTAGCTAGGATGGACATGATGTTGTAAATTAAAACTTGGTGTTAGTGAAACTATCCGCTGGCAATATGCTAGTGTTAGTGGCCTGCATGGCCTGATAAGTATTACCAGCCCCACTTTTATAAAAAACAATGAAAGCCTTGTCACCAAATGGTTTCGCAGTAGAAGTTAATGGCGACGGGTTTGTGTAATTTGCACTCGTTAAAAAAGCCTCCTGCATTGTGCTTGACTCTCCTATGTTATAAACAGTAAGCGCGCTTGGAGTGGTTGCAGTTATTGCAGTATTAGTAGGCCTCACTACTCCAGGGGCAGAAAGCATTTTAGCAAAATCATTCGTTGACATGTACCCCCCATTTACTAGCCCATTAGCCCAAGCCGTCCACGTTCCACCACAATCTGCTGGCCAACCTATATTGGTATCTCCGGTGGTTATCGCGTCTGCGGCCGCATTGAAAGTGGCCACGTAAATTTGGCGAGCGTTGCTCAATGTCTGTGTAGCCTGCCCACGAACAAGGGCTCCAGTTATAGCAGGTAGAGCCAAGGATGCCAAAATCGCAATAATCGAAATAACCACTAAAAGTTCAACGAGAGTGAATGCGGCAATGCGTTTTATTAAAATCATTGAACTATTAGTATTGGCCGCGACATTGAAAAAGCAAGAGTTTTTTTATGATGTTTTTTTATGATGATGAAGTTCCTCCATGCTTGTTGCCTCAAAGGTTTGGAACCGAGAATATGCGATTAGGAAGCTGAATGAATCTTTCTTAGACCATTAATTAGCCCTAATTTCCATCAACCCCCGCGCAGCAACCTCTCAAAATTCTCCACTCGCGAGTTAATAGTCGCCGAGGCCCCAGCGACGCGGGCACGCCGACAAGCGGCGGCGTGGGAAACTGGATCCATGGCCCAATCGAGAATGGCGGTCGCGAGCGCGGAGGGATTTTTAGGGTCGATCACCATTCCTGCGTCCTGCTCGCTGAGACTGATTGCCACCTCGGATTCCTTGGGCCCAACAAAAAGACAGGGACGTCCTGCCGCGAGAACTCCATAAAACTTACTCGGAACAACCAACCCGCAAAGCGGTGGGCGCATCGTGACGAGATGAGCGTCAGCGGCAGAAAGACTCTCGGAGAGTTTATCTGGAGGCTGTGAGGGCAGGAATCTGATGTTATCTAATCCCCGGCTAGCAGCTTCCTGTTGGATCTCCGCTCGGCGAGGCCCCTCCCCAATCATCAGAAAGACAATATGCCTGCCGCGCAGGCTCTCGGCCGCAGTCAGGATGGCATCAAAATCGTGCGCGAGCCCCATATTTCCGGAATAGGCGACCACGAAGTCCCCCTCCAAGCCCTGCTGACGGCGGAAAGGGTTGTTGAATTTGTCGCGCGGCACGATCGGCGGCGCCCAATTGGGAATAAGATGGATCTTCTCGGATGGAATGCCTCGCGCAACCAACCTCTGCGTCATGCAACGACCAATAGAGACAACGGCATCATAGCGCTGAAGCGCGAAGGAGGAAATCCCTCGCAACACGCGCGTGACAACATGACCGGAGGGAAGCACTCCCAACTCCTCAGCAACCTCGGGATAGATATCCTGAGCCCAGTGGATGGTTTTGTTTTTTTTAAAAAAGGCGAGTAATGGTCCAATCGCCGCCAGCATCGGCGGATCTGTCATAGTCACGACAAAATCCGTACGCGGCAGAAGTAGCGCACGGACTAAGAGCCAAGGGATCATGCAAGCGTAGCTCACGGCCCGGAGGAGTGTGCTTTTGCGTGAAAACAATCCACCCGCACGGATGATGCAAACGCCATTTCGCAAGCTAATCTTTGGAACGCCCCCCGTATCCGTTGCTAGAATGGTCACATTCCACCGGCGCGCGGCGAATGCCTCCGCAAGTTGGCAAAGCATTTCACCAGTGGCGCCGGAGGAGGGCGGGTATACACGATTGATGAAAAGGATGGATGGCATTTAGGTTGCGGGAGCGATTGTGCCAACCGCCGGAGATTTTTCAATCCACGGATGAACACCATACAGAATCCAGTAAGCGGGGATTTTGATAAACTCAATAACAGCCCAAGTATTCTCCTGCCGGCGCCCCTTAGGGGTATCCCACCAACCGATGCGGGAGGGAACCATTTCAAAATGGATGCCAGGCACGCACTGCTGGAAGACAGCCAAGGCACGGCGGGTGTGATACGACGAAGTAACGAGAATCGCCCGATGGACGCCGGCTTTTTCCAAAAGTGGACGGATAAACATCGCATTTTCGAGGGTCGATTCGGATGCCGTTTCACACGTGATACGATCCTCGGGCACCCCCTCTCGCACAAGCGCCCGACGGTTTCTATCGTTGTCTCCGGTCCCCACCACAAAGACACGAGGCGCGAGGCCTTGATTGTAAAGACGGGCACCCTCGACAGGTCGGCCTTGCGATTCACCTCCGAGCACAACAATCGCATCAGCGGGTTCGATGGCTGTCTGAACGATCAACACTTCCCGCCAGAAGGGATCAAACCACCGGACTCCTCCATAAATCATCACCGCAGAGAGGAGGATCACCCCTATGACGACAAAGATGGAAAATTTGAAACTCCGAACAGACACGATCTAACGATGTTCCGCGCGGGGGCGCTGGCAAAGCAAAAACCTAAAATGGATTCGAAGTGGCTGTCTGAGCGAGAAGCACGGTGGATAGCAACTCCCGCACCGCCTCCGCCACTTCCCTGCCGACAGGATCACTCGCCGCAATGCTGGCAACACGAGCGGAACGGGCCTCATATTGATCCCCACGAAAGATCGCATGGAGAAGCTCGCACCCGTCCAAAAGGCTGATCAATGTCGCATCGAAGTGGCTCGGCGGATCGTCACTGAGGATAAGTCGCTCTAAGCGCGCGCGGACTTCCACCCTCTCCTCGTTGTGAATGGTCGGATAACGCCTCAAACCCAGAACCCATAGGATTTTTTTGTCCTCCCTTTTTAAAATCCCTCGCTCGATGAGATGGGCAAGCGCCTCAGATTCGATTTCTTTTTTTTCGTTGGCGAGAATGGAAAGCCAATAATGAACCGAGTGTTCTTGAGAATTCTTAGCGATGAGGGCCAGCCAAGGATCGAGCAGGGGATTGCCCGTCGTCTCGGCGTTGAGCACTTTGACTTGGGGGCCGTCCGTGCATATGCGACCGACCATGGAAAGATCGTCCAGCAAAGCGCCAGCCATCCCAAGCCCCAGGGCGAACGGGGGCAATGGAAGATGGGCTCCAGTTTCATCGTCGAGTGACAGCAATACGATTTCTTCAATAAGGGCGAGTGGTGGTTTCATATGGATACTTTTTTCACGATAACGCGGATTTGTGAAAAGCGAGGCCCGGTCGGGTTTCACCTGATAGGGATAAATGAGGTCGCGATTTGTCGGAACTGCGGGAGAACGATTGATTTTTTTGGGAATCAGAGGATGGTTGGGCCCGATATTATGTTTTTTGATTTCCTGAAATTTGTCTTCATCTGCCTCGAAGTGGTTTTGATTTTTAACCTCCTGATTGTGGTCCATGAACTGGGTCACTTTCTCGCGGCACGCTGGCGCGGATTGGTAGTCGAGAAATTCGCTATCTGGTTCGGCAAGCCAATCTGGAGTAAGAAAATCGGCGGGGTGGAATACCGCCTCGGGTCGATTCCAGCGGGCGGCTTCGTCGCCATCCCACAACTGGCGCCGATGGAGGCTCTCGAAGGAGATGCCGAACAGCCCCGCGAAACCTTGCCGCCCGTTAAGCCATTGGACAAAATCATCGTGGCTGCCGCCGGTCCGCTTTTCAGTTTTGGCCTCGCCTTTGCCATGGCCTGCCTCGTTTGGGTTGTAGGCAAGCCGCAAAGTGAGTTTGATTTTCCCGTTCTCGGATTCGTGAAGGAGGGTGGCCCCGCCTATGCCGCAGGTCTTCGCCCCGGCGATAAGATCCTCGCGGTGGACGGAAAACCGGTGAAACATTTCCTCAGTGGAACGGATAGCGTGAAATGGCGAATTGTCCGCAGTGAGGGCGAGAAGATTCCTTTCACTATCTCACGCGAAGGGCAAGAGATCACACTCGAGAGCGGTTGGACTAAACCCACAATCTCCAACTGGCGTCGCCCCGCTCTGCGCGAAATCCAAGTCGGGCCACGCATTGTTCCCGGCATCGGATTCGTGGTTCGCGGAAGCCTTGCTGATAAGTCTGGATTGAAGGCTGGCGATCTTATTACCGACATCGACGGCACACCGATCTTCAACCTCAATGAAATCGGCCCAGTGATCGACTCCAAGCGCGGCCAAGAAATCACTCTCGGCGTGGAACGCGGTGGCCAAGCGACCACTTGCAAAATGACGCTGCCCGCACCCACTCCCGATGCGGCCCTTGTGAATTTTGGCATCGAGTGGGGGCGCTCGGTCTTGGTTCATCCGGATCCCATCGATCAGGTCAAGGATGCGGCGACGAGTATTTTTAGGATGGTCGGAGCCTTGCTCTCTCCGGGGTCCGATGTGAAAGCCGCCCACTTCAGTGGCCCAGTCGGCATCATGCGCTTGTATTACCAGATTTTCGAATCTGAGAATGGTTGGCGCATCGCACTCGCCTTCAGCGTCCTCATTAACGTCAATTTGGCCCTCATGAACCTGCTGCCTTTTCCCGTGTTGGATGGCGGCCACATCACACTGGCGGTCATTGAAGCGATTCGACGCAAGCCCATCAGCGTTCGTTTGCTGGAGATTGTTCAAACAGCCTGCGCCGTCCTGCTCATTGGTTTCATGCTTTATCTGACCTTTTATGATGTAGGAGATATTGTCGCCTCGAAGGCTCCAGTGTCTCAAGAAACAAAGTGATGCAGCCCGGCTTCCGCAGTTATCCGCTCCGCCGTCCGACCCGCGAAGTGAAAAGCGGCGGATCCGCCATCGGGGGAGAAAACCCCATCCGCATCCAGTCGATGCTCACCAGTGACACGATGGATACCGATGCCTGCGTGAAGGAGACGCTTGGCCTCGTTGAGGTCGGTTGCGAGATCGTGCGCATCACGGCCCCCACCGTCAAAGATGCCCGAAATCTGGAGAACATCCGCGCTGCCTTGAATGCCGTTGGATGCCATGTGCCGCTCGTTGCCGATATCCACTTCAAGCCCGAGGCAGCCCTCGAAGCCGCCCGCTGGGTCGAGAAAGTTCGCATCAATCCCGGAAATTTTGCCGATTCGAAAAAATTCCACGTCCGCGAATACACGGACTCCGAATACACCGCCGAGATCGGACGCATCCGCGAACGCTTCGCCCCGCTGGTCGAGATTTGCAAATCTCGTGGCATCGCCATGCGAATCGGAACGAACCACGGCAGCCTCAGCGACCGAATCATGAATCGCCATGGCGACACGCCACTCGGCATGGTCGAAAGCGCTCTGGAGTTCGCTCGATTAGCGCGCGAAATGGACTACCACGACTTTGTTTTTTCGATGAAGTCATCGAATCCGAAGGTCATGATTCAAGCCTACCGTCTGCTGCTAGCACGCCTCGATGCTCTTCAGGACGAGGAACTGGCTGAGGCTAAGATCGAGCGCCGAAACGCTATTTTCTGGAACTACCCGATTCATCTTGGTGTCACCGAAGCAGGCGATAGTGAAGACGGCAGAATCAAGAGCGCCATCGGTATAGGAAGCCTCCTTGCGGATGGAATCGGTGACACAATTCGCGTTTCTCTCACGGAGGATTCGGTCCACGAGATACCTGTTGCGCGAGCCCTTGCTGACCTCGCTTTCCAACGAAAAGAGGCACCCGTATTAGACGACTGGCCCTTCGATCCCTTCACCTACGAAAAACGCAAATCGAGCATCCTCAATCGCAACGGCGTCGCGCTGGGAGGATCCGAACTGGTTCGCGTGGCAGTCAAACAAACGACCTACGATCAACTCGCCCACAAACTTCCCAGCTTGGGCGATTACCAACCCGAGATCATTTACGAAAAAGCCGATATCGTCGAAATCGATCCCAGGGATTCCTCCGCAATCACCAAGACCAACTCCTCGCAGAACGCTATTTTTGTAACCATACCAGATGATTGCGATCTCCCCGTGATCGGAGCCTTCCGGTTGCTGGCATCGCGATTGGATCAACGTCATCCCATTTTGCTTAAGGACACCTTTGGATCAGGCTCAAATCTTAGCGGAGATTTTTTATCCATCCTGCTCAATGCCGCAACGAACATCGGTTCCCTTCTCTGCGATGGGATCGGAGATGCCGTTTTAATCCAAGGAGAGAAGGCTCCCGGACAATCCCTGCGCATCGCTTACAATATCCTTCAGGCAGCGGGTGTTCGCATTTTCAAGACGGACTACGTCGCGTGCCCGAGCTGCGGACGCACGTTGTTCAATCTCCAAGAGACAACCGCCCGCATCAAAGCAGCCACATCCCATCTCAAGGGGGTCAAAATCGCCATCATGGGCTGCATCGTGAACGGCCCTGGCGAGATGGCCGATGCGGACTTTGGTTATGTCGGCGGCGCCCCTGGGAAAATCAACCTCTACGTCGGAAAAACCCCCGTGAAGTTCAATATCCCCCAAGACGAAGCCGTTGAGCGCCTAGTCGATCTCATTCGCGAACATGGACGCTGGTTTGAACCTCAACCCGCCAACCACTAACCGACCAACTCTATGGATGACAGCATCGAGAAATTAACGAACTCCATCTGTGCATTTCGCGATGCTCGGGATTGGAAGGAATTTCACAACCCGAAGGAAATGGCTGTCGCCATCTCCGCCGAGGCTGGAGAACTGCTTCAACACTTTGTTTGGCAAAGCGCAAGTCAATCCCAGGACCGGATCAAGGATCGCCAATCCGATATCGCCTCGGAAATGGCCGATATCGCCATCCTCCTTTTTGAAATGGCCTCGAACTGCAATATCGATCTGCCCGGCGCGATCCGCTCCAAATTGGCGCGCAACGAAGAACGCTACCCCGTCGAAAAAGCCAAGGGCTCGAACAAAAAATATAACGAGCTTTGAGCGAACCCACTCCCCACAGCCGCAGGCCAAGGTATGCAGGGAAATACCCCAGGAGCTTTGAGGAAAAATACAAGGAACTCGATCCTTCCAAAAATCCTGAGACGATCGCCAAAGTGCTCGCCTCGGGGAAAACCCCAGCAGGAACTCATGTTCCCATCATGGTCTCCGAAATTCTTGATATCCTTGCCCCCAAATCCGGAGAGACCGCGGTGGATTGTACTCTGGGTTATGGGGGACATGCCCGTAAGATTCTGGAGCGACTCGCCCCAGACGGCCACCTCCTTGGATTAGATGTCGACCCACTCGAACTCCCCCGCACCGAATCAGCCCTGCGCTCCGAAGGCTTCGGAGCGAATGTTTTCACGGCCCATAAATCCAACTACGCTGGGATCAGCGCCGCACTCGCTGCCCATGGATATACCGGAGCGGATGTGATTCTCGCTGATCTGGGAGTTTCCTCGATGCAGCTCGATAATCCCCTACGTGGATTTTCCACCAAAAGGCCCGGCCCGCTCGACATGAGGCTCAATCCGAACCGTGGCCTCACTGCGGCACAATGGCTGGAGCGTACGACACCCGAAAAACTTTTTGAAACCCTCCAAGAAAACGCGGATGAGCCACACGCCGCCGCACTAGCTTCGGCCCTCGCTGGAAAATCCTTCTCCCTCACAAGCGATCTCACGAACGCGATTCGCGAGGTTTTGAAAGCCCGCCCAACCGAAGATCAGGACAAATCGGTTCGCCGGACATTTCAGGCGATCCGCATCGCTGTGAACGAGGAATTCACGGCCTTGGAGACATTTCTTCGCGCTCTCCCCATAACTCTCAATGAGGGCGGACGAGTCGCGATCCTCACCTTCCACTCAGGAGAGGACCGGCGGGTTAAAAAATATTTCCAAGCTGCTTTCCGCGATGGACTCTACAAAAAGATCGCTCTAGATGTAATCCGCCCCTCCGCTGAGGAATGCAGAGCCAACCCCCGCGCGACATCGGCCAAACTTCGCTGGGCCTACAAATAGTTGTCTTTCTCAGAGTCGAATGTAGCGTTCAATGTGAACGCTGAACCCACCGAGATCGACTTTTTGTTGGAAGTCACGCTTCAGAGGAAGCCCCATCGGAGCCACAGGTAATGGATTAGCAAAAATAAGCCGTCCACCTGGTTTGAGAACTTGGGCAGCGGCAATAAATAGATCCTTGATTAGCCCCGGGAGATTGGGAATCGGAACACGTCGCCCCATCGGCGGATTCGAAATGATCAAGGAGACGGATCCCTGCTCCAAACCAGCAATGCGGGCATGGTCACGAAAGTCGGAACACACGAACCTCGCAGTCACATCACGACTGAGCGCGGACTGAAAGTTTTGCTCTGTTATCGGAATGGCATCCGCAGACCGATCCGTACCGATTACGCGAGCCACGCCGCCACGCAACGCGCACTCAATCAATTCCAACCCGGATCCACAAAAAGGATCCCACACCGCTTCGTTGTGCATGTGACCGGCCAGTCTCGCCATCGCAGCAGCCAACGGGGGATGCGATGCGGCTGGAACGTCTTGCATTCGATAAGAAAATCGAGGGTCGGGGCGAAGCTTCGGCGTCAACTCCACAAACGTCTCGCGGGCATTTTGGTGAATATCAATCTGCCATGGCGCATGACGGGAATCATTGATCAAGGCGGGACAAAGCTCAAAAACACGATCCGTCACCTCGCGCACCAATCCGCGTTGATGTCCGCGCGCCGAAAAATCCAACCGATACCGGATCGGCCCATCGGTAAGGATTTGAAGAAGTGAAAGCGTACGCGGGGAAGCGATGAGATGCGACAAAGCATCAGCTTCATTCTCGCTTCGTTCGGGGGTGCCAAGGAGGAAGGCGACTGAAGCAAAGCAACGAAAAGAAAAGAGATCCGAAAGCCGAAATGGCGAAAGCGGCTCTAGTACCAGCAACCCTGATTCGACTCGAATCGGTCGGAACTTTTTGACTTTTTCTGAGCAGCCATTCACTTCCGCCTCAAGGATCCGCTCCAGCCCCCTGCGACAGCGGAGATGAATAAGAAAGGCATCCCGATTGGTCAACTCAGCATCAAAGGAAATAGAGCCCGTTTCATCGAAACGGGCGATGTTGGCTTGGGCCTTTTGAACCGTGCGAGCGAGACCATCATACATTCCAGCCTGAGCCACGGTGGCGGCTCCTCCGATCTTTTCGAGGGCTTGACCGAGATGCTTCTTCTCGCGATCAGAAACACTCGCCTTCAAGAGACCCAAGAGATCCTTTTCTTCTTCGGCAGACGCCCCGATTTTCGGCAGAGCGGTCATCGCGTAGCGGCGGACTTTTTCCTGGGGATCGTTCAGAAGTTTTCGCAACCAGTTTCGGGCAGTGTCCTGTTGCGACGGACTTCCAGACTCAGAAAAAACAACGCCCACAGCCCGCACAACAGCAACGAGTGAAACTCTGTCCTTCTCGCCAGCACGATCAAAAGCGTCAACCTCTCGATCCCAGAGTTCCTCACAGGTAAGGCGGCGAAGCCTCTGATAATGCTCTTTGGTGGGATTTTTTTCTTTAGCAGCCATGATTGGTTAATGCGGAGGCACTAGGGACGCTGAAGCGCTCCACGCCAGATCCAACTATAGGGAATGGCGCCGTGGGAGAGCATCCAATCGTTAAATTTTTTCAGCGGCCATTTTTGCTCTAGAACGAGATGTCGATGGAGCTTTTCGACCTCCAAGCGGCCGAGCAAGTAGCTCATAGGGACGGTCGGTTGCGATGTATACCAACTCACATCGGCCGAGGCTCGCGCTGGTGTAAATTGAACCCCTTCGACAAGGCGGGCGCTAGCCTCAGAGTGGCTAAGCGAACCGTCCTGCAATCCGCAATCGATCACAATCCGGTGGGCGCGCCATAAGGCATCGTGAAGCTGGATAAGGTCAGCCTTAGGAATATCAACCAACCCGCTATCGATGGCCATTTTTTCACACCACATCGTCCACCCCTCGTAGAAGATTGAATGCGAAAAAAGCCGCCGCAATCGGCTTACGTGTTGAAATTGGACGACAAACTGCAGGTGATGGCCTGGATACCCCTCATGCACGCTCGTGAGTTCGAGGCCATGGTGTTGACGGATTTCAGCGAGTTTTTTAGTAGGATCGGTCTCGTCCAAGCTCAAATCATTGACCCAGAAAATGCCGGTTTGGCGTTTCGAATACGGCTTAGGCGCACTGTAGGCCGCCGTGGGAAATTGGTGTTTAAGAAATGGCGGGACAGGGAGCACGTCCAACCTTTCCCCTTTGGGAAGTGTTACCAACCCCAGTTGGCCGAGGTTTTTTTTCATGCGCTCGGTGGCGGTCCGGTAAACTTCGATGAGCGGGGCTTGAGGTGTCCACGAAGCAGCAGCTTCATCGATCAACTCTCGAGCAGATTTCTTGCCGTATTTTTTTGCCGCTTCCCGAAGAAGAAATTCCTGACGCTCGATCTGACGCTCCCCTTCGGCCCGCGCCTCTGAAAGTGATAGATCGAGTCCCAG
>JBILZC010000007.1:0-56283 GCA_044377415.1 Terrimicrobiaceae bacterium | reverse complement strand
GGAGATAAAAAAATTGTCGTCTTCATTTGACAGACCGACTTCTCTCCTTCACACTGCCCGACTCTCAACAAATCATAGATGAAAACTTACTCAGCCAAATCCGAAGAGGTGAAGCGCAACTGGTGGGTCATTGACGCCGCCGACCAGCCTCTCGGTCGCGTCGCCGTCCAAGCCGCCAACCTGCTTCGTGGAAAAAACAAAGCTATATTTACACCCCACGTCGACACAGGCGATTTCGTGGTCGTTCTTAATGCTTCCAAAGTTGCCGTCGGCGGCAAAAAAGAAGTAGCGAAAACCTACATGAGCTTTTCCGGCTACGTCGGTGGACACAAAACCGAGACATTCCGCGCCCGCCGCGAGCGTCGCCCTGAGCTCATCATTGAGCGTGCTGTTCGTGGTATGATCCCACACAACCGCCTCGGTCGCGCCCTCTATGGTAAACTTAAGGTTTATGCCGGCTCCGAGCACCCACACACCGCACAGAACCCAAAATCAGTTTAAGATCCGACCAGCATGAGCAAATCCGAACCCATTCAAACAACCGGTCGTCGCAAGACATCTGTTGCATCTATCCGCATGCAACCCGGAACAGGCGCGATCAAAGTCAACGGTCGCGACTTCACTGAGTATTTTGTCAGCATCTCGCTTCAAAACCAAATCCTCCGTCCTTTGGAAATCGCTAGCGGGATTCATTCCTACGATCTCGTGGTGAAAACTACCGGTGGCGGAATCAATGGTCAAGCCGGCGCCATGCGCCTCGCGATCAGCCGCGCTCTTCTCGAAGTGAACGAGGAGCTTCGCATACCACTCAAAGCGGAAGGACTCCTCACACGTGATCCACGTATGAAAGAGCGTAAGAAGCCCGGTCAACCCGGCGCCCGCAAGCGCTTCCAGTTCTCGAAACGCTAAGAGTCTCGAGACTCCAATTCAAAACTCCTCATCGAGGGGCTGGCAACAGCCCCTCTTTTTTTGTGTACCCACACGGCACGGAGAGACTGCCAAGCCCCCATCTCCGAGAAACGGCGACTTGCGCCGCCTGAACTCAGGGGCCCCGACGGCGCGGCGCCCCTACCATTTAATGTCCCTCGCCGAGATAATCGCGAAGAATCAGGTGCATTCGATTTTACAATAATTGCGGGAGCGTTGGGTCGAAGGGTAGATTGGCGCGAGGAAATTTATCACAATTTCTCACAAGCTTTTCCAAGTAACATCCAACTTCTAAAAGCCCGCTGTTTTTAAATTAAGGCTAGCAGAGCTATTTTTTAGGGGGTTTCCAGAGTTGGGAGAGGAAAGTGGTGCGCGATAGAGGTTTCGAACCTCTGACCCCCTCCGTGTCAGGGAGGTGCTCTACCACTGAGCTAACCGCGCATAGTATCGTGCAACGCCGATGGCATTACCAAATGGAGGAATGAGTAAATCAGAAACCAACTTCGGCGCAATGTTTTTTTGTGCGTAAAGGCGGGGCGATCGGGTAAAAGGGAGTTGATGATTTCTCAAACCACATTTTTTGAAATACAGACGAACGGAAAGGGCTTGTATGACATCACTCACAGCATGGGCCGTGCGGTCATGGCGGCGGGCGTGAGTGATGGAATGGTGACCGTTTTCGTGCGTCACACGAGCGCCAGTCTGGTGATCTTTGAAAATGCGGATCCCTCCGCCGCGCAAGACCTAGTCTCGTTTTTCGAGCGGATGGTTCCCGAGGAGGGAGAGGGATATGTGCATACGATGGAGGGACCGGATGACATGACGTCGCATATCCGAATGGCCCTGACGCGCACAAGCGAGGTGATACCGATTTCCGAAGGTCGGATGGTGCTTGGAACTTGGCAGGGGATATTTTTATTTGAGCACCGAGTGATGCGGCATACCCGGCATCTGGCGGTGAATGTCACCGGCGTATGATTCAGCCGTCCGAGTAAAATCGGGGGGCGATACGAAAAATCAGTCTCGGTGGAGTTCGGCGGAATGGGCTGCGAAGCCCGCGCCAAAAGCCGTGAGCCAGAGGTGCCGGGCGGGCGATTGGAGTGCGGACTCCAATGCGACGAGGACACTCGGACTGCTGATATTGCCGTAGCGACGAAGGACGTCACGCGTGTCGGTGAGGAAATTTCCTGGGAGTTTTTTCTCGATGGATTCAATGACGTCCCTGCCGCCGGTGTGCGCGATGAGGCGTTCTGGATCGCGACTGCGGGTCGAGTAAAGCTCGGCAACGGCATCCGAGGCCAGCGAGGGAACGGATCGGTGAAGTTGGTTTTTGAGGCGTCCACCCTCATTCACGAAGCGGATTTTCTCGCGATGCTCGGGTTTGTGGAGGGTTTGGAATCCCGAAAAACGGAATTGATCATCCTGGTTGTTCGAGCGCCAGAGAGCGGCAGCGGCACCATCTCCGAAAAGGCAGAGGCTGATGAGGACGCCGGGATCGTCGTTGATGTAGAAGGCTGCAGAGGAAATCTCGACCGCGATGGTCGCCACGAGGGCTTGGGGGGATGATGCCAAAATGCCGCGCGCCGTTTCGAGCATAGGAAGGGCCGCTCCGCAACCCAATCCAAGGAGGTCTTGTAGAAGGATGTTATTTCGCAGTCCAAGCCGCTCGGAGACGTAGCTGCTCAAGCCGGGGCAGAGATATCCTGTGCATGTGCAAATGAGAAGAGCGTCGATTTCCTGCGGCTTGACTTTGGCTTGCTCGCAGGCGGCACTTAGGGCTTGTGCGGCGAGGCGCGGGGCATGTTCCTCAAAAAGTTGATGCAGCGAGCCTGCGTCGGATTGAAATACGGAGGCAAGGTCCTCTGGACAGAATCGGCGTGTCTCGATCCCCGATGAACCAGTGAGAATCTTTTCAAGAATTTCAATCGAGCGTGGACGCAGCGCATCCAGCGAACCGGAGGAGCGGAGAACATCGAGGCATTCGTGCTGGCTGGTCTCGTTTGATGGAAAAGCGCTGGATAGGGATTGGAGATACATTTTTAGCGCACGAGTTGGAGAAGGAGGCCGTAAGGGATGGCGCGATGGCGGGCGAGTGAAGTGGTGAGGCGCATCCCGACTCGAGTGGTGAGAAGCGAGTGGAGGAATCCAGCGATAGTGAGTCTGCGACGGAAGCGCTGATAGTGCGCTTTTTTGGATGCAGCAGCGGCTTGATCCCAAGTTTGATGCCCGTGCGCATAGTCGATGGCGGGTTGCATGGCGCACTCCGCAGACTCAAAAGCCATCGACATTCCATTGCCGGTGAATGGAGGGATCATGCACGCGGAATCTCCGATGGAAAAGGGAGGGCCCGGCTGGGAGCCGAGGCGGAATCCCGCCACTCCGCAGAAGCTAGAGGCGTTTATGTCCGCCGCCTCAAGGCGGTCGGCAAGTTTTTGAAGACCTCCCGCTCGAAGGTGCGCGATCAGCAAAGCGGGGCCTTTGGCTTTGATTCCCATATGCGATTGGAAGAGCCCGCAAACATTCACCAGACCATTCTCGATTCGGGCGAGACCGAGGTATCCCGTGGCCCCCATGTGCATTTCCAGATCGTGCGTGAGATCCAAGTTGCGGACGTGAAACTTCAGTCCCAGCCAAGTCCCTGGGCGTTTCGGACGTCCTGACGCCCAGATGATGCCGGTGCCGGGTTCGATCCGGGACTGCGTGACGAGGCGTCCGCCAAGGTCGGTGAAGGTTTGCTGGAGGTTTTTGTCCAATTCCCACCGAGAAATTCCACGGCCGGCCACCTTCATGGAACCGATTGGTCCGGAGGTATCGCTCCAGCAAGCTGTGGTGAGGGAGACGGCGTCGGAGAGGGAGTGAGTGATTCCCAATTGCGCGAGGGTATTCTCGCTAACCCCGCTGATGAATTCGCCGCAGACGCGGTGCCTGGGGTAGGTGGAGGCTTCGTGAAGAGTCACATCCAGACCTTGCCGACAAAGAGCGATCCCAAGCGAAAGTCCGGCGAGGCCGCCTCCCGCGATAGTGATGGGATGTTTCAACGTCTCCATGCTAGCAGGCGCAATGATCCACGCCATGTGGAAGATTCCTGCACATGCCATTTTTGAGGATCGAGTCCGAGAAGGAACGGGAGTTCGCCTTTTTGAAACCCAGCACAAATGCTGGCGGGCATATCGTGTTGTGTGACTTCACTGAAGAGGGGGAGGGCGAGATTGGAAATAGCCAAGGGGAGAGGGGAGCGGAGCGGTTCGCAAAAGACAAGTAGCGGGAAATGCGCGATCTTTCGTCCCAACTCCCGAAGTACGCTGGCCGCAAAATGGTGGAGAATAAGGCTACCAATGCAGGCCCCGCCATGGAGCCCAGGAAGCGTGTCGAAAAAATCTCCGCTTTTCCAGTGAATGCCATGGGCGAGGGCGGGAGGCCGGGATACCAAATCCAAGCCAGTGATCAATGAGTCTGGGAACCTTTTATGCAGACGGTTGCAGAGGGCGCCTGTGCCTGCGCCGATTTCCACGATGCCCGAGAGGCTTTCCGTGCGGGATTGGAGCTGAGCTGTGATCCATCGGGAGTTCCCCAGAATGGCATCAATCACGCACAAATCCTGGCGGCTTCGAATGGCACGCGGATCTTCTGGGCTTAGGTTGTCCAGGATTTCGGGTTTGATGACACGTTCTAACGCACGCATGGATTGCAATGAGGATATATAACGGCTAATTCAGAGACTTCCACCATGAGTTCTGTGATTTATCTCGATAACAACGCCACCACGCAAATCGATCCTGAGGTTCTTGAGGCGATGATGCCCTGGTTGCGGGGCGGCTACGGGAATCCCTCCAGCGCCTATTCGCTTGGGCGGGAGGCAGCGAAGGCCCTCGATCAGGCCAGGACTGGCGTGGCTGCTTTGGCCGGATGCCATGTGGACGAATTGCTTTTTAACAGCTGCGGGACGGAATCCATCAACACCGCGATCCAATCTGCTCTCGCATTGGATCCCGACAAGCGGCACATCGTCACTAGCGCGGTCGAGCATAGCGCCACCATCAAACTTTGTGAGTATCTGGCGCGCCGGGGATATGAGATCACTTGGCTGCCTGTGGATCGTTCGGGTCAGCTGGATTTAGCGCGTTTGGAAGCCTCCATCCGCTCCGATACGGCGATCGTTTCCTTACTTTGGGCGAATAACGAAACAGGTGTGTTTTTCCCTATGCAGGAAATTGCGGCGCTCGCTCAAAAGAAAAAATGCCTTCTGCACATCGATGCCGTCCAAGCTTTTGGGAAAATGCCATTGGCGTTGGAAGGGGCCGGCATTCACTTCATGAGTTTTTCTGGACACAAAATCTATGCGCCCAAAGGGGTAGGTGGACTCTATGTGAATCGTCGGGTGAAGTTCACTCCCCTCTTGCGAGGCAGTCAGGAGAACGCTCGGCGGGGTGGAACACAGAATGTCGCTTCGATTGTCGGATTTGGAAAAGCCGCCGAGATCGCGGTCCAGCACCTCGGGACGGATTCCATCAAGTCGCTACGCGATACATTGGAGTCCCAGCTCGAGTCGGCGATTCCAGGGGCCACAGTGAATGGCGACCGCAATAACCGCTTGCCGAATACGACAAATATATCCTTCGAGGGAGTCGAAAGCGAAGGCGCGCTGATCCTTCTGGATGAAAAAGGCGTGAGTTGCTCTGCCGGGTCCGCTTGCAGTTCGGGATCGGTGCATCCCTCCCATGTCCTGAAGGCGATGGGGCTGTCGAATGATCAAGCCCGCGCCAGCTTGCGATTCTCGATTGGACGCTTCACCACGGCGGAGGACATTCAAAAGGCGGGTCAGATCATTCCCGCTGCGATCGCGAAGCTCCGTGAGCTTTCGCCGATGGGTAGCCCCGTATTGGCGGCCTAATTTCGCTTTGCCCCATTTATTTTAGAAAAAAGTCATGCTCGAAAAACATCTTATCCAGATTGTCGAAGAACTCCAATTGCAGCCCCGCCAAGTTGCGGCCACTGCTGTATTGCTGGAGGAGGGAGGCACGGTGCCCTTCATTGCTCGTTATCGCAAGGAGCGGACGGGTGGCCTCGATGAGGTCCAGATCGCCAATGTTCGAGATCGTATTCAAGAGCTCGAGGAACTCGATAAACGGCGTGAATCCATCCTCGGCTCGCTCACGGAACGCAAACTTCTCACGGAGGAACTCAATGCTCGAATTGTTGCAGCTGCTACCTTGGCCTCGCTGGAGGATCTTTATCTGCCTTTCCGTCCCAAGAAGCGCACCCGTGCGACTATCGCCAAAGAACGTGGATTGGAGCCGCTCGCCGAAATCCTCTTTGCCCAAGCGCTGGACACCGATCCCGAGAAGGAAGCCGCCGCTTTTGTCTCTGCTGAAAAAGAGGTGCCAGACGTCGCTGCCGCGCTCGCAGGAGCGAGGGACATCATCGCCGAGATCATCAACGATTCCGCTGAAGCCCGCGCCGCGCTTCGCTCATTGTATCTCAACAAAGGCGTGCTCAAATCCAAGGTCGTCTTTGAAAAAGAAACCGAGGCCGCCAAGTTCAAGGACTATTTTGACTGGAGCGAGCCTGTAGCGGCTTGCCCATCGCACCGCTTTTTAGCCATTCGCCGTGGTGAATCCGAAGGTCTTCTATTCTCTCGCATCACGCCTCCTGAGGATGAACCATTGGCCGCGTTGGATCACCTTTTTGTGAAGGGTTCGTATCCCGCCGCGGCACAGGTTCGCCTTGCTGCGCACGATTGTTTCAAGCGCCTTCTGGGATTTGCCATGGAGGGTGAGGCCCGTCTGTTTTACAAAAAGAAAGCCGACGAGGAGGCGATCCGAGTTTTTGCAGACAACCTTCGCGAGTTGCTTTTGTCCTCTCCACTCGGACAGAAGAGCGTGCTCGCTCTCGATCCTGGATTTCGTACCGGATGCAAATTGGTCGCTCTCGACGCCCAAGGCAAACTCCTCATGCACGAAGTCGTGTATCCCGAAAAAAGCGCGCGCGAACGTGCGGAGGCGGCCGAAGTCATCAAGTCGGTCGTGAACCGCTGCAAGATCGAGGCCATCGCCATCGGCAATGGCACCGCTTCGCGCGAAACCGAGACCTTTGTGCGCGCATTGGGCCTGCCCCCTTCCGTGATGATCGTTGTGGTGAATGAGGCAGGAGCTTCGATTTATTCGGCTTCGGATGTCGCTCGTGAGGAGTTCCCTGATCTCGATCTCACGGTCCGCGGCTCGATTTCCATCGGTCGTCGCCTCATGGATCCTCTCGCCGAGTTGGTCAAAATCGACCCCAAATCCATCGGCGTTGGCCAATATCAACACGACGTGGATCAAGCCGCACTGAAGCGCTCACTCGATGACACGGTCGTTTCCTGCGTGAACCACGTCGGTGTGGAGCTGAACACGGCCAGCACCAACCTCCTCGCGTATGTCTCAGGCCTCAATTCCCGCACGGCGCTGAATATCGTTCAGCATCGCAACCAGAATGGCCCCTTCAAATCCCGCGAAGAATTGCTCAAGGTCGCTGGGCTCGGACCCAAGGCGTTCGAGCAAGCCGCCGGCTTTCTGCGCATCCGCAACGGACTACACCCCCTTGATGCCAGTGCGGTCCATCCGGAACGCTATCCGATTGTGGATCGCATGGCTCAGGATCTGGGTTGTTCCGTGTCCGAGCTATTGCAAAATCCCGCCCGCCGCGCCTCGATCAAACTCGAGAAGTACGTCACGCCGGAAGTGGGTCTCCCAACGCTCCAGGATATCGTCAACGAAATAGCCAAGCCGGGTCGCGATCCTCGCAAGCAATTTGAGGCCTTTGCCTTTTCCGATGAGGCCGTGAAAATCCAAGACCTCAAGCCCGGCATGAAGTTGCCCGGTATCGTCACGAACGTCGCGGCTTTCGGCGCCTTCATTGATGTGGGCGTTCACCAAGATGGGCTCGCGCACATCAGCCAGCTCAGCGACCAGTTTGTGAAAGCCCCCTCCGACGTCGTGAAGGTCGGCCAAAAAGTGATGGCGACTGTTCTTGAACTCGATCTGGATCGCAAGCGCATCAGCCTTTCCTTGAAAACCAAACCCGAAATCGGCGCCGCCCCACGCGGACGCGAGAGCGGAACCAGCGGTGGTGGGGGAAAAAATTTCTCAACCGCCCGCCCGCAGCAGCAAAAAACCGCCCCGCAAGTCGATTGGTTTACAGCGGCCATGAATCGTAAAAACTGATTCAGATGGCTTTTGGCAGCTTTCAATAATCTGGAGGCCGGCTGGTCAGGGCGCGGGTAAGTAGACCAGCCTCGACACGGCTGGGATGGCATCCCGCTTGCCGGATTCGTCGGATATCCGACATAGGCCACTAATCAAGCCAGATTGTGCAGTAAGATATTTTCGCTGGCTTCAAAGCGCAATCTATTGACACCAATTTTATAGCTAGGAATAGATTGTTGATATCAATAAAAGTTTTGCGGAAAATAAGGTGGTATTAAGTTGAATTGAAGCGCGGAGGATGCGCCCTAAGCAAACTCGGGAATGGACTTTATTAGAAGAAAGGGGCAGAAAGGGACTCATATGAGCAAGAATAAGCTGATAGAAAGCACTCCCCTCAACTCCTCCCAAAACCAATCCCTCCGCCTAGCGGGGCTTCTATTTGCGGTCTTGTTGAGTGTGATTTGTTTTCCTGATTCGGTGCTGGCGGACTACGTGGAGGGTCGGGTGCGGGTGATGAGGGCGGAGGGTCCCACAGTGGAAGTGACGACGAACGGGGCCCGCGTGGAGGTGAAGACGGGAACGGAACTGACGCAGGGAACGGCGATCCGCACAGGAGCGAGTGGCGAGGTGGACTTGATGTTTGATAACGGGGGAGTGCTGGAGATCAAGCCGAACACGGAATTTTTGATTGAGAAGTTTGAGAGGGAAGCGTTCGACGCATCTGGGGTGGACTACAAAAACCTGAAGGAGGAGCCAACGCCGTCGAAGACGAAGTTGAATTTGGACTACGGAACGATCTTGATGGGAGTGAAAAAACTCAAAGAGGGATCGGAATACAACGTCGGAACGATGGTTGGAACGACTGGGATACGCGGAACGAGCCTGTTCGTGAAATACGACAAATCGAAACCAGAGGAAGGAACGATAGTGGGAGTGACCGAGGGAAAGGTGGAATTTTTGACACCGACGGGAACAAATCATCCCATCAACGCGGGGGAGTCATTCGGAATCACCGATAGCCCAACAGGAGCGACGATCAAGCCGAACCCACCCGGAGCGAGCGAGTTGATGGCGGAGACGCGCGGAATGGATCAAGCAATCCGACAGAAGGCACCGGCGAAAGCGTTCGAGAGTTCGCCAGTGTCTGCAAGTGGCGACGCCTCGCTGGATGTGGCGTCTGTGAAGCCAGAGATGATCAAGGTGGAGGGAGGAAGTTTGCCGAAGGAATCTCAGGTGATGCCCAAATCTGTAAAAACATTTGAGATTGGAAAATACGAAGTGACATGGGGCGAGTGGCAGCAAGTGAGAGATTGGGCGGTGACCAAGGGGTACGACCTCCAAAACGTCGGGAAGGGACGACTGAGCGACAACCATCCTGTCACCGATGTGAGTTGGTATGATGCGGTGAAATGGTGCAATGCGAAGAGCGAGATGGAGAGAGTGACGCCAGTGTATCAAGTCAAGGGGCAGGTGTATAAAAGCGGAGAATTTGATAAAAAGGGATCGGATATTGTTAAGGAAAAAGCGGGAGCCAAAGGCTATCGACTGCCAAGCGAGGCCGAGTGGGAATGGGCGGCAAGGGGTGGAAAAAATTCAAAAAAATACACTTATGCTGGGAGCAATGATCTAAGTGCGGTCGGGTGGTTTAAGGATAATTCCAAAAAACATACACAAGGGGTCGGAAAAAAACAGCCCAACGAGCAAGGGATTTATGACATGAGCGGAAATGTGTGGGAGTGGTGCTTCGATCTGAAAGGTGCACTTAAACGCCGCTTCCGTGGCGGTAGCTGGAACGACTACGCCGACGACGCCGCTGTTGCCATCCGCGGCGACTACGACATCATCCCGGTCTACCGGTTCAAGCACTTCGGCTTCCGTCTGGCCCGCAGTTCGGGAAACTAATTTATGAAACATCCTTTACTCACCTCGTCCTCAATGAACTCCCTCCGTCTAGCGGGGCTTCTCTCTGCGCTTTTGTTGAGTGTGATTTGTTTTCCTGATTCGGTGCAGGCGGACTACGTGGAGGGTCGGGTGCGGGTGATGAGGGCGGAGGGCCCCACAGTGGAGGTGACGACGAACGGGGCCCGCGTGGAGGTGCAGGCGGGAACAGAATTGACGCAGGGAACGGCGATCCGGACAGGAGCGAGTGGGGAGGTGGATCTGATGTTTGATAACGGGGGGGTGATGGAGATCAAACCGAACACGGAATTTTTGATTGAGAAGTTTGAGAGGGAAGCGTTCGACGCATCTAAGGTGGACTACAAAAACCTGAAGGAGGAACCAACGCCGTCGAAGACGAAGTTGAATTTGGACTACGGAACAATCTTGATGGGAGTGAAAAAACTCAAAGAGGGATCGGAATACAACGTCGGAACGATGGTGGGAACGACTGGGATACGCGGAACGAGCCTGTTCGTGAAATACGACAAAGCAAAACCCGAGGAGGGAACGATAGTGGGAGTGACCGAAGGGAAGGTGGAATTTTTGACACCGACGGGAACAAATCATCCGATCAACGCGGGGGAGTCATTCGGAATAACGGATAGCCCGACCGGAGCGACGATCAAGCCGAACCCACCAGGGGCGAGTGAGTTGATGGCGGAGACGCGCGGAGTCGATCAAGCAATCCGACAGAAGGCGCCGGCGAAGGCGTTTGAGAGTTCGCCAGTGACTGCGGGTGGCGACGCCTCGCTGGATGTGGCATCTGTGAAGCCAGAGATGATCAAGGTGGAGGGAGGCAGTTTGCCGAAGGATTCTCAGGTCCCGAACAAAACAGTGAAAGCGTTTGAAATTGGAAAATACGAAGTGACATGGGGTGAGTGGCAAAAAGTGAGAGATTGGGCCGTGACCAAGGGGTATGATGATTTAAATGGACTGGGAAAAGGGCTGAGCGAGAACCATCCTGTCACCGATGTGAGTTGGTATGATGCGGTGAAGTGGTGCAATGCGAAGAGCGAGATGGAGAGAGTGACGCCAGTGTATCAAGTCAAGGGGCAGGTGTATAAAAGCGGAGCGTTTGATAAAAAGGGATCGGATGTTGTTAAGGAAAAAGCGGGAGCTAAAGGCTACCGACTGCCAACCGATGCGGAGTGGGAATGGGCCGCGCGCGGTGGGAAAAAATCGAATAAATATACTTATGCTGGGAGCAATGATTTGAATGCCGTGGGTTGGTCTAAAGATAATTCCGGAGGAAAGCCTCATCCGGTTGGACAAAAACAACAGAATGAGCTCGGGATTTATGATATGTGCGGAAATATATTTGAGTGGTGTTGGGATCTGAAGGGCCCCTCCATCCGCCGGTATCGTGGCGGCAGTTGGTATGACGGCGCCGATCTATCTGCTGTTGTCTCGCGATTCAGCATTGACGCCCCAAATTTCCGGTTCCGTAGCCTCGGATTCCGTCTGGCCCGCAATCCATGAAACTAATTTAATATGAAACAGCCTATACCCACCTCCTCCCAAAACCACTCCCTCCGTCTAGCGGGGCTTCTCTCTGCGCTCTTGTTGAGTGTGATTTGTTTTCCTGATTCGGTGCTGGCGGACTACGTGGAGGGTCGGGTGCGGGTGATGAGGGCGGAGGGGCCCACAGTGGAAGTGACGACGAACGGGTCCCGCGTGGAGGTGAAGACGGGGACGGAACTGACGCAGGGAACGGCGATCCGCACAGGAGCGAGTGGGGAGGTGGACCTGATGTTTGATAACGGGGGAGTGCTGGAGATCAAACCGAACACGGAATTTTTGATTGAGAAGTTTGAGAGGGAAGCTTTCGACGCATCCGGGGTGGACTACAAAAACCTGAAGGAGGAACCAACGCCGTCGAAGACGAAGTTGAATTTGGACTATGGAACAATCTTGATGGGAGTGAAAAAACTCAAAGAGGGATCGGAATACAACGTCGGAACGATGGTGGGAACGACTGGGATACGCGGAACGAGCCTGTTCGTGAAATACGACAAAGCAAAACCCGAGGAGGGAACGATAGTGGGAGTGACCGAGGGGAAAGTAGAATTTTTGACGCCGACGGGAACCAATCATCCCATCAACGCGGGGGAGTCATTCGGAATCACCGATAGCCCGACAGGAGCAACGATCAAGCCGAACCCACCAGGAGCGAGTGTGCTCATGGCGGAGACGCGCGGAATGGATCAAGCAATCCGACAGAAGGCACCAGCGAAGTCGTTTGAGAGTGCGCCAGTGTCTGCAAGTGGCGACGCCTCGCTGGATGTGGCGCTCGTGAAGCCAGAGATGATCAAGGTGGAGGGAGGAAGTTTGCCGAAGGATTCTCAGGTCCCGAACAAAACAGTGAAAGCGTTTGAGATTGGAAAATACGAAGTGACATGGGGTGAATGGCAAAAAGTGAGAGATTGGGCGGTGACCAAGGGGTATGATCTCCAAAACGTCGGGAAGGGACTGAGCGAGAACCATCCTGTGACCGATGTGAGTTGGTATGACGTGGTGAAATGGTGCAACGCAAAAAGTCAGATGCAGGTTGGGTGTGAGCCAGTGTATCAGGTCAAGGGGCAGGTGTATAAAAGCGGAGAGTTTGGAGAAAAGGGCTCGGATGTTGTTAAGCCAAAGAGTGGAGCCAAAGGCTATCGACTGCCAACAGAAGCGGAGTGGGAATGGGCCGCGCGGGGTGGAAAAAAATCAAAGAAATATACTTATTCTGGGAGCAATGATCTGAGTGCGGTCGGGTGGATTAAGGATAACGCTGAAAGGAAGCCACATCCGGTATCGCAAAAGCAAGCGAATGAGCTCGGACTTCATGACATGAGTGGAAACGTGTCGGAGTGGTGCTGGGATCTGAATCTCGACTCCTCCCGCCGCCGCATCCGTGGCGGTGGCTGGATCAGCAGCGCCGGTTACGCCGCTGTTGCCGGCCGCGACCGCTACATCAGCCCGGACATCCGGAACGACTCCCTCGGATTCCGTCTGGCCCGCAGCTCGGGAAACTAGAGATTCGAGCACTGTGGCAGGGGCGCGATGCCTCCGGCTCGGAGAGACGCCCATGCCCCATTCTCATAAAAAAATCCGGCTCCAGCTTATGTGCTTCGCGACTCCGACTTGGCAAGCCGCAGTGAAAGTGGGGCCCCGACGGCGCGGCGCCCCCACCAATTGACACGAAGGGTGCTGCTGCACCATGGCGCGAAGCGCCCCATGTTCCCCCGAGGGTAGGGACGGCGCGCCGCCGCCGTCCGACTCCCTGCGGTGAAGCCGCGCCGCATCTCCGAGAAACGGCGACTGCGCGGCCTGAAGTCAGGAGCCCCGACGGCGCCCCTACCAATTGACACGAAGGGTGCTGCCGCACCATGGCGCGAAGCGCTCCATGTTCCCTGAGGGTAGGGACGGCGCGTCGCCGCCGTCCGACTCCCTGCGGCGAAGGCGCGCCGCATCTCCGAGAAACGGCGACTGCGCGGCCTGAAGTCAAGGGCCCCGACGGCGCGGCGCCCCTACCAATTGACACGAAGGGTGCTGCCGCACCATGGCGCGAAGCGCGCCATGTTCCCCGAGGGTAGGGACTGCGCGCCGCCGCCGTCCGACTCCCTGCGGCGATGCCGCGCCGCATCTCCGAGAAACGGCGACTGCGCCGCCTGAAGCCAGGGGCCCCGACGGCGCGGCGCCCCTACCAATTGACACGAGGGTGCTGCCGCACCAAGGCGCGAAGCGCCCTCCCCCCGAGGGTAGGGACGGCGCGCCGCCGCCGTCCGACTCCCTGCGCCGATGCCGCGCCGCATCTCCGAGAAACGGAGACTGCGCGGACTGAAGTCAGGAGCCCCGACGGCGCGGCGCCCCTGCCAACTGACACGAAGGGTGCTGCCGCACCAAGGCGCGAAGCGCCCTCCCCCCGAGGGTAGGGACGGCGCGCCGCCCCCATCTCGAAGTGAACGAAGAGCTTCGCCTACCACTCAAAGCGGAAGGCCTCCTCACACGTGACCCCCGCATGAAAGAGCGTAAGAGGCCCGGTCAACCCGGCGTCAATTCCTCTTTTTTACTCGAAGGGCAATTGTGGGGCGGCGGTGAATTTGATTGTGCCGTCGGCTTCGTAAAAGGCGATGATTCCGCTTTGGAATGGGCCATTGTATTTGAGGGGAACGCGGATTTGTTGGCTGCCGATGAGGGCGGTGGCCTCGATGGTTTCGGGTAAGCTATGCCAGATGTGGTGGGACATCGGCGCGATTTCGAGGAACTCGCTTTCGTTGATGGATACGCGAAGGATCTGTTGGATGAGGCCGTTGACGATGGTGAGGGTGTTGGGTTTTTCGTCGGTAGTGAGTTCGTGATCGAAGTTGACGATGGCGGCTTGAAGTTCTTGTTTTTTTCGGACCGCATCCTGTTTCCATTCCAAATTTCCAAGAAGAACGACGGTTGATGCTGTGTTGGGGGCTTTGTTGAGTTCTTTTTCAAAATAGGCCTTGGGATCAGTGGATCCGCTTTTTTGGATTCGCAGCTTCCAGGAGGTGAAGGGGAAGTCACCGCCGGAAATCTTGGTGCCTTGGGGGATTTTTTCGTATTTGTGAAAACCTTTGATATCCAGATCGAGGTTGGGCACGCTCGTGGCATTGATGAACTGCACCGAGGAGTGGGGGGAAGGGGGCGCCTCATTCGTTGGAGAGGTGGTTTCCTCGGTTTCTGCGACGATGTGGCAAAGCCCGAAGGCGAGTAAGAGAAGGGCGATGAGAAAAGGCGTTTTCAAATCAGTGTTTCTTGGAGTGTTTTTGGATGGCGCGGGTTCGATATTCCACCCCACCACTGCTGTTTGTCTGAGGGTAGGAATCTAAAATGAGGTCCACTTCGAGAATGGACTCGGAGAGCACTTTTCCTGATGGACCAAGGGCCTGTCCGATCGCGACGACCTTGAAATTGCGGGATTGTGTGTCGACTAGTTCGAGTAGTGAGGAAAGCACCTGCTCGCGACCGGCATCGTGGATGGTTGCGATAGGGGTTGAGGGATTGCTCCCCAGCGTGGGGATAAAGTTTGTGGGGTTGAGGAGTGGGGGGGTGATTTTGTGAAGGTCGCTGAGATTGTAGTAGGGACGGTTCGAAATCACGAGGTTCGCAAGTTGGGTAGCGGCATGGCTGGTGAGGCTGGAGTTGGTGAAAGCGGGGTCGGCATTTTGCGAGAGGTTGTAAAACAGGGCCGCTAAAACCTCTTTCGGAGCGGTGTTGATATTGATCTTGGGGGCGTGGGGCGGGATGCCGGCCGCGTTTGTTTCCGCGACCGTGAATAAATCGACGAGATGGAGGCTGCGAAATCCGGGGGAGTTCCAACTTGGGGCGGCTTTTTCGGATCCTGAGGGAGCGATGCCGCTTGCGGGGTAATCAAACTCGGGTATGCCCATGCGCAAGGTGCGTGCTCCACCCGAGGCATACCACGAGTCGCTCCCAGCGGTGCTGAATCCAACGTCATTGAGCTGGGCGGGGTCGTAGATGTTGCCGAGTTCGCCGATGGATTCCATTTTTGCATTTCGCAAATAAAATGGGGCATTTGTGCTTTCGGAGATGGAATACGAGGAAGCCGCAGACGTGGGATCGGCGAGGGTTAGATCGATGCTCGAGCCCTCCATCGGACTGGACCGCACGACGTCTCGGGAGGAAAACGTTTTGGCGTAGTCCTGTGAGCTTTCATTGGTGAAGGTGTTTCGTCCATTCCAGCGGACCTCGTTATTTGTTGAGGCTGGAGCTTCCCAATCGTAGGGCGAAATGGCGTTTTGGCGGGGATCTGCGACGGCGCGGTAACCTTTCGGACCAGCAAAATAGCCGCAGGATGGATAGTTGATGGCGAAGCGATTGAGTCCGCCCAAGTTGATCCTTGTTTCAATCGTCTTCCCCATCGCGCTCTTCGGCAGTCCTTGATTGTTGGTAAAGAAGTTCGTTGCGAGATTGGCGGTGCGATCGAAGAGCACGCCATTCCAGCGGGCGTCAAAGCGGGAGTGATGTTCGAAGAAGGCATTGGCGCTGGCCGTTTGCTCCAGATAGGGCCGGTTTCCGACAAGTGCGCTGCCCTTGAGGGTCGATATAACGGTATTCGTGACTGAGGCGGTTTTGAAAACCTTCATTTCGTTTGGGCGAAGGTTGTTGACGGCGATCGTTCCCGCATTGGGCAAAATCTGGCAGCCGAGACCTGGCATTTTGATCGGTCGGAAAGTCGTGACTTCCAGTGAGAGGTTGCCGCTGAGATTGGTCTGATAGGGATTCCAGAGCTGAACAAAAACCGTTTGCGTGATTTTGTTTGTCCAGGCCGTTCCGGATCCGGATTCACTGATCCAGTTGTATTTCTCCGCGATGCCAGTCACGAGCGGTGCGAGTTCTTTGCCAGCGGGCTCACCCAGTGGCGAGGCGTCGGGGAGGATGGTCACATCGGTATCGGGGTCGATGTAATCGAGGATCGATGCGGAAATGCGCTCCAAGTATCGGAAGTAGCTTCCTCCAAGTCCATTTGACATCGCGATGTCTCGTTTGCCGAAGTTGGGTAGGTTGGTGTTGATGACTTGAGCGATATTGGACGCGCGAAGGGATGAGGTCGCTCCGAATGAGATATTGGTGGCAAGGTTGTTGATATTCCACTTGGGGAGGTGAGCTTGAGCGTAGTTCGAGAATGTGCCGTTTGTATTGGTGTATCCGCTGGGAATGAAATCTTGGCTTGGGCCGGTTGCGTAGGTGTAGAGGTGTTTTTTAGATTCATAATCCGCACGATCAGAAAAAATCTGAGGCAGGTTGCCAACGAAGTGGGATTTATTGGTCGCTGAGGCAAAAGCCGCGGCTGCGCTGGTGTTGAGGAGGTTTGTGTTTCCGGGGATCGCGATGGGAACGAGAGAGGGTGAGTTCGACCAACCGGCACGATTCGTATTGGTCGACCAGCCGTGGTGAGCGAGATTCAACTTGGACTGCTCATCAACAACAAAAAAGGCGACGCGAGAGTTGGTTTCCCCATTGGCGTTCGTAAAGTGAATCCAAGGGGCGTTGAAGTTGGTGGGACCGGAATTCGCTAGGATCCGGTAGTTTCCATTCAATTTATTGGCATTGATGGCATTGTTTGTGTTGGTCGCTTGTGCGAGGTAGTCGGTGAGGGCCGAGGTGGAGGACGAGCGGGTGCCGAGATAGTTAGTGAGATCGCCGGAAACCAGCGGCAAAACATTCGATGCGGCAACGTTGCTGCCCGTTTGAATGTAGAAAATCGGGGTCAGCGCAGGATTGATATTTGTCGATAAAACCAAAAAGCCGGCATGGGTTCCGATCGCCTCCGTCATAGCTTGGGCGACCATGTTCGCGCCCGCTTCCGCCGCCAAATCGGCCTTGAACTTGTTCTTGAGGCTACGTGAGACGGCGCGTTCCATGGTCATGGTTTGCAAAAAAGCCACTGTGATCGTGCAGAGGACCACAAGAACAAAAAGCGTGGTCACCAAGGCGGAAGCGTGTTTGTGAGTGTTTCGCAACATCCTATTGGCGATTGAGTTTCACTCTTGTGGTGAAGGTTTTGGTGTTTTTGAGGTAATCGGAGGCATTGGTGTCTCCGCGGAGCGTGTCCCAAGCGGCCTGATCGTTGCGGGCGTTGAAGCGGTGGGATCTTTCGTTATTCAGCCCGACGATTTTTAATTCCACGAGGTCAGGGGTGGGAGTGGTGGAGGTGTTGGTCCAGTTCGTAAATCCATTGGTACTGGCGGTGAGCGGGGTGATCTGGAAGTCCAAGATGTTGCGGGCAAGGATCTCGCAGTGGGTATTGGCGGGGTTGACGTCGGAGAAGGGGGCGTTTTGCTGGAGGTTGGCGAAGGTCTCGTTGCTTTCGATGAAGTAGCGGTAGAGGTTGTAGCTTTGGGGGCCCTGATTTCCTGCGACAGGGGCCTTGTTTGCGTACGCCAGAAAGTAGGCTACGGCACAGAGGTCGCTTTTGTTGTTGGTGTTCTGTGCTGTGACGGGGATTGTGGTGAGAAATCCGATCTGGCTATTCGGGCGGGTCGAGGCATCACTGCCGGGGAGGTTGGTAATAAAGTGGGCAGAGTTTGTGGAGGGTAGGAGGTTCCGCAGGTCAGCGGACATGACTTGAATGGCCGCGCGGGATTCGCGGTAGGCTTCGGCACGGTTTTCTGCCGTTCGCCAGAGTGTCGTCGAGCCGTGAACGATATTGAGAAGAACGACTAAAAGAATCGAAAGCACGGAAATCGCAACGAGGATTTCCAAGAGGGAGAAAGCTTTTTTGACAGAATTCACAGAATTCACAAAATGGGATAACGTTTTAGCGATTGAGGGATCCGAGGTTTTCTAAATTTCTTTTTGAATTGTAGGCTCTCGGGTCCAAAATTGAGAAGAAGCCCCTCATCTAGGCCTGAGGCGGTGAGGTAGTTTACCAACTGGACCTCATGGATAGGGAGAAGGGTCTGGACAGCCTTGAGTTCGACGATGAGCGCATCGTTTACCAAAATGTCCGTGATAAACTCGCCCACGGAAATGCCCTTGTAGTTGACTTTCAATCCAGATTGGCATTTGTGCGAGAAGCCGGCCTCTGAAAGCTCAATGGACAAGGCTTTTTCATAAACCGATTCCACAAAGCCCGGTCCGAGCGTTCTATGCACAGACATTGCTAGGCCAATGACTTTTCCTGCCAGATCATATTCTGCGGACATTTTGTTAATTCTGTTAGTTCTGTCTAAAGTTCATGCCACCCCATTAGTGTCACGAAAGTGTTTGTTGTGCGGGAGGATGCTGGGGCGGAGGTGGGGGAGCTGATAGAGATTTCCACTCGGGAGAGGTGGAAAATGCCGGTGTTCGTGGAAACGCTGATACCTCCCAGAAAAGAAACTCCCGAGTCGGTGATCGGCGCCTCGCCGGTCGGGGAACTTCGCACCTCGCAGGCGTCTCCGAAGGCGAGGTAGTTGGTCCCATCCGAGGACAGGTCGATCTCCTTCGTGTCGCCGTTGACATTGATCGAAACGGGGCGGTTCGTGCCGGTGCCGGCTTGTAACTCAGCAAAGACTCTTTGGGCAATAACAGCTGCATCTGTTTCCAACATGCTGTCTTTGGCTGTGTTGAGGGCGATGGGGAGCATTCCCACTATGGCCACAACGGCAAAGGATACGATACCGATGGCCACGAGGACCTCGATAAGAGAAAAGGCCTTAACGCTCCGGCTTGGCGTTGGCTGGGGGGCCGGAGGAGTCATCAGAGAGAGCTTATCTCTAGCGTGTTTCGCCCAGTATAGCGGGCGATGGTAATGACCTCGAAGCCGCCGTTGATTTTCTTTTGTTCGGAGAGGATTTCGTCGTTCCCGTCTGCGGAATCACGGACACCCTCCGTGAGGGCGACGACCATTTGGCTCGAGTTGTCGGGATGAGCGACTCCACCATTGCTGTTGAATCGGATGCCACCCACGTCATCCAGTTCGGATGCGGCGGGGTGTCCGGGTAGTTCGGTTGGGGATATCGACTGGCTGGCAAGGAGACCCGTATCTTCGCTGAAGACGCTCTCGTCGGTGTCGGGTTTATAAAACAAAACACCATCGGGGAGTTCGATCCAGCGCGAGAGGGGCTCCCATTCGGTGTCGGCCTCGTTCTTTTGAAGTACCAGCATGGCATCGGCTTCGGTGCCTTGGCGTCTCCAAAAAACCACAAAAACATCCCGGCCTTTCTCGAGGGCAGCGACGCGGGATTGCTCCAAAGTGTTCATCACGGAAATCACGGCGCCCTTACGTCCGGACGAGCCCAAGAGGGAATTCATTGAGGGAAGGGCTAAAACAGCCAAGAGGCAAAGAACGGCAGCCGCAGCGAGAAGTTCGATCAAGGAAAAGGCTCGTTGGCTCCGCATGGTCGGTGGAAATTCCGGTCGCTTACAGTTATAGGAAATGGGCAGTGATGTCTTCATGATGTGAGGTTACAGGTTCAAAATCTCGGCCTGCTTTCATCGCTTCGAAGCGAGGTGGAAGTGGCTTGTGTATTACAATTTTTTTATTTTAAGGGAGTTCCCTTTGGTGGCAATCAGTTTTTTCAAATCCAAACGGGCGTCTGTTGGGCAAACGCGAACCGCAGAGGTGTGGATTTGGGCTGATTGGGTGTGGTGCCGCTGCGATTGAAAGCCAAAAAAGCGAACCCACCTCAGTGGCGGGCTCGCTTGTGGCGGCTGGCGGAGACATTGGTTTTTCGCCCAAGGGTGGGATAGTTTAGGCGATGGCAACCTCTTTTGCGAGGTAGACGTCTTGAATGGCATTGAGTAATTTGACGCCATCGGCCATCGGACGCTGGAAGGCTTTGCGACCCGATATGAGACCCGTGCCACCGGCGCGCTTGTTGATGACCGCCGTCATCACGGCATCCTCGAAGTCATGTTTTCCCGATGCGCCGCCGCTATTGATCAGTCCGGCTCGGCCCATGTAGCAATTGACGACCTGATAGCGGCAGAGATCGATCGGGTGATCGGTCGTGAGTTCGGAGTAAATGCGTTCATCCAATTTGCCATAGCTTGAGCCGCCCGAGTTGAGGGCTTTGAAGCCGGCGTTATTTTCCGGAAGTTTTTGTTTAATGATATCCGCTTGGATGGTACAGCCGAGGTGGTTCGCTTGGCCGGTAAGGTCGGCAGAAACGTGGTAGTCTTTGTCGCCCTTCACATTGAAAGCAGGATTCCGCAGGTAGCACCAGAGGACGGTAGCCATGCCGATTTCGTGCGCGAGGGCAAACGCCTCGGTGATTTCCATGATTTCCCGGTGGGCGTCATCTGAGCCAAAGTAAACGGTGGCGCCAATAGCCGCCGCACCCATGTCTGAGGCTGTTTTCACTTTGCCAAATAGGATTTCCTTAAAGGCGTTCGGGTGGGTGAGGAGTTCGTTGTGGTTGATCTTAACGATGAAGGGGATCTTGTGGGCGTATTTGCGCGAGACGGCACCCAGAACTCCGAAGGTGGAGGCCACGGCGTTGCAACCGCCTTCGATCGCGAGTTTAACAATGTTTTCCGGATCAAAGTAGGCGGGGTTTTTAGCAAAGCTGGCGCCGGCTGAGTGCTCGATGCCTTGATCAACCGGTAGGATAGAAACATAGCCGGTGCCGGCAAGGCGTCCGGTATTGTAGATCCGTTGGAGATGATTCAGAACGCGTTGGTTCCTGTCTGTGGTGGCAAAAACACGATCCACAAAATCCGGGCCCGGAAGATGGAGCAAGTCTTTGGAGACCGTTTTGGAGGTGTGATTGAGGAGGTAGTCGGCCTTGTCACCGAGAGCTGCGATGATGGAGTGGATCATATATTTTTTGCCGGAGTATGGAGGGGTATTATTTTTCTATGGTCGAGGATTCCAAAAAATCATGCCGAAATCGATAGGGTTTGACTATGGGGTGTGTCCCTGCGATGATAGAGGGGTTCTTATCTATGCCATTTCCCGTTTTCGCTATTATTTTTACAGGTCTCTTAGGATGTGTATGGTGGGTAAGTCGAGACGACAAGGGGACGTCCTGATCTGTTCAGAGGGCTGTTAAATTAGAGATTTTCAAAAACCTGATGTTTTCCTGGATTTGTTTTGAGTGGGAACTTTCATCCCTAGACTTGCCGGTCCCATCGACTGCGCCTCTCGTCATACGAGCCGCTCAACCGGGCGAGAAGGAGATTGTTTTAAAAGTGCTCTTGAGCGCATTCTCGATGGACAGTTCCTGGGGTGACATCAGTCGCCGCTTACAGGAGGGGATTGGATGTTTTGTAGACCGTGCTTTTGAAAAGGGCGACCCATCTTGCATCGTAGCCCTCCACGGCCAACGCATTATTGGCGCTTCGTTATTGGACGCCAACACGGAGGCGACAAACCACCTTCTCAGCGGGCCAATGATTCTGCACGAGTATCGCAACAGGGGGCTTGGTTCTGGAATGTTGGCGACCTCGCTGGCTTTCCTCAAAGACAAGGGGGTTTCGAAGGCGCTTGGAGTGACTCGCGGGAATTCGATCTCGGCGCGTTTCATTTACACCAAATTCTCCAGTACCCAATCGCCATTCACGCTCGATCCGCTCCAAGTGTCCGCGCGCTGAGCTGATTTTTGGCTTTCCTCGGGAGTTCGGATAGGGAATGGTGTGCCGCATGGCGCAAGGGTTTTTCGATCGTTACGATTCGGAGGGGTTTTTTGACGAAATGTTCGATGGGGAGGGAAAGGTTCGCCCCCACTACCAGAGAATTCTGGAACGTTTCACGGAGATGGATGCACAGACATTCGAGAGAAAGCGCGCGCTTGCCGAGAAAGCTTATCTCAACCAAGGGATCACCTTTACGATTTACAGCGGGGATGAGGGGACGGAGCGAATCATGCCATTCGATCTCGTGCCTCGCATTATACCGGCAGATGAATGGAAGCTTCTCGAGCGCGGGCTCGAACAACGCTTGCGCGCGCTAAATCTTTTTCTCCACGATATCTACCACGACCAGCGGATCATCCGGGAAGGGATCATTCCCTTGGAGATCATTCGCACAGCGAAACACTACCGCCCCGAACTCATCGGATTCGATGTCCCACATGATATCTACATCCATGTGTGTGGCACGGATCTCATTCGCGGAGAGGATGGCGGATATCTTGTGCTCGAAGACAACGGCCGCTGCCCGTCAGGTGTCTCTTATTTATTGGAAAACCGCCAAGCGATGAAGCGTGTATTTCCGCACCTCTTCAGTCGCTATCCCGTCCGCCCTGTGGACAGGTATCCGCAAGAACTTCTGGCGGCCTTGCGGTATGTCGCGCCTCATGGCAATCCGGATCCGACCGTGGTTGTGCTCACGCCCGGCATTTACAATTCCGCTTACTTCGAGCACTCGTTCCTCGCGCGCTCCATGGGCATCGAGATCGTTACGAATCAGGATCTCATTGTGAAGGATGATTTCGTTTACATGAAGACGACGAAGGGGCTGGAAAAAGTGGATGTCATTTACCGGCGGGTTGATGACGATTTTCTGGATCCGACCGTGTTCCGCAAAGATTCGATGCTGGGTGTTCCGGGTATCGTGAATGCTTACCGCAAAGGAAATGTGAACCTCGCCAACGCGCTTGGCACGGGCGTCGCAGACGACAAGGTGACCTACTATTACGTTCCAGCGATGATCAGATTTTATCTCGGTGAGGAACCGATCCTGCCGAATGTCGACACCTTCCTTTCCGCTGTCGAAAGCGATCGCAAATACATCCTCGAGAACCTTGAGAACCTCGTCATCAAGGCAGCCAACGAAAGTGGTGGCTACGGGATGATGATTGGACCCAAAGCGACGCGTGAGGAAATCGAAAAATTCCGCGCCGCGATCATTGCCGATCCCCGTGGCTACATCGCACAACCAGTGATCAATCTTTCCCGCTCGCCCTGCTATTGCGATGGGACGTTTGAGGGGCGGCATATTGATTTGCGGCCGTATATTCTCATGGGCGAAAAGACGACGATCATTCCGGGTGGTCTCACCCGCGTGGCCATGCGGAAAGGCTCGCTGGTGGTGAATTCGTCTCAGGGCGGGGGGACGAAAGATACGTGGGTTTTGGATGAAGGAGGTCAGCCATGCTAAGCCGTGTCGCTGATTCCTGTTTCTGGCTCAGTCGCTACCTCGAGCGTGCCGAGACGAACTCCCGCATTCTCGATGTGAATATCCAGATCGCCCTTGATTTTGAGGAGAACAACGATGCGAAAGTGCGTCAGCAATGGATGCCGATCCTTTCCACATCCAAAGAGCAGAAACTTTTTCGTCAAATTCACGGCGATGTCACTAGCGAAGCCATCATGGATTTCGTGACATTCGAAAAAACCAACGCGAACTCGATTCTATCTTCGATGACGCTGGCCCGCGAAAATGCCCGCACCGTTCGCGAGCAAATATCGAGCGAGATGTGGGAGCAAATCAATCGCCTCTACCTCTATCTTCAAAGCCCTGCCGCGCGGACCGCTTTTCGTGAAAGTCCGATCGGCTTTTTTCGTCTGCTGGTTGATCATCTCCATTCCTTCCAAGGGATCACGGACGCGACCATGACGCATGGAGAGGGATGGCAGTTCATTCAAGCCGGTAAGTATATCGAACGTGCGGACTCCGCTTCCCGAGTGCTCGATTTTAAATACCATCTTCTGCTTCCAAGTGGCGAGCAGGTCGGTGGCAACGTGGATATCACGCAATGGATGGCAGTCCTCCGCTCGTGCAGCGCCATGGAGGCCTATTTCAAGATTTCTCATGGCCATGTGACAAGTTGGCAGGTCGCCGAGTTTTTGATCCTGCATGACACATTTCCACGGTCGATTCGTTTTTGTGTGGATGCCCTTGATCAAGCACTGCACAGCATATCGGGGGTCGACCGAGGGCACTTTTCCAACGAGGCGGAACGTCTTTCCGGGGCTTTGCGCTCGAACTTGGCATTCACCACGGTGGATAGTATCTTCCGTTTCGGACTTCACCAATACCTTGATCAGACCCAAGAGCGATTAAACGAGATTTCAAACGCTCTGGCAGAAACTTACTTCCGTTGGACATAGACACACATAAGACAGTTGCCCTCCAACAAGTGGCCCACAAGGCTATGGACACATATGCTTTTGAGGTTCTGCTTAAGCGCGTGGCGAGGTCATTCCAGCTCTCTTTGCGGATTCTTCCAGGTTCGATCCGTTCCACGCTGACGCTTGCTTACATGTTGGCCCGAGCCTCCGATACGATTGCAGATGCTTCCTCGGCGCCGGAGTTTCAGCGTTTGGCGCTTCTGCGAGCCCTTCCGGATTTTTATCCTGAGAAGAGTCCCGACCTTGGACTGCAGGGGGATGAAAAAGATCTTGTGAAACGTTTGCCTGAGCTCTTGGAGGTACTGAAGACGCTTCCCGATGCGCCTGCGGTCGTGGAGGCCTGGCGCGTTATTCTTCGGGGTCAGATATTCGATATCGAACGGTTTCGGTCGAACGAGTCTGGCGATCCTGCCTCTCCGCTCTCTCCTGAGGAGCTTGATGAATACACCTACCTCGTGGCCGGCAGCGTGGGCGAATTTTGGACCCGCATTTGCTGCCAGCACATTCCAGGTTACTCCTCGAAGTCGCTTGAGGATTTGTTGCCTGTGGCGCGTCGTTTTGGGAAAGCCCTCCAGTTGGTGAATGTTCTCCGCGACCGGCGATCCGATGCCGACATCGGCCGGATCTACATACCCGACCAGCGCTTCTATGCTGAGATGGAGCACGTCGGCGAGTTGCTGACCGCTGGTGACGAGTACACGGCAAGCGTGTTGCCCCGAATGCTTAAAGCGGCCTGTTCGCTTCCCTTGGATCTGGCTCGACGCACGCTCGCTCTCGTTGCCGAGCATCCCCTAGGAGAACGCGTCAAGGTTCCGCGCTATATTGTTTGGTTTGCTTTGATTCGCGCCATGCTTCGCTGATCTCAGTTCATCAGACCGACCACCCAGCCAACAGTCGCCCCGTATAGTATGTGGGCTCCGAGGTGTGCCAGACCGGTGGCAGGGCCTCTTTCATGGTAACGGGCTATAGGATGATGCTCCATGATCAAAATAGCCACCAAGAGCATGACCACCACGCCTTGCAAACTCCCCAAAAGGGCGCCGGTGAGCGTATTGAAAGGCAAATGGGAAAACCCCAGAAAGACTGCATAAAGAAAGGAAAAGCCAACCCCCATCACCAAATGAATGCCCATGCCTGTGGCGAAGGCACGCGCGTTCATGCCCACTAATAATGCTCCGCCGGCCCGTATCACATCCACCTTGCTCCACCCAGCCCAGCGTGGAAGAAACAAAAATAACGTCATTACCAAAGTTCCGGCACACCCTGCGACCAACAAAGAATACCACGTTTTCATGGTTCCTTTTTCGTCCAATAAAAGTTTTCGGCAAGGTAGTGAATCACCCTCCGTAGATGAAAGAGGTATGTGATTTCAACTAATCAAAAGCAATCTGGGGGAGTCGCCGGGAAGGGTGAGCGGAGCGCGATGGATGCAGGGAGGAACAGGGTTCTCTGGATGTTCGATGGCAATGCGCCAGAGGCATCCTAAGCCGAAGGAATAAGGGCGCGCTCCGGCCAGTGGCGCGTAGTGGAGATCGTAGCAGTTGTCGTTCAGATAGCTGAGGAAGTCGGTGTCATCCTTTCCACCGAAGCACTGGAGAAGTTCATTTCGCGTTTCGAGTATATCTACGCGCCGAATAGCCTCTTCGTTGCGCAGCCCTTCGCTGGGCAGTCCGTAGTAAGTGCAAAGCCAAGTGTAGGCTTCCACGGGGGCGCTATCGACGTGAAAGGAGAAGACATCCGTCGGCACGGGGCCTGCGTCATCGTCTCGAGGATAACCATGAATGCAGTTAAGAACAGGATCTAACTCGAGTTCCTTTAGTAAAAGAAGGTCTTCGAGGAGGGTGTTGATCGCGATTCTGCCCTCGGGACTCACTGGCAGACTGGTGAGCAGAGATTCGTCGAGCGTGATGATGCCATCGCTGGCCCCCAGCTTTTCCACCACCTCCTGAAAATCCCCCGCCAGCGCGCGTGGCCAGCAGAGTGCGTTGACGGGATTTTCAAAGCGGGTCGTGGCCAGTTCTGCGAAATTCTTCACCACCTTGATGCAGGCGTATTCTGGCGGAAGCGGAAGCGAGGAATGACTGGGCATAAGCGGAGCGAATCAGCAGAATCTTCTCAAGAGGAGTAAAAAAATCTTATTGAAGCGGATTTCGAGCGGCGACATATTCCGCATCAACAAAGGAAGCCATCCCAGCGCGCTTCTTCACGAAGGGATCCTTTTACAACACCAGCTCCACTCATGCTCAAAGGTATCCATCCCGCAATTAGCCCCGAACTTCTTAAAACTCTCGCCGAAATGGGTCATGGTGATGAAATCATTCTCGCGGATGCGCATTTCCCGGGGCACACCTTTGGAGCAAGGGTTCTTCGGGCGGATGGTTTGAGTGTAACGACCTTGCTGGAAGGCATTCTTCCTCTACTCGAACTCGACAGCTATGCGGACCCGCTGGTGATGATGCAAGCCGTGCCAGGGGACGAGTTGGATCCCTCGGTTGAGGAAAAATACATGGCTGTCGTCAAACGGCATGCTCCTCAGGCTAAGCTTCCGATTCGAATCGACCGAATGGGATTTTATGATCGTGCCAAATCCGCCTTCGCCGTTGTGATGACTGGTGAAATCGCCAAATACGGCAACCTCCTTTTGAAAAAGGGCGTGACCAAACAGTAGCCCCGGCTCGCCCGGCGCCTGCGCGAAACCACGCATCCCCATCGGAAATATTCTCGATCCGAGCCACGCGGCGTTTAATTACTAGCTTTCATTCATCGAATGGTGAATGGGTGAATGGCGAGGTTTTTTATGATTCGTTTTAACTACAAGCCAGCTGGCACATCTCCTCTGTCTTTGAGTTCACCGAGCGCCGCATCTGGGCCCCCGGCGTTGACGTTGATCCAGTATAACGGAGAAAAGATTTTCGAGGCGGAGTTTGAAACGATCGAGGCGCTTTTGGAGCGCTACGACCCGTCGATGGTTAATTGGATCGATATTGACGGGTTGGGCGATGTGGGTTGTTTAAAAAAACTGGCTGCGCATTTTAATATCCATCCCTTGGCCTTGGAGGATGTGCTTGATACCACTCAGCGGCCGAAGCTCGAGCGCTACGCCGACCATTTTTTCATCGTCGGTGAAATGGTCTATTACAATAACGAGGATGTTCTTTGCTTCGAGCAGGTCAGCCTTTTTCTGGGTGCCGCTTTTGTTATTTCGATTCAGGAGGAAAGGGGACATGACGTATTTGAACGCATTAGGGAAAGGTTGCGTTCCGGTGCCGGTCAATCCCGCTTCATGGGGGCAGACTATCTCGCTTATGCGCTTCTTGACGCCACTGTGGACCAGATGTTTCCGGTTCTAGAAAATGTGGGGGACTCGATTGAGGCCGTGGAGGAGGGTTTGCTCGTCAAGCCCGGCCCGAAATCACTGACAAGCCTATACGAAGCGAAGCGGCTCCTGCTCTTGCTAAGACGAACGATTTGGCCTCATCGTGAGATATTCAATAGCCTAATACGGGATGAGTCGGGTCTCATTCATCGTGAGACGCAGATATTTCTGAGGGACTGTTACGACCATGTCACCCAGATCATAGATATTATTGAAAGTTACCGCGACCTCACCGCGGGGCTTATGGATTTGTATATCTCGAGCCTGAGTTTTCGCACGAACGAGATCATACGTGTCCTCACCATCGTTTCGGTGATTTTCATGCCACTCACATTTTTGGCTGGCGTGTATGGAATGAATTTCAATGCCGGTTCGCCCCTGAATATGCCAGAACTCAACTGGCACTTCGGCTACCTCTTTTTTTGGGTGCTTTGCGGTGTTTTAGCTGTCGCAATGCTGATCTTCTTCAAAAAGAAAAATTGGCTGTAGGTTCGAGAAAATCTCGCTGCGCGAGCCGCTTCATTGGGCTTTTTATCGTGTTAGTAAAAAGATCAGAACACAAATGGTGGTGGGTATCGCCGCTGCCAGAAACAGCTTCACCGCATCCACTCCGTTTGTGCCAAAATAGGGTTGGAGTATCGATTGGCCAGCGGGGTTAGGTGCATTGGCAATGACCGTCAGACCTCCGCCAGCGACGGCTCCAGCCATCACCGCGTATTTGGCTGCATCGCTGAATCCTGGAACGAGCGAGGCTAGATAAGTGATCGCCGCATTATCGTTAAATGCGGTGAGGAGGGTTGAACCCAAGAGCAGTTGGACTGGATTCAAGCTTGTGAGCACTGGCTCGATCCACCATTGCTGGCAGCCTCCATGAATAACGAGTCCCGCTAGGAAAAAACCAACAAGTACGGGGCCGCGAAGGTTGATCGGATCTTGATTCCTTTCCGTGGCGGCAACAAAGGCGAGAAAAAACATGAAAACCAAGACAACGATAGCGGCATAGTGTGAAGTCAAAACAACGAGGCCGATCAGAGCTAAATGCGTGAGGATAATCGAGACAGGAACGCGTGTCTTTGACTGAACCAAGGATTGGCCGCTTTCTCTCAGTGCGAGCAACTCTCTGCGAAATATAAAAAATGCCAACGTATTCGAGATGAGAATCGAGAGCACAGCCTTCCAGCCAAAATGCGTGAGCATGTGGAGGGTATCCCAGTTCCAATGACTAGCCACCATCACCACGGGAGGAGCAGCAAAGTGGGTCAGCGTGCCTCCTATGGATATGTTAACGAATAGCAGGCCCAGCGTTGTGTAGCGGAGCGCCATGGAGGGTTGCAGTTTGAAGAACTTTTCCACCAAAATCAGGGCGCAGATCGTCATGGCCGCCGGTTCCGTAATAAACGAGCCCAATATTGGCCCAACGGTGAGGATGGATAGCCACCAAGCGGCTGGTGTCTTTTTTCCCAAGCAGGCCACCATTTTTAGCGCTCCTTCCGCGCAGTATAAAACCGGGCGGGAGCTTGCGATAGCCATGATGACGACAACAAAGACAGGCTCCGTATAGTTCACTCCATTGATGTAATGAAAGAATGTATCTGAGCCCTTCATCAAGACGACAGAGATGGCGAGTGGGATCAACCAGATTCCAAAGACCGCTTCGACCTCGCCGAGAAAATGAAAAACCACCTCGCGGAACTTTTTGCGCTCAATCTCTCGCAGTAGCCCAGGATCTGGGGCGGACGATTTATCCAGCTTTCGGACGAGAACTTCATGATCGTGTTCGCACTTATGCGAAATCGTCCGGAACTTCGCGGCCAGAAAGGTGTGCCCGATAGCTGCCAAAAAAATCGCCGTGGCGATGGCATTGAAGGGGTCCGCTTTGATACGGCCAAGTAATTTGGGAGCAAGTCCCGCGATGGAGGTATCGTTGTATTGCGCCACGGGTATGGGAAACGGAGCGACTGCGCCGGAATCCGCTGGAGATGCGAGTGCTGACGTCGACAGCATCATCAAGCAAAAAACGAAAAACTGGGGAGCTAGGTGCTTCCGAGAATAAAAAAGTTCAACCATACTTATCCGTCCTATAACAGAGTGCGTACCCACTGCCAATGGTTTGAAGCTCGTCATTGCCAGATCGCTTTCCATATTTCGAGTTCCGAAAGCCTCAAGCGATGCCGGACGATGTTACCCGGGTGGATTCCGCTTAATTCCATTTCGATCGTTTCCACAAATTTCTTCCACTCGGATTTCGGTATTTTTTCCGCTGCAACTTGGTTTGAAAAAGCCAAGGCCACGGATTTCGACATCTTCTTTTGGACGATTTCACGAACCGTTTCCGAAATGGAGGCGCGATATTTGAGGCGAAACGGATCCGGTGTCCCTAGAGATTGGCGGACCGCTGAATACCGGGCACAAGAGCGTCGGTAGGCAAAATCAAATACATCGCGTAAGTATTCATACCGATTCAGCTCATAAATCCCGAGCAGACCGCCAATGTAATCTTTCTGCTCCACGTCAATAAACGAAAGTGGACACAGATTTCTGCGGATGAGCGGAATGTTGGCCGCCAACCGGGAAACCCGCTTGTTCACATCCTCGAAGGGCTGGAGATAAGGGAGATGAACCATGACAAAAAATGCCTGTTCAAAGGGATCCTGAATCGACTGCGCCTTCTGGAGTATCGCATCGAAATTCTCCTCGATCATTTGCGGCACGGCTAGGGGATGGAAGACCGTGCCACTGATGCCCACCGGTCGGGTGCGGATAAGGCCGCAGGACGCTGGATTCGGCAAGAGGTTGTCTGAAAGCAAAGCGTGGATGTTACAAATCGTGTGTCGATTGAAACCAATGCCATCCGCTTGCTCCGCGAGCATCTCAATAGCCGCTTTGTGATTGAGGATCATCTGAGTTTCCTCTGGCGGCTTTCCTTCGGCTCCCTCGCCACATTCGATGAGGCGCTCGGTCTCGAGCAAGGAATAGGTGTTCCCTTCCAAGCGGCTGGAATTCCAGGAAAGATCGATCAGCAAACGATGCAGGAACTGACGCACATAAGTGCCCGGCGGGAGTTCCTCAAAACTCACTTGTCCCAGACGCGCCAAATCGCTTCTCATCGAACTTGGAAGATAAAATGTCTTATTCGGATGGTAGGTGTCCAAAAAGGCTCCCCGATAGCCAACGGGAGTTCGCTGCGCCAATGGCCGCAGGATTGATTCTCGAATGCGATCAGCTTCCGGCGAAAGCCAATCGCTTCCGCGTGAAACCGATGGGGTATCCTCCCTCACGCTAGTGCTGGATTCCAAAAATAAATAACGGCGCGCCCTTCCAACGCCTTTTGCTTCCAATCGGTCTTCGGATACAAGGTGCTCCAAGTGGCGCTGGAGCGTCCGTTTCGGTATACTGAGTGCCGGAGACTCTAGTAATTCACGGATCGCTGCCCCGTTCGGATATAAACGAACAATATCTGATATGGCGCTTAATTGATATTTCGAGATCTGACGTGGCATATATAATGATTTAAGTGGCGCAAGAATAGTTTTTATAATGCTTTTACTAGATAATAGTGGCGCGAATAATCAAAGAAGCAACCTTTTTTGAAAAAAATCAGCATCACTCATCGAGGGTTCACCCGAAAAAGAGGAGATCGTAAGGGAGTAGGATGCCCCCACCTTCCCTGACCTGCTCCGGTGTCATGGGCTTTTGAGTCAACGGGCGGGTCAAACATTCTTTCAACTCCCCTCCGTGTCTTTGTGCCTCAGTGAGAGACAATTTTCAGCTCATCGATCAGCTTTAGACTTCCGGATGTCTTTTACTTTGCAGTTTTTTTCGGGGCTATGGCCAAGAAATTCCTCACGCGTTTGATCTCTGGAAGGTGAGTGCCACTCCGATCCCAGAATCCGCTGGAGCTTCCGCCATCGAGGTTCAGCGTGGTGGTCGGTGACCATGTCCCAAACACGTCTGGCAGGGAGAGTATTTGTGCCGCATCCGCAAGGGTCACCGATGAGATATAGACGAGGGCGATTTTTCCCTTAGGTCCAGTCGCGACCGCCGTGCGTCGCGCGCTGCGTGTGGCATTGAGTCCGGTCACGGGTGATCCCTTTTCCACGAGCATCGGCCCGCACTGAAGGGCCTGTGCGGGTGGGGAAGCTTTCGCGGAAAATTGTCCAGAACGGATGATCGCGATAGATCCGTTGGATCGGACGGTTAAAATGCCGCTCAGTAGTTTCGCTTTCTCGAACGGATGTTGGGTCTTGCCATTAATAACGACCAATCCCACCGGCTCATAGGTGGAGTGGAAATACGCGCCATTGACGCCCGCGATGAGATTGGATTTTGAGAGAACAGCAGAGAGAGTTGCTGTCCCTGGATTTGGGCTGTCAATCACACGAAGTGTGTGTTCGCTTTCATTGAACGTGGCGGAGGTAACACGGGCAATAAGTGATCCGTTTCGGCACTGCGTCTCGTAAACGCTCACGCCAGGGGTTGGTGTGCCTACCAGTTTTGACTCATGTATCTCCCACTCGGCCTGCGCATGGGCGACAAGAGCCATCCATGTGCAGGCGGTAATGAGAAGGCGGTGGCGCACTTATTCTTCTGAGACTTTGCTCAACTTGGTGAGGACGCTTAGGTCCTCCAGAGTTGTCGTGTCGCCGGTGATGCTTTCTCCAGCGGCAATCTGCTTCAGCAGACGGCGCATGATTTTGCCACTGCGTGTTTTTGGAAGGGCCTCAGCAAAGCGAATTTCATCGGGTTTTGCGATGGGGCCGATGGCTTGGGCGACGTGGCGGCGGATTTTTTCAGCCAATTCTTTGGAAGAAGTCTGGCCCTCTCGTAGGACAACAAAAGCGACAACGCCTTGGCCCTTGATTTCATCGGGGCGGCCAACGACAGCGGCTTCAGCCACGGAATCATGGCCAACGATCGCGCTTTCGACCTCGGCGGTTCCGAGTCGGTGGCCGGCGACATTGAGCACATCGTCAATCCGGCCGATGATCCAGAAGTAACCATCCTTGTCGCGGCGGGCACCATCCCCAGTGAAGTAGCAACCTTTGACTTCGGTCCAGTATTGTTTCTTGTAGCGGGGCTTGTCGCCGTGGATCGAGCGCAACATGGCAGGCCACGGTTTGCGAATAACGAGTTTCCCGGATTCATTGGGGCCGACTTCCTTGCCTTTGTCGTCCACGATGGCGGCATCAATGCCAAAGAACGGCAGTGTGGCCGTTCCGGGCTTGAGTGGTGTCGCGCCAGGCAGTGGCGAAATCAAAATCGAACCCGTCTCGGTTTGCCACCACGTATCCACGATCGGGCAGCGTTCGGCACCGATGTTTTTGTGATACCACATCCAAGCCTCGGGATTAATCGGTTCGCCAACGCTTCCCAAGAGCCTCAGGGAGGAAAGATCATGTTTCGCGGGCCATTCGTCGCCCCACTTCATGAACGCACGAATGGCGGTCGGAGCGGTGTAAAGGATCGTGACGCCGAGCTCTTCGATGATTTTCCAAAACCGGTCGGGCTCAGGCCAGTTCGGAGCACCTTCGTAGAGGACGCAGGTGGCTCCATTTGCGAGCGGGCCGTAAACGAGATAGCTATGGCCGGTGATCCAGCCGACATCGGCGGTGCACCAGTAAATGTCTTCCTCGCGAAGGTCGAAAATATACTTGCTCGTGGCAGCGGTGCCGGTGAGGTACCCGCCAGTGGTATGAAGAATTCCCTTCGGTTTGCCAGTCGAACCGCTCGTGTAGAGGATGAAAAGGGGATGTTCGCTATCCACGGGAACGGCGGGGCATTTCGCATCGACGTATTCCGCCTCGCGGTGCCACCACACATCGCGCCCTTCCTCGATGTGGATGTCGAGGCTGGTACGGCGCGCCACGATCACTCGACGGACTTGTGAATCGTCCTTCAGGGCGTAGTCCACATTTTGCTTGAGCGAGACGATCTGGCCTCGGCGATATCCGCCATCAGCCGTGACTACAATCTTTGCTCCACTATCGGCGAGGCGATCCTTGATGCTGTCGCTGCTGAAACCGCCAAAGACAACGCAGTGAACCGCTCCGATGCGGGCGCAGGCGAGCATGGCGATGACCGCTTCGGGGATCAGCGGCATATAAATTAAAACGCGGTCGCCTTTTTTGACTTCGTTCCGCTTGAGGATATTTGCAAATACACAGACCTCGCGGTGGAGTTGCTGGAAGGTGAGGGTGCGGCGCTCGCCGGGTTCACCCTCCCAGATGATGGCAGCTTTATTGCGGCGCGGACCATCGAGATGCCGATCGAGGCAATTTTCACTGGCATTGAGTTGTCCGCCTACGAACCACTTTGCAAACGGCGGCTTCCAATCCAGGGTTTTGGTCCATTTCTTCTGCCAAATAAGCTCGGAGGCCTCGCCGGCCCAAAATTTTTCGGGATTCTTGAGGGATTGAGCGTGAAGTTTTTTATAATCTTCAAAGCTTTTCACGACCGCTTTTTTTGAAAACGACTTAGAGGGTTTGAAGATGCGGTTTTCAGTGGCGAGTGATTCGGATTTTTTGGACATAAGGGAGAAGAGTGACTATTCCCAGATTTTCTTTGGGCTGGCAATCAGTTCTCGCAAAAAAGGATTCTTGCCAAGCGTCAGGGGAACGAGCCAATGCTCTCTCGTGTTTCAGGTGATATTTAATAAAATCAGTGCTTCCGAAATGGCGGCGCTTCCAAAGGATCTTCAACTCGACTTGCTATCCGAATTTCAATTTCTTCCTGGAGATTTGGATTCGCTCGATGGCGAGCACTTTGGGCGGGTCTCACGTGACGGGCGTTCTTTGCTGCGTTACCGCGCGAAGGATTACCGGATCTATTTTGAGCACCATGCCGAGGGACTGCTGGTTCACCGCGTGCTGCACAAAAACACCATACGCGACTTTTTGTTCCGTTCCAATCTGCCGCTTGACGAAGAGGATAGCGGTCTCTCCAAGACCAATGATTTCTGGAAACTCATTCATGAAGCCGAGGAGACTCGAGCGTGAGTGGTTTTGCCAGTGAGGCCGAGCGGGTGTACGAGTTTCCGGTCGTTGAAAGTGGAATATTTCTCGCTCATGCCGGCGTGACGATTTTGCCTAGGCGTGCGGCGGATGCGATGAGTGCTCATGCGCAGGCGAGTTGCCGACATCATCAGGAATTCGGAGATGTGCTTCGCGATGTCGCTCAGGCGCGAGCCGTTTGCGCTAACCTTATCGGCGCGGATGCAGGCGAGGTGGCTTTGTTGGGCCCGACCTCGCTTGGGTTGAGTCTTTTTGCCAATGGTTTGAATTGGGCTCCTGGGGACGAATTGCTTTATTACGGAGACGATTATCCGGCGAATGTTTATCCTTGGATGGCGCTTCAAGATAGGGGTGTTGTGATACGTCCGCTTCGCCCCAAGGTGACAGGGGGAATTACGCCAGAGTTGGTAGAAGAGGCGCTCACACCGCGGACCAGACTCGTTGCGCTGGCATCGTGTCATTTTTTGAGCGGTCGGCGTATTGATGTCGATGCCATCGGTCGGATGTTGCAGGCGAGGGGAGTGCTGTTTTCCGTTGATGCCATTCAGACCGTCGGGGCCGCCCCGATCAGCGTGAAGTATGTCGATTTTCTGAGTGCGGATGCTCATAAGTGGATGCTTGGGCCTTTGGCGATCGGGATCGTCTATGTGGCTAAGCGGAATTTCGAAATCTGCCGGCCTACATTGCTCGGCGCTTGGAATGTGAAATCCCCCGACTTTGTAGCACAGGATAGGATTGTTTTTGAAGACACCGCTAGGCGCTATGAACCCGGAGTGCTCAATATAGCGGGAATGTATGGAATGAAGGCTAGCCTAGAAATGCTTTTAGAAATCGGGATCGATCGCGTGCAGGCTTCCATCCTCGATTGCAGGGATTATTTAGAATCCCGCCTGAGTGAAATGGGTTTTGAATTTCTTTCTCCTCGCGCTCCTGATCCGCTGCGTTCGGGCATTCTTACCGCTAGACATTCAGGGAAGGATGGGTCGCGCTTATTTGCAGCACTCGAGGCGGCGAATATCACGGCGTCTCTTCGTTCCAACCGTGCCGGGGAAAAGTGGCTTCGATTCAGTCCCCATTTTTACAACACCAGATCCGAAATGGATCACGTTGTGGATGTGCTCGCCGCAGAAATGCGGGCCTGATTGGAGTGCCCCTGAGTGGTGTGGCACTACTTCACGCCGGGTTTTAAGGCACTCGAAAGTTAAGCGAGGCTTGCGTTAGGGATGTCGGCATCGAGCCAGTTTGATATGGCTACACCGATTTCGGTCGGTATTTCCATGGGGGCGAAAGCCCCTGCCTCGGGAAGAGGGTGAATGCTGGCATTAGGAAGTTTCCGGCAAAGCTCGGAACCCTCAGTGAGATCGAATCCCTTCGCGGCCTCGGGCCAAAGAATATGGACGGGAGCGGTCACATTACCCAGACGATCTTCGACATGGAATCGGCGTCGGTTCCGCAAGAATCCCAAGATCGCATGTTCGGCCCCATACTGCTGGGCGCAAGTGGCAAGGAGGTTGATGGTTTCCTCGGTCACATTTTCGGGTTTCGAAAAGCCTAGGCGGGTGAGCCAGTTTTTAATGAACGGCGCGCGCGAGATATGGTTGCGATATAAGAAGCGTTTCAGTATGGGAAGGCTTTTGGGCATTCCCATAGCGCTACGTTGGTCAGACGAGCGCAATGTCGTCGGCATAAATAAAACCAAACGCGAAACGAGTTCGGGATGTCGTGATGCAAGGAGAAGCGCGATTTGGCAAGTGAGTCCACTGGCGACCAGAGCGACAGGGCGATTTGTTAGAAGCTGACGTAGCAACTCCGCGATGCTGTCGGCAAGATCACTGGCATCCATCGCTTCGGATGGGCGCTCGGATTCGCCGAAACCAATCAGATCAGGGGCAATGACCTCGCGGCCCATGGCAAAGTGGCAATAAACTTTGGACCACTCATAAGAGGAGGCTCCAAGGAAATAGCCGTGAAGGAAAAGGAGAGGCTCACCGGAACCGCAGATGTGGTAAACAATCTGGCCCTTCGAGGTCTGAGCCACGCGTGTGGCAAAAATCGTGGGCGAAATGGAGTCCGGTATCGGCTCTCTAATAGAACGCCGCGTGCCACGGCTTACGGCAAGTGCTAAGGCTCCCAACAAGCCAACTCCAATACCCAGTCCGAGTATGGGGCTTTTCTTCCAGTGTGGGAGCATGTCTGGAGGAATGAATCAATCTTGGGCGCTCTTTGAGAGAAGCGCCCAGATTAAAGTGTATTACCAGCTGGATTTGGTGACGCCTGGGATCAATCCGTTCGATGCCATCTCACGGAATGTGATACGCGAAATTTGGAAGCGGCGAAGGAATGCGCGGCGACGGCCGGTGATACGGCAGCGGTTCACAAGGCGGGTCGGGCTTGCGTCGCGAGGAAGCTGCGCGAGGGAAGCGTAGTCTTTCTTTGCTTTCAACTCAGCGCGAAGTGCTGCGTATTTTTCAACTGTTTTCTGTTTGCGCTTGTTGCGCTCGAGCCATGCTGTTTTTGCCATAGGAAGGGGCTAAAATACAAGGAACGTTGGAACAAGCAAGTCTTTTGCTGATTTAATTATCGAGGGGATTTTTTAGGTCTGTTCTGGCAAGGAGATCCAAAAATCTTTTGCCCGAATCCGTGAGACGAGGCCCGCCCTTGGATCCCCCGATAATACCGCGTGTGGTATGAATGTAAGCGAACGGGGTTTCCCGAATCCATGCGATCTCTGGAGCGGAAGCGGTCTTGGGTGAAGCGATCGCGCACATCGGAGTACCATAGCGGTTGAATGCGATTGTCCATGCTGGGGGCAAGGCCTCCTCGCCATTGGGTACGAGCCATGGATAGGAACGAAGGATCGAAAGGGGGGATGTGGCTGGAATCGTGATTTTGTAAAAGGCCTCCTGTCCGCGGATGTAGTGGCTGAATTGAAATGCGGGATCTTTGGCGCACTCGAGGAGAAGCTTCGCGGGATCGATCCCGGACAAATTGTATCCGTGGTAAGGCCCGTGTTTGTTTGGCGTGCCGCTGAAGTAACGCTTATACCAAGATTCAAAATCCGTGTTTAATAAGAGCGCGATTTCAAAGTGAAGGTGTGCTCGCTCGCAGTTGATGCCGGCACCAGTGAAGCCCATTCGGCCGATGACTTCGCCCTGCGCGACTTTTTGGCCGGACTCGACGGAGATCGTAGAGAGATGGGCATAGAGCGTGTATACAGGACTGCCTTCGATGTCGTGCTCGATGACGATGTAGCGCCCGTAGTTGGAGGCGCCAGCCTCATGGCTCACGTGGGCGATCCTTCCGGCAGCCGAGGCTCGGATGTCGTCGAGTGGCTTGCCGCTGCCGTCTCGCCGCATCGGTGCGATATCGATGCCTTCGTGGAGTTGCAGATAGACGACTTCCTCGTTCTGGCGCTGGGGGCCTCTCACGTAGCCGAAGGATCCGCCCTCCCAAACCTTCGTGGAGACGCCCTCGAAATTGCGATCCACATACATGTAAAAATCCTGCGGCCTGTCTTCAAGGAGGGCGCGGTTATCTGTCGGAAAATCAAACATCGCGGCTTGAATGGCGGTTGCCAAGACGAACATGAGAAAAAACGAGCGAGTGATCACTGGGTTGTTTCCTTTTTGGGCGCACGAGACTTTTTCCCAAATTCAGACTCTTTTCCGATAACAGGGAATTTTTTTTGCAGGCGTGCAATTTCCTCTGGCAGGAAGCCACCTGGAACAAAGAAAATGCCGTCATTGTTGCCTGGTTGCACCATGATCGCGGAGGCGATGCGGCCATTGATGAGCACCACGGCGATGCGTCCCTTTTCCTCTTGGGTAAACTGGTAGAGCTTGTTCATGCCGTGATCATCGAGTCGGAAGTAAGCGCCGATCATCCCGTCATTTCCCGGAAAAGCATAAAATGACTTCAGGTCGCGCTCGCTCAATACGGGCACTTTTTGGATGAAGATCTTTTGCTTGGGGTTGGTAAGTTCCACTTCGGTGACGAAGGATTCGCCGACGGCCTTGTCGCCTTGCGCGTGGAGGCGGATCGTGACTTCGGGGGCTTTTTTAGAGCCTGCGAGAAGGTGACTCTGAAAAAGCATCAAGCCTGTGCAGATGAGAAAAATAAATCGGGTCATGGTTCGGCCAATCTAAAGGAATTGAGCGACGCCGGATGAGTCCGGCGACGGATTAGGCATTCTAGGTCAGTTGATAGGAATTGCAACTATGCGAACCTGCGGTTAGCAATCTTGAACATGAAATACCTCTTTGTCGCCGCCTTGGTTCTGGTGTCGCTTTTGGATGTCAGTGCCCGATCGCCCGATGTTCAGGGTGCCGCTTCGCCGCTCGCGAGCGAGTCGCCCGATGAATCGAGTTCCTTCTTTTTGACCAGCATCTTTGACACTGGCATTTTCCGCAGGGTCGAGCCCCCATCGAAAGGATACCCCCGTGTGCCGCGGCGGGAATACGATTCCATTTTTGGCAAGGTGGCCCATTTTTTCACTGACATGTTTGGCAATGTGAAGCTGGGTTCCAGTGAGACTCAAGTTGAGGATGCCACGTTGAAACTTGAGCCAGAGAGCCCAGTCATCAAGGACACGCGGGAAATCGAGGTCACCTACACGATTCGCAATAATTCCAAATCCATCAAAAGGTTGGATTTTCCTACCACTCAAAGGATCGAGATATTGACCTGCAATTCCTCTGGCGCCATCGTGGATCGTTGGTCCGATGACCGCGCATTCAGGCCTGAAGAGGGAGTTGTAGTGCTCAATCCCGCTGAACGCATCGAGTTTAAGGAAAAAATTTCAACCCGTGACATGCGGCCTGGCGAGACTTACAAGACCGAGGCCTCCTTGATATCGAACCCTGGATTTGTTGTTGATCGGGCCGTGACTCCGCGCTGAGGGATGCGTGGGCAAGGCATCATTCTCGCTTTTCTCGCGCTGGCATGGCCCGCCGTTGGGAACGCCCAAGTGCAGGAAAAAAAATTGATGGATCGCATCAACTCCCCGGATCGCAATCAAGCGAGCCAGTTTCAGAACAAGAGTTTTGGATCGACAGGATCGTCGTGGGTGAAACAGGCCTCCATGGCGAGCAACAGCTACCAAGGAGTGAAGGAAGCGCGAATCAAGGGGTATTCGGATGTGAGATCTTTTCTAGGAGTCAAGAACCCCTGGCTAGGAAAGAAGGTGTATGGAGCGGGTTCATCGACCTATCAGACCCAAGGGTGGCTTGCCGATAAAGATGCGACTTATCGAGTCAAGGATGCCAAGACGGGTTCCTTTTCCTCAGCCTCCAAGACGGCGTCAACTCCTTCCTCGGCGGTTCCTACGCGGGCTTTTACGCTCAGGGGGGCGGCTCAGGGGGCGCTAGATCAAGATTCCAGCAAGCTCCACAAGGAAATGACCATTGACGAAGTCCGTGAGTTGTTAAACAAATCCCGCTAATATCCCTTACATGTCAGATATTTCATTTTTAACGCGCGGATGCGCAAAAGTTATCAGCGAAGAGGAGCTCGCCGCCAAGCTTCAGCTCGGACGCCCGCTTCGGGTCAAGCTTGGGGTCGATCCGACGGCCCCCGATATCCATCTCGGCCATAGTATCGCACTTTCCAAATTGCGCGATTTTCAGGATCAGGGACATGAGGCCATTTTGATCATTGGGGATTTCACTGCTATGATCGGTGATCCGAGTGGTCGCTCAGTCACACGCCCCCAACTCACGCATGACCAGGTTTTGGCTAACGCGAAGAGTTTTCAGGAGCAGGCTTTCAAAATCCTCGATCGCAGCCGCGCCCGCATTGTTTTCAATGGCGAGTGGTTTGAGGGAATGAGTTTCGAGGAGGTGATCAAGCTCAACAGCCGTGTGACCCTCCAGCAAATGCTCGTTCGCGAGGATTTTCGGTCCCGTTTGGATAAAGGCCAACCGATTCGCGCCCACGAAATCCAATACCCCATCATGCAGGGCTGGGATTCTGTGATGGTGAAGGCCGATGTCGAGCTTGGTGGTACGGACCAACTTTTCAACATCATGGTCGGTCGCGATCTGCAGCGCGAAGAGGGGTTGCCGCAGCAGGTCGCCATGGTGGTACCTATCCTTGAGGGCCTCGATGGCCATCAGAAGATGAGCAAGAGTCTTGGCAACTACGTCGCCCTCACCGATGTCCCGGCAACGATGTTTGGCAAAATCATGAGCATCAGTGATGAACTCATGGTGCGGTATTATGATGTCCTCCTCCACGAATCCATTCCCGCTGGGATGCATCCGATGGAGGCTAAGAAAAGCCTCGCTCGCCGCATCACGGCTCGTTTTCACAGCGAGGAATTGGCGCAAGCGGCGCTGGAGGATTTCAATACCCGTTTCAGTTCCAAAGATCTCGAGTCAGCCGACCTGCCCGTATTCGTGCCGACCGGCGCAAGGGACTTCATTTCCCTCGTTGTCGAGGCCTCGGCTGCATGTTTTCAGACGACGCGCTCACGTTCCGATGCCCGTCGTCTCATTGAGGGCGGCAGCGTCCAATGGCGTGGAGCCAAAGTGGTCGATCCCAAATCCTCTTTGCCTGCGGGAGAGTCAGGAATTCTCAAGTTAGATAAAACCCGAGCCGTCCGAGTCGGCGCATGATCCCGCATGCACCCTATTTTTTATCGGCGGAGACTGACTCCCAACTTCGGTATTAGGAGGGGTCTCTTTTACAGGCTGATCAAATGGGGTTTCATCTTTTTTATTGGATGCTCGGTCGTCTCGTTCTTTCGTTCCCAGTTGGCTCAAGCGGAGGCGCAACGCTATTCCGATCTTGCCGTGCAGCAGTTCGCTGCAAACAAAACGCAGGAGGCTCGTGCCAGCGTGGTTTTAGCACTGGGTTCCTACCCAGAGCACGTTGATGCCTCGCGTTTGCTGGCTCGTATGCTCGATGCCGAGGGGGATGCGCGCTCGACTTACTATCACCAAATTGTCACGAAATCTCGCCACGCTTCGATCGAGGATTTTAAAAATCTCGCACAAGCCCTCGTCAAATATGGCGACTACAGTGGAGCGCAAGTGGTCGCCGAGAGCGTGGCCGATCGATGGAAAGAGCCCGCTTACCCCTATCTAATTAAGGCCGAATCTTTCAAGAGGCAGGGTGACTTTTCCGCGCAAGAAAAGGAACTGCGTTTGGCGTTGGAGGTGCAGCAAAACCAAGCCACACTTTCTGCGCTGATCCAATATTTGATGAACCAGCCCAGTTCGCTGCCGGTTCGTGGCCCAGAAATAGGCCGGCTTCTCCAACAAATGGCCAAATTCAATAGTGCGCAGGGCTTGGAGGCTCTTCGATTGGGGCTTGTTACCCCTAGTCTTGTAACAAATGATCGCATGAAGTGGATTGAGCAGTATCGCTCCCATCCCGCTGCCACATCCGAATCGCTTCTGTTGGCTGATGAAATCCAGACGCAGTTGGACCCCTCCGCCCGCGAAGGATTGATTCAAGCCCAAGTCAAGCGTGCGTTGAATCTTCGTTTTGATCAAAGGGAGCCAGTTATTCGCTGGATGCTTAAAAACGACGAACCCGAGGCAGCGCTTGCGATTTTGCCGCTACCGGAGGCGATCCAATCGCGGGAGGTATTTTTACTTTGGATCGAGGCGGCATCTCGAAGTAATCGCTGGAGCGAAATGGAGGTCGCCTTACGCAATCCCGCGAATCCGCTTCCCGCTCGCGACACACTTCCGTTTCTCGCCCAATCCCTGAAGATGCGTGGGGATCTCGCTAATGCAGACACCATTTATCGGAAGGCTATTGCGCTCCACGAATCTCAACCTGAGTCGACGGGCGAAATTTTCAGCCACCTTATCCTTGCCGGCGAACGGGGCCTTGTCCGCGAAAATCTGGATGTCCTTTTTGAGGATCCTGCATTGGCGCTTGGGAATTTCAAAGCCATCGCCTCGGTTTTGAGAAGTCAAAGAGACTCAGAGTATTTGTTGGAATTTTTGGAAGGCGCCCTCAAAAGCCCGCTATTAAAAAATGACGTTGCCGTTTTGGCGTCGCTTGCTTCGACGAAGCTGGCCCTCAAGCTGCCGGTTCCTCTCGCGGAATTGGAGCTCAGGGCGAATCAGCATCCGAATGATGTCCATTGCCGGATGACTTATGCGCTGGGATTGCTTTGCGAGGGCCGCAAGGCCAAGGCGATCTTTGAATTGGAGAACGTCGAGCATCGCGTCAACGCTGCGAATTTGGATCCATGGCAAAAAGCGATTTTTGCGAGTGCACTCGCGGCTAACGATCGCCTGACGGAGGCCCAGAGCCTCGCCTCATCCATCCCCCCCGATAGTCTCACGACTCAAGAGGTCGCCCTCTTGAATGGTTTCCTCTCCTCTTCCGCAAGGGATTAAATATTTTTTGAACGTTTGCTGTTCAGGGCTGTCCAACCTCTAGACGAATCCTTTTGCCGTTATTGCCGAAGGAGCGCGTCGGAACGGATTGCGTCATTTTAATAAAACAAAACTATGGCATTTGAAGACACAGATACAGGTTTCCAGTTATATCTCCGTCAAATCGGAGAATACCCGCTTATTACGGTCGAAGAAGAGGTGGTCTTGGCCGGTCGCATTAAAAAAGGGGATCAAGAGGCGCGCCATAAGATGGTGCGTTCCAACCTGCGACTCGTAGTCAAAATCGCTCGCGATTACTCGAATTTTGGCTTGCCGTTGCTCGATCTTATCTCGGAGGGGAATATCGGCCTCATGAAGGCGGTCGAGCGCTTTGACCCCCAAAAAGGGGGCAAACTCAGCACTTATGCGGCATGGTGGATCAAGCAGTCGATTAAGCGTGCTCTGGCCAACCAAAGTAAAACCATCAGGTTGCCGGTTCATCTCGTAGATAAAATCGCGAAACTGCGTCGCGTTTCTGCCCAATTAACGGAGGAACTCGGCCGCGAGCCCACAGATCAAGAACTGGGCGAAGAGGTCGGTATGGCTGAAGCGAAAGTCGCTGCGCTCAAGAGTGCGGCGATACGTCCGACTTCGTTGGATCAACCTATCAGTGACGACGACTCAACCGCTTTGGGCGACATCATTGGGGACGATCACGCATTTGATCCCTACGAAATCCTTCGTGACAAAGATCTTCGAGATGAGGTGGGTGACTTGCTCGCTGTCTTGGACGACCGAGAGCGCAAAATCATCAACTGCCGGTTCGGGCTGGATGGGCAGAAGAGCAAGACGCTTGAGGAGGTGGGTGTGAAATTTGGGGTGACACGAGAGCGTATTCGCCAACTTCAAAACATTGCACTTCGCAAACTGCGTCGCGCCTTGAGCAAAAAAGAACGCTCTAAAGCCGAATCGCCAGCTTAGTTTTTGATTTCTTTCATGGGTAGGGTGGAGGCCGGATGGACGACGCAAGTCGACATCCGGCTTCTTATTTTTCTATCCGCATTTTGGGATTGAGGATTTCGCTTCATCTTCACAAAAAGAGGTTTGCTATTGTCTTGCAAGGTGGGGAAACACCCACCAGCATATGTTCGTTTACGCCGGATATCGGACTTGCATACCCCAGAGAACGTCATTAAGAGAAAGCTCACATCTTAACGGAGGCCAGAAACTATGATCAAAAAAAAAGAAACGGCAGGCGAAAAGTCGCAGCTAGTTCGTCGAACAGCTAAATCCAGCTCGACGTCAAAGGTGGCGTCCCCGGTATCCGCTCAGAAAAAAAGCTCCCCCGTATCTCGCACTAAGAAAGAAAAGCTCGCAGCCGAATCCCATGAATCCGAATCCCAGGAAAACAAGCACGATGGGAAGCACTCCTCGATAAAATCGGCATCAACTCCGATTTCGATAGATGATCTAGGCCCTCTTCCTCATAGCTATGGCGGGAATGCCATTTTCTTGGTGGCCCAAGATCCAAACTGGCTCTTTATCTATTGGGATATCGATATTTCACTGCATCCGGGCGGGCCCTGTCATCTCCGCGTGGAATCCGGCGGCTCCACAATCGAACAAGAAATCGAAGTCTCCTTCGAAACGCGGAATTGGTATATTCCCGTGAAATCCTCGGGAGAAAGTTATGCCGTGGAGATCGGTTTCTACCGCTCCAAAAAATGGAATGTCATTGGCAGATCGAGCGCGGTTGTCACCCCGCGCAATAGGATTTCAGAATCCACCCAGTTCGACTTCGCTATGATCCCACTCCATCTCAGCTTCAATCAGCTCGTGCAAAGCATAGAGCGTTCGTTTTCTAAAGAGCGGAAGGCGGGAGCGGGCCACATTCACTCCGGCGGAGCCCAGGCTCAGCGGGCCAAGGTATTTCCGTTGGAAGAAAAGGAGCGTGGGATTTTGACAGCTCTCCTAGGCAGTGCCTTCATGGAAAACTTGTCGAGTATGTCGATGAGTTCGGAGGAACTGCATGCCGCTATCCGCCACATTCTCAATGAGCGGCTTGGTTCGGGTGAGCTCGCCGAGACGATCGCCCGGCTCCAGTTGGGTCAGGCAGAAAGCAGCCTCTTCAGCGCGTTTTCGCAACTCCAACAGGAGTTAACATCGTCCTCATGGAATGCGAGTTCTGCGGGGTTGGTCGAGCGAGTGTCGTTCGGACTCACCAGCTGGGTCGCCGCGGCCTTGTCGAGCTGGAGCGGTGCAGAGCAAAGTAGTTTTGGAGCGGCAGCTCAGGGTAGCTGGAGTAGTGCGGCTGAAAGCAGTTTTGCAGCGGTAGCTCAGGGTAGCTGGAGTGCCGCCGCGCAAAGCAGCTGGAGTGCGGCAGCCGAAACTTTTTCCTCAGGACCGGTTTCGAGTTCCTGGAATGCGGCAATGGAGACCAGTACGTCGGGGGTGTCGGCTTCTTGGAACACCATGAGCAGTTGGCTGGAATCCACCAGCGCCTCTTGGAGCAATGCGGTTCTATCCAGCTGGTCTGAGGCAGGTCTATCTAGCCTAGAGCAATTGGCTTCGAGTTGGGAGAATGCCTCGAGCAGTTGGGGCGCTTCGGAGAATTCCTCTTCCTTTTCCAACGCCGTTCCAAAAGATTTCAGCGGCGAAACCCAGATCAGCTTGAGCGGAAGGACGCATCCGGGGACGAACATCCAGATTGATGGATGCCAAGTTTCCGTGCGATCTGATGGCTCATTCGAGCACCAGATTGTGCTCGGGCCAGATCGCAAGGAGGTTCCGATCCTCACAACAGGCCCCGGCGGCGGTCGCCCGCAAACGTCAACGATCCTTCTGCAGCCGGAACGATTCTGAAACGCCTGACTTCCAAAAAAACGCAAGCCAGTAGTCCGGTGCGTCCGGATCGTCACAAGGAGGAATTTCTGCGCTACCTGGAGGCGGAAAAGAATGTTTCTGCCCATACCATTTCGGCTTACAGGACCTCGATAGAGGCCTTCCGTACTTTTCGCCCCTCGCCGGCATGGGCTGAAGTTTCCGCGGACGATTATCGAGCTTGGATGCTGGAATTGATGAAGCGCGGAATGGCTCGTGCGAGCGTGCGATTGCGATTCGCTTCGTTGCGGGCTTTTCACGCCTTTCTGCTCCTGCGTCGGGTGGTTGCGCGCAATGTTCTTGTCGATGTTTTGTTGCCCAAAAAAGAAAAGCAACTCCCGCGATTTTTGACGACTTCGCAGGTCACAAATCTGGTTGAGGCACCCGCGAAGCATGAGAAGACCAAGCAGGCACCGGTTTGGATGGCGACCCGTGACACTGCGATCATTGAGCTTTTTTATTCCACCGGCATGCGTCTTTCGGAACTGGTGGGGCTGGATGTCGGGGATGTGGATCCAATCAGCGAGACAGCGCGCGTGATGGGCAAGGGAGCGCGCCAAAGGGTGTGTCCGGTCGGCGGTCCGGCCTTGGAGGCTATTTCAAAATACCGCCAAGCTGCGCGCATTCATAGTGGCCCGCTCTTTCTTAATAAATCGCGCCGCCGAATTACGACCCGCGCGGTCAACTCGCTCCTGAAACTGAGGCTACTGCAGGCTGGATTGCCTTCGGATCTCTCACCACACAAATTGCGTCACAGTTTTGCGACGCATCTATTGGACAATGGAGCGGACTTGCGAAGCGTTCAAACGTTGCTTGGGCATGCCAGCCTTTCCACGACGCAGATTTACACCCACGTTACGATAGAGCGCTTGAAGGCCGCCTATCTGGCAGCCCATCCCCGATCGGAAAACTAATCCCGATGGAGCTCGGCCAACTGCTCCCAGATGGCTTTTTCTTTGGCGCTGGGGGCCGTTGGGATGGTGATGCTGACAACCGCATAGAAATCCCCACGCTTGGCTTCTCCAATCGGCAAGCCCATGCCGGGTAGACGAAACTTTTTTCCGGATTGAGTGCCTGCAGGGATCTTCAACTTCGCCTTGCCGCCGATCGTGGGGACGGTGATATTACTGCCCAGAACTGCATCCCAAGCCGGAACTTCGAGCTCTAAGTGGATATCGGCCCCGTCGATTTCAAAATCCGGATGCCGCTGGTATTTGACACGAAGATAGAGATCGCCTGACCCCCCTCCAGAGGCCCCTGTGCCGCCTTGACCGACGAGCCGAATACGTTGCCCCTCGCGGATGCCCTTCGGGATTTTAACGGTGAAGGTCTCGAGTTTTTTTGAAGATCCTCGGCGGAAAGAAATCTGGCGCGTCGATCCATTAAGGGCCTCCTCGAGGGTCACAAGAATGTCGGCCTCGGCATCTTGGCCGCGCTGTGGAGCCTCCTCGAAGCCCGCTCGCGATCCACGACGACCAGCGAACATCTGTTCAAAAAAATCGCTGAATCCTGTGCCTCCAAATTCAAAGTCCTCGTCGGAACCTGCCGAGCGTGGGGCTTGTCGGAACCCGCCGCCGGGACCGCGTGCGCCGCCACGGAAGCCGCCGCCAGGCGTCGGACCATGTTGCCAGTTTTGGCCATATTCATCGTAGCGTTTGCGTTTCTCGGCATCACCAAGCACCTCGTAGGCCTCGTTGATTTCCTTGAATTTCTCCTCGGCCGCCTTTTTATCTTTGGCCGTATCGGGATGAAATTGGCGGGCCAGCTTGCGAAAAGCGGATTTGATTTCCGCAGGTGTGGCGGTTTTGGAAACTCCTAGTGTATGATAGTAATCGCGGAATTGCGCTGACATTTGTTCGTAAATTTGCTTCCTGCATTCTGACGATTTTATTCATTCTGTCCAACTCATGCTTGATATTCGATTTTTAAGGGAACAACCCGACCTCGCCAAATCCCGACTCGCCACCCGTGCGGACGGGCATTCTGAAACCATAGATGCCATTCTGGCCATAGACGTACGCCGTCGTGCCGCCGAGACGCGCCTCCAAACATTACAAGGGGAGAGGAACCGCCTGAGTAAAGAAATCGGGAAACTCCGCTCCCAAAAGCAGGATACCGCCGCACTCGAGGAGGAGGTAAAATCCCACGCCGCGACGATGCAGGAACTCACGCTCGAAACGGATGCACTCACCAAAGAGCAAACGGATCTCCTTTTGATTCTCCCCAATCTTCCGCAGGAGGAGGTGCCAGTGGGGCGCGAGGCGGCGGATAACCCGCTCGTTCGCGAGTTCGGCGAAAAGCCATTGATTGAAAACGCAAGGGATCACGTGGCCATCGCCGAGTCGCTCGGGCTCATTGATCCTGACCGCGGCGCCAAGATCAGCGGGAGTGGGTTTGCTGTTTACACCGGAGCGGGAGCGCGCTTGGAGCGGGCCATTTTAAATTTCCTTCTCGATCTTCACACACGCGAGCATGGCTACACCGAGGTGAGCCCGCCGTTTCTCGTGAAGCGGGAATGCATGGTTGGCACCGGTCAGTTGCCGAAATTTGAGGAAGATATGTATGGAGTCGACGGCGGCAGTCTATTCCTTGTTCCGACGGCCGAGGTGCCGGTGACGAATCTCCACCGCGAGGAAATCGTCTCGATGGCCCAGTTGCCAATCAAATACGCAGCGTATACTCCCTGCTTCCGTCGCGAGGCGGGATCAGCCGGGCGCGAGACTCGCGGTCTGATCCGCATGCATCAATTCGACAAAGTCGAGTTGGTGAAAATCTGTGCGCCAGAGGACTCCCGTGCCGAACTCGAATCCCTGACTCAGAATGCCGAAAGGGTTCTCCAGATTCTCGGCCTACATTACCGTGTCATCGAGCTTTGTACGGGCGACATGGGATTTGGAGCCGCCAAAACCTACGATATCGAAGTCTGGGCGGCCGGGCAGAATGCGTATTTGGAGGTTTCGAGTTGCACGAACTTCGAGGATTTCCAAGCCCGCCGCATGAATCTTCGTTACAAGGCGGAGGATGGGAAAAATCGCTTTTGCCATACCCTTAATGGTTCTGGAACGGCTCTAGCCCGCCTCTACGTGGCGATCCTCGAGAGCGGTCAGCAGCCTGATGGCTCGGTCAACCTGCCTCCGGCACTTCACTCGTATTTCGGTGCCGAAAAAATCTCCAAGTAGGACGCTCGACCCCTTGCTCGTCGCTTTGGAAGCCGCGATGGGGGGGCTTTCCAAGCGTAAAAAATTCCTTATTGGTGTGTCCGGGGGTCGCGATTCGATGGTACTTCTACACGCCCTGCATGCATTGGGTTTCCAAAAAATGATCGTCTGTCACTTGGATCACGGACTTCGCGGGGCAAGTTCCAAGCTCGATGCGCGTTTAGTTAAGCGAACGGCCCATCGTATGGGCTTGGAGATCGAGCAAGCCCGTGCGCGCACGGCGGAATATGCCGTAGCGGAAAAAAAATCGGTCGAACTCGCTGCGCGCGATTTGCGACGTGTTTTTTTTGCAGAGTGCGCCGCTCGCCACCGTTGCACTTCGATCGTGCTGGCTCATCATGCCGATGATCAGGTGGAAACGTGTCTTTTTAATTTTCTCCGTGGGAGCGGTGCAGCCGGATTGGGCGGCATGAAGCCGGTTTCCAACTTAGGTCGGTTGAAAATCCACAGGCCTTTTCTTGGTGTGAAACGGGCAGACATTTCCACTTACCAAAAAGCCCATCGCGTCGCCTTTCGTGAGGATTCGTCGAACAAGGAGACCACTTACACCCGCAATAAAATCCGCTTGCAGGTTCTTCCTGCTCTGGAGTCCGCCGTAGGGTCGTCGTTTCGTCAGGCCATTTTGCGGGCAGCCGATATTTTAAGGGAGGAAGAGGAGTGGATGGCCTCGCTCGTGCCTGCTGTCTCTGCGCAATTATCCTGCAAGGAACTTCGTGCCATGCATCCAGCGTTGCGCTCTCGTTTTGTGCTCCGATGGTTGCGCGAGTCGGGAGTGGTTGAGTCGGGATTGATCGAGACCCGCCGCGTTCTTTCCCTTTTGGATGGACCCCAAGCGCCCGCTAAGGTCAATCTCCCTGGAGGACTTTACGCCCGTCGCCGAGCAGGACTTATCTTTTTGGAAGGGCTGGGGATTTGACGTTTCGATCTGCTTTTGCGAAAGGTTTGCATGCCGCCCGTACGAATATCTTTCCGGGTCTCCTCCTGCAGGCGGTGATGGCTTGCTTCATCGCGCTTTATCTTTTTCACGATGGAACCCGGGAATTTTTAGCGAAGGTGGGAACCGTTCGCAGTCAGATAGGATATTCCTTTGCAGTCGTGAGCTATATTTTTTCCGGCTCTCTGCTTCCGGAAGTCCTGCGCGTTGTTTTTTTTCAAAAAGGGCGGGTTGGGATGCACAATCTTTGGAGGATTGCGTCCATGGCTCCGCTCTGGGCGATGCTCGGGATCTTCGTGGATTATTTTTATCGTCTCCAAGGCGGTTGGTTCGGCGTCGGAAACACATGGGACGTTGTGTTCATGAAGGTGGCGGTTGATCAGTTGGTTTTTAGCCCGCTAATCGTAAATCCGTTGGTGGTCGCCTATCTCGCCTGGCAGAATGAGCGTTTTCGTACTTCCGTCGTCGCGACGATTTTTTCTTGGGATTTTTTAAATGAAAAAATAATACCGACGCAGATTGCGGTATGGTGCGTCTGGTTGCCGGGGGTGAGCTTGGTCTATTCCATGCCTCCCTTGCTTCAGTTGCCAGTGGCTGTTCTGATCCAGTGTTTCTGGGTTTTGATTTTGACTACCATCAACGAAAGTGGCTCGCGGGATTAGCAAAATTCGCTCTCGTCGATTGTCAGGTTCCTGATTCTCGGCTATGCCACATTCATGCTTCCTTCATTAGAGATGCAGCGACCGGTATTGGAGTTCTGCTCCACGGAGTTTCCGGTCCTCGATTCGAGCCTCCATATTGGCGAGGCGCTCGAACTCATCAGAAAACAAGGGGTGAGGGAAAAAATTATTTATTTCTATGTGACCGGTGAGGATGGGGTTCTGGAGGGCGTTCTGCCGACGCGGCGGTTGCTCACGGAACCGCTCGAGATGCCGCTGCGCGATTGCATGATCCGACGGGTGGTGGCTATTCCCACCAAGGCGACTCTCCTCGAGGCCTGCGAACTTTTCGTTCTCCATAAATTCCTCGCTTTCCCGGTAGTGGATGAGAAGCGTCGCATTCGCGGAGTGCTCGATGTGGGGGTCTTCACGGAAGAGGTCCTCGACTTCGCCGAACACGAGAGAATGGACGATCTTTTCCAAACGCTGGGTGTGAGATCCAGCGAGATTCGGAGTGCTTCTGCGAGCAGGGCCTTCGTTCTTCGCTTTCCATGGCTGCTTTCCACCATCCTTGGCGGAACGGCTTGTGCTCTGCTGGCGGGAGCTTTTTCTGAAACGCTCGAAAAACAAATCCTCCTCGCCTTTTTTCTCACGCTGGTTCTTGGGCTCGGAGAGAGCGTGAGCGCGCAGTCGATTGCCGTCACCTTGCAGGCCATGCACCATCGAAAGCCCACATTGCTTTGGATGATCGGGGCCGCCCGCAAGGAGTTTGTGACATCGATCCTCCTTGGCGGTGCGTGCGGGTTTCTTGTGGGAATGGTTGTATTCACTTGGAAACACGACTGGCTTGCGGCCCTTTCGATTGGGGGCAGTGTTTTTTTATCTATGATTTCGGCGTGCCTTCTCGGTGTACTCATTCCTGCTTTTTCCCGCGTACTTAAATTGGATCCCAAAATTGCGGCCGGCCCGTTGACTCTGGCTATCGCCGATATATGCACTCTCTTGTGTTATTTTGGACTCGCCAAAATGCTTTACGCTATTTTAACGTGATTGACTATTTTCCATCGCCTTATGAAGACCAAAAAATCCGCCACCTCGAAGCCCTCCACTGCACCCGATCGGGGCAAAGTCATGAACGGAGCGGAGATTCTTGTCGAATGCCTCGAGCGTGAGGGCGTGGACGTTATTTTTGCTTATCCGGGCGGCTGCTCAATGCCGATCCATCAAGCCCTCACCAAAACCAAAAAGATCCGCACGATCCTTCCTCGTCACGAGCAAGGTGGCGTGTTTGCCGCTGAGGGCTATGCTCGTGTTACAGGTCGCGTGGGCGTTTGTATGGCCACCTCCGGCCCTGGCGCGACGAATCTCGTCACCGGCATCGCTGATGCCTTCATGGACTCGATCCCTCTCGTGGCCATCACCGGTCAGGTTCCACAGGAAATGATCGGTCGTGGAGCATTCCAAGAGACAGACGTTTTTGGAATGACCCTCCCGATGGTGAAGCACAGCTACCTCGTTTGGGACATCAATGAGCTTCCTCGCATCGTTAAGGAGGCCTTTTACATTGCTGGTTCCGGGCGTCCAGGTCCTGTGCTGATCGACATCCCCAAGAATATTCAGAATCAGACGACGCAGCCTATTTTCCCAAAAACGGTCAACCTCCGTGGATACAAGCCCGAGCGCAAGGCAGACGACGTGGCGCTTAATGAAATGATCGGCATGATCAAGCAAGCCAAAGCCCCGATGATCTATTGTGGCGGCGGAGTGATGTCAGGCGAGGCTTCCGCTGAGTTATTGGAGTTTGCTGAGCGCACGCAAATCCCTGTGGCCACTACGCTCATGGGCATCGGTTGCTTTCCTGAGTCCCACGCGTTGTCCTTAAAATGGCTCGGAATGCACGGCACCGTTTACGCGAATAATGCCGTGAATGAAGCCGACCTTCTTCTCGCCATTGGTGTTCGATTTGACGACCGCGTGACTGGCAAAGTCGAAAAATTTTGTGAGCACGGCACGATCGTTCACATCGACATCGACAACTCCGAGATCAACAAAAACAAATCGGTCCGCCTTCCGATCTTGAGCGATCTCAAGTATGCGCTGAGCCGTCTCAACAAGCTTCTCGACCAAGCTGGCTACAAGCGGACAGCTAAAAATTTCAACCGACACCCAGCTTGGTATAAGCAAATCAACGAGTGGAAGGCCAAGCACCCGCTTTCCTTCAAGGACACAGAGGATGTCATTCAGCCCCAACACGTCATTCGCCTCCTTTGGGAGATGACCAAAGGCGAAGCGATCATCACCACAGGCGTGGGCCAACACCAAATGTGGGCCGGTCAGTTCTACAATTTCGACAAACCACGCACATTCATCACTTCCGCTGGTCTAGGTTCCATGGGCTTCGGTTACCCTGCCGCGATGGGAGCCAAGGTTGGCGCCCCTCACAAGCAGGTCGTTGACATCGATGGGGACGGATCCTTTTTGATGAATGTCCAAGAGTTGGCGACGGCCCACATCGAAGGCATCGCCGCCAAGGCGATTATTCTCAACAACCAACACCTCGGCATGGTTGTTCAATGGGAAGATCGCTTCCACGGTGGCAACCGCGGACATACCTTCCTCGGCGACCCGAAAGATCTCGATCGCGTTTACCCAAACTACGTTGATATCGCCAAAGGTTTTGGAGTTCCTTGCGAACGCGTTCTCCACAAAAAAGATCTGCCGGCCGCAATGAAGCGCATGCTTGATTCGAAAGAAGCCTATCTTCTCGACGTTATGGTTCCATTCACGGAGCACGTGTTGCCAATGATTCCTTCAGGTAAAACCTACAAGGATATCATTACCGAGTAGGGTATATTGCCCTTGTGGTGGAATGAAGAGGAGTTGATCCGTTCAACCTTAGCTATGGAAAGTGGGCTTGGTTTTACCTTTCTCACTTCCCATTCGCTGCTCACCTGGGTCAAACTCTGCGCTATTCCTCCGTTTTAAGGGCCGCGATGAATAGAGTGGGATTTGAGCCTTTTAGGATTTAAATGAGAAAATCCTACAGCGATAAATGCTCCATTTTGCATGCTGTTGGCCAGAGCGGATTGTCCTAAGCGTTATAGGACAAAGTGGATAAAAACAAAACCATCAACCAGAAGTGGATGTTTTTGAGGGGTTGGCTCCGGGAGGGAGGATGGGATTTTTATTTCGGACTGGGAACGGGAATGTGGACCGGATCAGGAGTGAGAGCTTTAGCGAGTGAAGCAAGCCCCTTGTATTTTTTCCCTGTTTTTTTGACCATTCCGCGGGATACGAGATTTTGAAGTTTCTCATAGGCGCGAAGGCGAAGCATTTCCTCCCCGCCACTGGCTGCGTTACGGGCTCGGAGTTGTTCATGCACCATGTCGAACAACTGTTTGAATTCAAAAGAATTCTTCTTCGTAAGCACCGCAACCAACTCTTCGGTCACCAAATCGGGACCTCGACGAGAAAACGCACTTTTACGTTGCATAAGCATTAGAAGGGAGATTTACCATTCTTACGCAGGGTTGTCCAGCCAAACTTTCATTAATCTTTGCGCGCGACTGGGTGGGGGACTTTTTTGCTTGGAGTGGCTTGGTGAGAATCTTAGTTTGATCGCTTAAATGAAACCACCTATTCGCGTTGCTGTCACCGGTGCTGCCGGTCAAATTTCCTACTCTCTGCTTCCTCGGATTGCTTCCGGTGCGATGTTTGGTCCGGATCAACCGGTCATCCTTCAGCTCATTGAAGTTCCTTTTGAAAAAGCGATGAAGGCCCTTGAGGGTGTCGCGATGGAGTTGGACGACTGTGCCTTTCCCCTGCTGCATAGCATGGTTCTCACTGACGATGCCCGGGTCGGATTCAAGGATGCGAATTGGTGTCTCCTTGTGGGCGCGAAGCCACGCGGGCCAGGCATGGAGCGTGCGGATTTGCTCAAGGACAATGGTAAAATCTTCACCTCGCAGGGAGCAATTATTGATGAGGTTTCGGCTGAGAACGCCCGCGTGGCCGTTGTGGGTAATCCTGCAAATACGAATTGCATGATTGCCGCCAGCAAGGCGCGCCGACTGACTCCCGACCGCTTCACCGCGATGGTCCGATTAGATCAGAACCGCGCTCAAACGATGCTGGCCAAAAAAGCCGGAGTTGCGACTACGGATGTGAGCGACATTTTTATCTTCGGTAATCACAGTCCGACGATGTTCCCCGCATTTGGTCATGCCAAAATCAATGGCAAGACCGCGATCGGTGTGATCAATGATTCCGCTTGGCTCGAAGGCGCCTTCTGTGAATCCGTTGGCAAGCGCGGTGCTGCCATTATTGCGGCTCGAGGGGCTTCCTCCGCCGCTTCGGCCGCGAATGCCTTGGTCGACCATGTGCGCGATCTCAGTACTCCTGGGGCCATTCATTCCATCGCCGTGAAATCCGAGGGCCGCTATGGCTTTGATCCCGAAGTCTGGGCAGGCATGCCGGTCAAAACCCTTGCCTCTGGCGAATACGAGGTCATCACCGGAGTTCCTCTGGACGACTTTGCCAAATCGAAAATTGCAGCGACCAACAAAGAGCTTGTGGACGAACGCGCGATGGTCGCCGAAATGCTCGGTTAGGCCAACGGGGCTGATTTTCCACGGAAAATTGTAGAGACTATTCCTCCTCGCCCGACGGGGAGGAATCGCTCTCCGAATCGCTAAGCGCGGGTGCGGCGTGCTCGGGAAGGCATTCCACGTTGCGGAGTTTTCTCTCGAGCACTCGGCTGCGTGTGCCCACCTGATCGATCTCGGTCGTGGCGGTGTGCAGCTTTTTCTTCACGCTCTCGAGCGCGGCGCCAAATTTCGAGAACTCGGTCTTAACAGCAGCTAGAGTTTGCCATACTTCGCTGGAGCGTTGCTCGATGGCCACGGTGCGGAAGCCCATTTGGAGACTATTGAGGATCGCGACCAGTGTGGTCGGTCCGGCAATGACCACGCGATAATCCCGCTGAATGCATTCCGCCAACTCGCGCCGGCGAAGGACTTCGGCATAAAGTCCCTCAGTGGGGAGGAACATAATCGCAAAATCCGTTGTCTTGGGCGGATTCAGGTATTTGTCGCAAATGGTGCGCGCATTCGTCTTGATGGCCGTTTCGAGTTGGCGTGCGGCCGCCTCCGCCTCGATTGCGGCTCCGGCATTGAGTGCATCGACCAGACGCTCGTAGTCTTCTTTGGGAAATTTGGCATCAATCGGTAGCCAGACACTGGTTCCATCGCCATTTCGGCCTGGAAGTTTCACGGCAAATTCGACTCT
>JBILZC010000112.1:0-6655 GCA_044377415.1 Terrimicrobiaceae bacterium | reverse complement strand
AAGACGCCTAAACGTCAGCAGGTGCCGCGCGTCCGACCTAGCAATAGACGAGCAGTTGGCGGAGGAGCGTGGAATTCAAATTGTAATTCCGGATTTTGTGAATGGTGTTCTCATCGAGATGATATCCATCCGAAACGAGTAAAACACCCGTAGGACTGTAGATGCCGGCGGCTAACTGCATCCCAACCTCAAGCTCATCGACCATGACTTCTTTGACGAGTCTAGGTAGCGGAGAAGCCTGCGCGCATCGCAGAAAAAGTCGCGTTGCATCAGGATCAAAGGTCGTGCCGGATTGCTCGAGAATGCTGTCCACGGCCATCTCATGGGACAACCCGCATGTCACGTAATAAACCACGACAGCCAGACAGCGCGCAGTCCAAGGGATCATTTCGCCAGCGAGACCATCAGGAAAACCCGTCCCATCATACCGCTCATGGTGAGCGCGGATCGTCTCCCCTACTGGCTTTAAGGAGTCGACAAAAGAGGCTAGGGCTTGGGATTGAATCGTGTGGTTTTCGACCACACTTTTCAACTCGGGAAGCAGTTCTGCCGCATTGGTTTGGACGGCAGACATAAAGCCTGCGGGAACGGCGGTGAGCCCGATGTCATATAATCGGGAACTGACATCCAAGACGTGCTTCTGTTCGTCATCAAAATAGTGCGTTTCCGCGATGGACTGGCAAATCTTGTTGACTGCCTTAGCCTGTTCTCCAAGAAGCGGATTAAAAGTGGTGAGCACTCTTTGGCATAACTCAAGGGAGCGGCTGAAATTTGTCTTGAGGGAATCGTGCGTCGCATCGATTTCCATCTTATCGTTTTCCAAATCTTTGAGTTGCTTATCAAGTTGAAGATTAGCTGCAGATAGCTTTTGATTCAGATCCTGCGACTGCTTTTCGAGGGCCTTGTTGGTTTCAATGAGATCAAACCGCTGCACGGCATTGTGCAAGGTGGCCATCATCTCAGCGGAGATCCATGGCTTCGTGACGAAACGGAATATTTCCCCGCTATTCACGGCCGCCGTCACAACATCAAAGGTCTTGATTCCAGTGATCAGAACCCGCGAGGCGGATGGTTGAATCTGCGCAAATCGGCTTAAAAGCTCAGCCCCCATCATGTCGGGCATATTGTGATCGGCAATAATCACCGCAAATTGTCGATCCCGCGCCAATCGCAACGCATCAGCGGCAGTCTTGGCCGAGAAGGACTCGTATCCGGCTCGCGTAACGAGATCTTCAAGGACCTTTAGGATCATCGGATCATCGTCGATGGAAAGAATAGCGTGGTTGCGGGTATTCAATTGCATAGGATTAAATTATTCGTTGAGATCAATTTGGGGAAAAAAAAGCATTATCCGAGAGTTTTTCTTAGCCTCATCGCGATGCAATACCAGGCGCCCCCCCAGGCTTGCAGTGAGATTTTCCGCATTGGCAAACGTCAAATCGCCGGTCGTGGATCGCTGGAGATACTCATCGACCTCACTCACAGATCCCATCGCACAGGGCACACAAAGTGAAACAGCGACAAGGTTCCCTCGCCCATCCTGATCCAAATCGGGCATCACTTCCGCAAGTTGACTCGGCGAAAAAATCTCAAAGACGGCCTCCACCTTGCCTGCCGGAAAAATGTCCCTCAAGCGGGATGCAATCGTGAGAATGACAGTTCGAAAAGGATGCTCCGCCAACTCCACATGAAGGGCTTCAACCGGAGGAATGAGTGTGATTTTTGCCGTTTTTGGAAAAATAATCCGAACAAGATCCAACTGGGACTCCACTAAAGTCGTCAAATCATGGTAGGTCTTTTCACTTTCGGCTACGTTCAAGTGGATGTGGGCGGTTCTATTAAGGACTTCTTTGATCCTCTCGACCCCTTGAGTGATATCACTGAGAGCCTCAGCCGCAGCCGGATTTGCACTGCAGGACTCGTGGCAACTCTCCAAGTTGAAGTAAATTCCAGTGAGCACGTTGTTAACCTCGTGGATCAACCCCGGAGTCAGCTCTTCATTTAACTCATTGGAGGCACGCTTGAGTATGACACTGCAATCTGGATTTTTATTGTTCAATTGAGAAAGACGAGAGCTTGAGGCACTAAAAGCGGATAAACTTATTAAATCAAATAGTTTTCCAATGATTTGAAAGCATTATTGAGCAGGTCGAACCGGAGGTGTCAAAGAGGAAAAGGCTTCGTGAGCCACAAACGCCGCAAAGAACCTCGGGCTCTGCAAAAGGACCTGGCTTCCGCTGGCCAACTCACGCTCCCGACCCTTGGCGATCGTGGGGCTCACATAGCGCATACGAAATCCGGAATCAGCAAATTTCGCGGCTGCATCAGCCACCTCAGGCTCAGCCGAATCAACGATGCCATCAGCCATCCATAGTACCTCCATTGTTTTCAGATCCACAATTTTGGTTCTTACACCGATCGCCAAAGGACGATAGGGACGAAATGTCGTGAAATCGGTGAAAAGAACCGCATCGGCCCCATATTTCAGCTTCAGGACTCGAATCAGATCCGCAGAAAGGATGTCAGCCGAAGAGACCGCCTCGCGATTCAGGATGGAACCCAATTCCTGACGACTCACCTGAACGATCTCAAATTTAACGACCTTGGACAATTCGCCACGGAATATCCCGTCCATGTCCCGCTCGGACTCCCCGATCGGGCGGGAAGTATGAATCGGAAGCACAGCCAAGCGCCTCATTCCTTGAGGCCAACGGACCCCAGCACTCGAAGCGATCTCCTGCTGGATGGCGTCGATTGATTGGGATATCGGTTTGATCCGGCCCGCATGGGTCGCCGCCGCGTTGCTTTTGTCATTCAGCGTTCGGGCGGCGGGCTTCGCGCATGACGCAATTCCCAATAGAAAAGCGATGCAAATTACACGGGAAAGAACAGAAAGACGGAATGTCATACCCTTCATCCTAGCAATTTCCGTGCCTTTTACAAAGCCAACATGAGCCCGATTCATTTTGAGACCCTCAGGCACGAGCACAAGCAACCAACTACTGCGCCTCAAATTCGAAACCCACGAAAGAAGCTTTGACAAAAAAACACGGCGCAAATGAGAATTTCACTTTAAGTTTTCACAGACTCATCCGATAATTAACATATGTGTGATTCAAGACCTCCCAAAAAAATGGTGTCCGTTTTTGGATTTGGCCACCGTGTTTTCACGCGAATTTTCGCGGTACTGATTGCCCTTTCCCTCTCGGCAGGTTTCTCTTCCTGTGCCACGAAGAGCGCCAAAAAACCTCAACTCAGCGCGCCAAAGCAGAGTTTACCTAGGCCAGCGAGCATTCGTATTGCGCAAGACACATCAAACAAACGCAAGCCGCCGATGTTGCCCAAAACTGTTTTAAATATCAACCCTGTGAATGGCTCCAGCATGGCCTCCAACGACCTATTGCCAACCAACGACACTCAAACGGTTGATACCGCCACACCCAAGTTCATCAATAATGAGCAGCCTCAAGATTTCTTTCAAGGTGCCGGCGATGTTCCTGTAGGCGAGACTGTTTTAGGGTCCTTTTTCGATTCGGTTTTCCGCCCGGCAACCCCGCCAAATCAACCTGTGAGTAGCACCTCCTACACCGTTAAATAATATGATCCGACTTCAGGTCTTGGCAGCCTTCCTTATCGCCACCACAGTGCAGGCCGAGCTTGCCGCCCCACCACAAATCCTTGCTGATCCCGCCGCGACCGATGCTTCCAAGTCCATCCCCGTGGAACCAGCCCCTGCACTCCAAAATCCCGTTCAACCACAAATCCCCGACCCCATTGCATTTGACTCCATCAAATCGGACCCAGCTACCGAGGTAGAGCTAGCACCCGCATTGGTCAACAGCGCTGCCGACATCACGAGCATTCAAGCGGAGATCGAACAAGCTCAAGCCTTAGGAGATCAGCCCCGTGCCGAGAAAGCCTTCAATCAACTCCTCAAGTTGGGCACTCCAGTTGAGCAGAAACGGGATGCCATTTACAAAATGGCCATCAACCTCGAAGAAAAACAAAAGGCCCCTGTTAAAGCGGCTGTTCTTTATGAGCAGTTTCTCTCCCTTTATCCAGACGATGCAGAAAGTCCCAGCATCCTCCTTCGCCTAGGCAAAATCTACCGCGATAACGGCAGCTTCGCCTCGGCTCTGAACAAATTTTACAGCGTCCTCTACACCTCGCTTCAACTCAAAAGCGGGAATGAATTCACTGACTCTTCCCTGCGAGCCAAAATGGAAATTGCCCACACGCATTTCGCCATGGGTGACTACAAAACCGCGGCACAACTTTACTCGCGCCTCAAGCTCATTAAAATGAACCAAGCCGAAGCCAGCGAAGTCGCCTTTCGGACTGCTTACATTGATTACCTTTCGGGTGATTTTACTGCCTCCCTTACCGCTGCACAAAGTTTCCTGACCACCTACCCCGCGAGCCCCCTCGCTCCGGAAGCCCAGTATCTCGTCGCTCAGTCCCTCAAGTCTCTAGGACGCGGTGATGAGGCCATGAAGGAAACCCTCAAGCTTCTCGCTGCCGGCCGTGAGTTTGGAAAAAAGAAACCTGCGATATGGGCCTACTGGCAACGCAAAACCGGTAACGAAATCGCCAACGAACTCTACGAGGGCGGCGACGCCATCGGCGCTCTCAGCATTTATCAGAAACTCGCCGAACTCGACGACAACCCCAACTGGCGCGCCTCCACCGTGTATCAGATCGGACTCTGTTTCGAGCGCCTGCGCCATTTGGAACGCGCCCGCGAAGCCTACCGCTTCATTATCGATAAAATCCCCGTCTCAGCCTCAGCCGACAGCGACGCTCTAATCGGAGTCAATCTCACCACCCTGCGCGACATGGCCCAGTGGCGATTGGAAAACTTGAATTGGCTCGAGCAAACAGAAAAAGACATCTACCCCCTCATGGATAAACCCGCTCCAGGCCCCGACCTCCAACCCGCGTTCCTGAAGCCCGCTCCCGCAAACGCTCAAACGCCCCCAACCCCATTGCAAACAGCTCGGGCAACGCCCCCAGCCACGCCGAGCGCCCCAGCACCCTGAGCCCTTCTTTCCTCGATGACCTCTTCCTTTTTTACAAAGAATGCCTGATCAATATCAAGCGCCACTCAAGCGCAACTCCGCGCACACTTCTTGAGAGGAAAGATCTCTGTAAGCCATGGGGGCGGAAGGGGGGACAGAGTTTTCAGTCACGCTGCCGCGCGGGGTGAGCATTTGACAGGATTTCAGGAGCACCAGCGAGGGGAATTGATTGACCCCCGAGTTCACCGAGGCAACTCCTAAGGAGTGAACGAAGTGAATCAAAGAACGCCGAGGCGGCAGAAGATCAAAAAAGAGGTCTTGGGCAAATAAAAACTTCTTGCGTGTATCTTTTTGAGATACACAAAATTGGGTGTTTGAATGGTCGCAAATAACCGGATTTGAGTGGGATTCTGGTAGTGCTTGGGGGAGCGTTGGCAGGCCTTTGTCCGCCGATGGGCAACGATTCGGGGCTCAGACAGACGTCGATACAATTAAAACGGTTCGGTAAAATTTAAAAACCAGTAGCCGCTGGCATGAGTTAGTGCATACCCAGATTCAACCATGAAACGCGTCCTCACAAGAGGGCCCACCTCTTGCAGGACAGAAAAAAAGAGGCCCACCTTACGATGGGCCCCTTTGGTTGAGATTGACTAGTATTCTGAACCTTAACCTTGCAGCAATTTAACAAGCGACTGCTGACTGGTGTTCGCTTGGGCGAGCATCGCTGTACCAGCCTGTTGCAGGATTTGGAAGCGGGCGAGTTGGCTGCTCTCTGAAGCAACGTCCGCATCAATGATGCGGCTGTTTGCGGCCTCAAGGTTAATCGCGTTGATGTCCAATAGGTCCTGAGCAAAATTAATACGGCTCATTTCCGCGCCATTTTGAGCTCGCATGTCTGCAACACTTTGTAGTGCCATTTGAGCAACTTGTGCAAATTCATCGGAATTAGAGTAGGTCAACATCCCCTTCGGTGGAGTCCGCCAAAGCTCGTCCCACAATCCATTTGAAGCACTATTATCAATTACGGGATTTGCACTATTACTGTCAACCCATGTCAACCCAGGCGGATTTGAACCAATATTTGTCCAAATATTGTAACCACTGCTTCCCCCACGCGGGTGTCCCGTGCTCTCTATTCTGAGATCATAACTACTGGTTGAGATTTGAGCTAATCCGCTCGTATCTCGATTAAGGGGCGCAGGAAAGCCAAGACCAATGGCAGCACCTCCAATCTGTACTGGCGACAATGAAATAGTTTGACCGTTTAAGGTGTACCCCACTTCTGACGGGATTGGGTATCTCGGAATATATAAATCCTCATTTGATGCCCACGATAATTTAGCAAAGCCATTGACCATCATGTTGACCCACGGATCTTGAACTAGACCGGCTTGCGTAACTGATGAAGACTGGGATCCATCATCTGAAGTAGGAACAATGAAAGTCGGTCCTCCACTCGAAGATATATTAGTATATGATAATGGATTTTCGCCATCCATAAATAAGGGAACTCCATTAAAGGGCGGTTTGATAAATTACAACACATTCTCCATCAATGTATTTGGCATGCTTTTTGCTATGTAATTGGCAATGAAAAGCTACCAACCAAGTTTCTTTGATGACAGTGATCGTCTCAC
>JBILZC010000113.1:0-6655 GCA_044377415.1 Terrimicrobiaceae bacterium | reverse complement strand
GTTCGACCTCAGCAGGAGGCTCATCGTTCAAAGGATTTTCTTCAGGTCGGAATGGCAGCACAAACGATTCCTGAAAATCAAAAACGTTGCGGAACGACTCTAGCGTATCCTCGTCGGTTTTCCCAAAAACGCCTGCCTGCACGAGATTGAAGACCATCTGGCCGACGTCCTCTGTGTTTTTAACACCCCAATAATCGAGCACCATGAAGGACATCGGTCCGAATTCATTGAGAGCATGGAGTCGGAATCCCTCCAGCAATTCTATCGCTCCGACATGCGGACTTGTTTCTTTCCGGGACTTTTTACGGCGCTTAATCGTAGCCTCGAGGGAATCCCTTAAAAAAAGGTAAGCTTCCGGGTTGTAACGGTTGTCCTCACGGGAGAGGGCTTCGATGGTTTCTTGAAATCCTATGGTCTGCATCAGTGGGTCTTGTGAGCGTGCTCCAGCGAGGCCTTCAACGGGCGGGTTTGCCTCCATTGCTGGACACCAAGCCCAAGCAAAAGAATGAAAACAAAGCCCGCAACGAGGAGTTGTTCGCGGCGTGTCAGCTCAAACATGCCGATTATCATAATGGCAATTTCTCAACGTGCAAGACACGCGATAAGAGATAAGCAAAAAAGGCGGAAAACTCTTTGGGAAAGCGGGGCATTTTTACTATTTGCGACCGGTTCGATGATGTTTTTTGGTATCTTGAGGGGAAGATGTGAATCTGTGAACGCCACCCTTCGCCCGCAGCAAAGGGGTTTTCGGTGCACCGCGCTTGGGATGTGAAATGCTAAGTTCTTGACCCAGATTTTAGGATTTGCAAAAATAATAATCTTTGCTTTTGGCTTAGTTTAAAACATCCCCCCGAAGCCATGCTGAAAGCAAAGTCATTTCCCCTCACTTCCAAAGCCAAATTTAAAACAATAACTCCATGATATCATTACCCTTAATTGTCGCAACGGCCGTTGAAACTGGTGCAATGAGCACCCTAGATATGATCCTTTTTGTCGTCTCTGTCGTTGGCGTCATCGCCTTTGGCATCTGGCAAGGCAACAAAAAAAATAAGGGTGAAGCTGAGTCTGGTGGAGCAGCTGGGTATTTTCTTGCTGGTCGAGGGTTGACTTGGTGGTTGGTTGGTTTCTCGTTGATCGCAGCTAATATTTCCACCGAGCAGTTTGTAGGAATGTCCGGTCAGGCTGCCGATTGGTTAGGTATGGCCATCGCATCCTACGAATGGATGGCAGCCGTCACGCTGGTGGTCGTGGCATTTCTTTTTCTTCCCAAGCTCTTGCGCTGCGGAATCTACACCATCCCAGAATTCCTCGAGTATCGCTTCGGTGTGGTTTCCCGCACGGTGATGGCGATTTCCACGCTGGTCATTCTTGTGGGTGTGCCAACAGCTTCAGTGATATACTCCGGTGCGAAAGTCGTATCGGTGTTTTTTGCCGGTCAACAAATGTTTGGCCTGGATCTCGGTTCGATCACTGTTGGTTGCTGGATTATCGGTATTTCGGCGGCGGCTTATGTTTTTGTAGGTGGATTGAAGGCCTGCGCTTGGACGGATCTGATCTGGGGCGCGGCACTCATTGTCGGCGGGGCGATGGTGTTATGGTTAGCCTTGGGTGCGATGAAGGATGCGAGTCCGCAAGATTTGATTTTGACAAAAGTATCTAACTCCTCGGCGACGGTCGCTGATCTTGAAGGTGCGAGCGGATGGGATCGTTTTATTTTGCTCAATGACGGCAAGAATGGTGAGGCCGCAGCCCGCGAAGGTGAAAATATGGCTGGCGGTAAGTTGCATATGGTTCGTGCTAAGAGTGACCCTGCTATCCCTTGGACGGCACTTGTCCTCGGTTTGTGGATCCCTAACTTCTTCTACTGGGGCCTGAATCAATACATCGTGCAGAGGACTTTGGGATCAAAGTCACTTGCCGAAGGACAAAAAGGAATCGTTTTCGCAGCGGCTCTTAAGTTAATCATCCCATTTGTGGTCGTGATTCCGGGCATCCTTTGCTTCAACCTCTTCAGCAAGGATCTACAGGCGGAAGCAACTAAAAAGAATCTCGTGACATTGGAGGAAATTCATAAAAACAGCTCCAAGGTCTATCCTATAACGGAGAATTTCGCTCTCACCAATTCGGTTCAGGCCCGCGAGGTTATGGCCCACAACGCTAAGGTCACCGCCTTCACTATTGATATCGCTGCAGCTACCACCCCTCCACAAATGCTCGCCGCGAATACGCTCATTCTTGAAGCTGCGAAGTCCTCCCAAATCGTCGTGGGCACTAAGCTCATTGGCTATGACTACGACGCCGCCTTCCCAATGCTCCTCCGCAAGCTCCTTACGCCTGGCACGACTTGGTTTGTGTTGGCGGCCATCTTTGGTGCAGTTGTCTCCTCATTGGCATCCATGCTCAACTCCGCTTCCACCATCGCAACGATCGATATTTTCCAAAAAATCAAACCGAAGAGTTCACAGAACACCTTGGTTAATGTTGGAAAATTCTTCACCGTTCTTTTTGTGCTGATCTCATGCTTGATCGCACCTAGTCTCGGAAATCCCGCCTTTGGTGGTATTTTCACCTTCATTCAAGAGTTCCAAGGATTCATCAGTCCAGGTGTACTCATGGTTTTCCTCTTTGGTTTCTTGGTGCCACGTGCACCACGTTTCCTTGGTTGGTTAGGCATCTTGGTGAATGTCCTCCTGTATGGTTACCTCTATCTGTTCCAATCCGGCATTCCGTTCCTCAATCGCATGGCTATATGTTTCGGGGTGGTGTTCGTGGTAATGATGGGTATTACGCTATTAAAACCTCTGGCCAAGCCGGTTGTGTTACCTGCCACAGATCTGATTGCTTTGGAATCATCGAAAATTGCAAAACTGGGTGGGGTTGCTGTAGTGCTGTGCACCATCCTTCTCTACTACTTCTTCTGGTAATCCATTAGTTTTATAGGCTATCTGGCCCCCCCCGCTCCCACGAGAGGGGGGGGCCTTTTTAAGGCCCTTTGGAGTGGAGAATTCTCTCCCAGATGTCGCGTATGGCTTCTTGGAACAAATAGACCGAGAATGAGATCCGAGGCGGTTAATTTGCACCTCGAATAATGAAGATCAGGCAGTCGCGCAGATACTCTAAACACGGGACGAACCAACAGATCGATACGTGCCGCATAATCTTGTCCACACAAAAAAACGAATTTGCGGGATTTTGGTGAGCTATGTTTTAATCAGAAATTATGTCCTACAAACCGAGCGCCACTTCGATTCTTTCGTACGAGAAAAAGCTTGAAGATTTGATGAATGAAATCAGCTCTCAAGAAATTAGTAGGGGGCGATTCCTTTGGCGTTCCAAGGCTGTGGAAAATGTCACATGGAATGAAACTGAGCGGGTGGATATCGGCCTCTGTTTTTGGTTCAAGGAAATACTCCGTTACTATTGCCTTTGAGGATCTGGTTGCCTCGGGTGAGTGCGACTGTAAAGCCCGCGTGGCTTGCTCTCATGTGGTAGCTCTCATTTTTCAGGCCAGTGAAATAACACTCCAGTCATCCCAAACTCCCTATCCCGCAACGTCCCAAACTGCTACCGAGCCAGATTCCATCTTTGGAGCGATCCCATTGAAGTTTGGAAAAAAACTGCCGAACAACGCGATGAAGTTTCTTAAATCGGCGGATTCTTGGTGGAAATCCCGAAAACGGACTATCTCAATCATCGATTTTTCTAAGGCACTTGGGCGATCGACATATTGGAGATCCGAAACACATGAGATTTACCCTGAGCAATACCCCCCGCAGTCCGCAGTGGAGTATTTAGCTTACCTCACCCAATTGGCGCGAAAGGTTGATATGCCGGTCCCTTCCCCGATCGAGTTAATAGTCGATCTCGATGTGCTTATCCGATTGGAGAATCAATGGGACGCACTCAGGGATACCCAAAAGTGGCGCCACGTCTTAGGGTCTTGGAAGAATCCTGAGGCTTTAGTGGATCACACTCCGCCCGTGCTTCGCTTTCGACTCACGAAAAACGACCCCTTTATAGAAATCCGCCATCCTGGCGAATCGGAGTTCACTTTGGCCCGCGCTAAAGACCTCAAGCCGCTAATCCTTAGAAACAACTATGATGAACCGCCTGCTGAAATGAGTGCAGGTTCGCACATTGTCATCCGAACGTTGGTGGACAAATACGGTGAATTGCGTGCCACTGATGTGAAAGCGATGTCCTCGTCACTCAACAAATCCCTCAGCCAGCTTGCAAGCAGTGCGGATTTATTTCACTCGCATGTCGTCGGCAGGAATGGGAGCCAGGTTGAGTTTTCAAGTGAGCACCTTGTTTGGAATCTCGCGAGTCCTGAAGAGGGAACCGACTATTACGAGCTAAGTCTGAAGACGGAAGGTGGTGAGATAGCTCTTCCGCCCCTTGCTATTTTGACAGGGAAACCACTTCGCTACATTTCCTCCGATCGTGTCTATGCGCTAGATTACTGGCCATTTGGAAATGAATCTGTCTCATGGCCACAGCGAATTCCAGTGAAGGCGCTCGAATCCGACGAGGGTATCAATGCCCTCGCCAAGCTGAAATTGTCTCCGCCCTCGCATCTCGCGGAGAAGATCCAAATCATTTCGGCGGATATTGTCGTGCGTTGCCGCATTTTTCACTATGACAATGCCGCCACGGATTATTTGCAAATTACGGCAAAAACGACTTTCGGTGATTATCAAGTGCCACTTCTCTGGAATGGAGAAAACTGGGTCAATGGGCGCTCCTCAGAACCCCAAAAAACTCCACCACATGACACGTTCATTCAGATAGAAAAGTCCACGATCGCCCCGACAACGCTCTGGCTTCGGAAGATGACAAAGAAGACTGCGGCATTCGACTACTCTGAGATCTGGACTGAACAGCGCATTCAGGGCAAGGACTGGCCAGAGCAGTTTATTTCGTGGCTCGACGAGCGCCCGGAGGGATGCCTAGTCGAACTCGATTCCAATCTCGCCAGCCTCAGGGATGGCAATGTCGCCGGGTATGTTCAAATTCAAATTGAAGAAACCTCCGCAGAAATCGACTGGTTTGACTTGAGTGTCGTATTGCATGTCGATGACTCCACGCTTACCCAAGAAGAGATCAACCTTCTTCTCAAGGCCAATGGAAAATGGGTTCGCATCGAAGGAAAAGGATGGAGAAAACTGAATTTCCAACTCTCGGAAGAACAAATCAAGGAACTAGCCGATCTCGGTCTGGCGGTGGATGATTTCAGTCACGAGAAGCAAAGGCTTCATGCACTGCAACTCGGATCACTCACCAAGAAAAACACATCACTGCTTGGTTCCGAGCGAGTGCAGCAAATCAAACGTCGCATCGAGGATATACAGACCCGCGTCACACCACCCGCACCTGAAGCCATCACCGCAACTCTGCGACCGTATCAACTTGAAGGGTTTCACTTTCTCGCCTACCTCACAGCCAACAACTTTGGTGGCGTGCTTGCGGATGACATGGGCCTTGGTAAAACACTGCAAACGCTCACCTGGATAGCGTGGTTAAGAAAGGAAAAGAATGTCACTGAACCCATGTTGGTGATTTGTCCGAAATCGGTTCAGGACAACTGGCAAAACGAGTGCATAAAATTCTTTCCGGAACTCAAAGTCGAGATTTGGAACCGCTCCAACGCCGATTCCAAAAAAGCGATTTCCGATGCTAACCTTCTTGTCATCAATTACGCCCAGCTTCGCAATAATGAAGAAGTGCTGCGCTCCGTCACATGGGGCGCCGTGATTTTGGATGAAGCCCAAGCCATCAAAAATCCAAGCTCTCAAAATGCTAAAGCTGCCTGTTCTTTGGTGGCCCGTCATCGTTTGGCTCTTACTGGGACCCCAATTGAAAACCGACTACTGGATTTATGGTCGATCTTTGCTTTTGCCATGCCTGGGGTTCTTGGGAAACGGGCCAATTTTGTGAAGAACTTCGATGGTAAGGTGGATCTCTTTGCACGTCGTCGACTCTCCGCACGCACGCGTCCATTTTTACTCCGCCGAACAAAAAATGAAGTTGCCCGCGATTTGCCCGACCGCATCGAGGAAGACATCATTGTGGAATTTGAAGGAACTCAAGCCGCTCTATATAAAGCCGAACTCAAGCGCGCACGCGCTCAGTTGCTAAAGGTGGAAACCAGCAAACAACTCGACAAGCTCCGATTCAACATCCTCACCAGCCTCCTGCGGCTCCGTCAGATTTGCTGTCATCCACGACTTCTTGGCCTTGAAACTTCATCCAAAAAAGCAAAAAAGGAATCCCAGAGTGAAGAAAGCACGAAGGTTTCGGCCCTCATGGAATTGTTGGAGCCTCTCATGGAGGAAGGCCAGAAGGTTCTCGTGTTCTCGCAGTTTCTCGAAATGCTCGAAATCATTCGCGATGAAATAACCCAACGAGAATGGCCATCCTTTATGCTTACTGGGCAAACCGAGGATCGCGGCTCACTGGTTGACTCTTTCCAAAACCACGAAGGTGCCGGCATTTTCCTGATCAGTCTCAAGGCGGGTGGTGCAGGGCTCAATTGGCAACAAAAGGTATCGAGCGAGAATTATTCGACCTTTTCCATGCTAAACTAGAGCAAGAAGGGGTTTTTGCCAAAGCAGGATCGATTGTGGATGCAACCATTGTGGAGGTTCCCCGCCAG
>JBILZC010000111.1:0-6792 GCA_044377415.1 Terrimicrobiaceae bacterium | reverse complement strand
CTTGTTCTTGGATCATGCCTCTGCCGAAGCCCACCTCAAAGCCGGCGCCAAGAAAGTGATCATGTCTGCTCCGTCGAAAGACGAAACGCCTATGTTTGTTTACGGCGTGAATGACAAATCCTACGCTGGCGAAGCCATTATTTCGAATGCCAGCTGCACGACGAATTGCTTGGCTCCGCTCGCTAAAGTGATCAACGACACCTTCGGCATCAAGCGTGGTCTCATGACGACTGTTCACGCAGCCACAGCCACTCAGAAGACCGTGGACGGCCCGAGCAGCAAGGATTGGCGCGGCGGTCGCGGCATCTTGGAAAACATCATTCCATCATCGACTGGCGCCGCCAAAGCCGTGGGCAAGGTGATTCCTGCTCTGAACAAAAAACTCACCGGTATGGCATTCCGTGTGCCGACCTCCGATGTTTCCGTGGTCGATCTCACCGTCGAGCTCGAAAAACCCGCTTCATACGAAGAAATCTGCGCTGTCATCAAAGCCGCCTCCGAAGGCGCTATGAAGGGCGTTCTCGCTTACACTGACCAGAAAGTTGTGAGCACCGATTTCCGTGGTGAGACGAACACATCTGTCTTCGACGCCGAAGCTGGCCTCGCACTCGACTCCACCTTTGTGAAACTTGTTTCCTGGTATGACAACGAGTGGGGCTACTCGAACAAAGTTCTCGAGATGGTTCGCGTCATCGCCAAATAATTAAACAAAACGATTGATTGACCACAGAGGACACGGAGAGCACGGAGGAAACTAAAGTCTCTGTGTGCTCCGTGAACTCTGTGGTCATTCTTTTTTAAGACTCCTACATTTCCCCTCCTACCCATTTTCCATTCGCTATGAAAAAATCCATTAAAGACATTTCTCTCTTCGGCAAGCGCGTTTTGATTCGCGTTGACTTCAATGTTCCTCAAGACAAAGCAACCGGAGCCATCACCAACACGCAGCGCATCGTTGCGGCCATTCCAACGATCCAATATGCACTCGAACAAGGCGCCAGTGTTGTATTGATGAGCCACCTCGGTCGCCCGAACGGTCAGCGTGTTGCCAAATATTCGCTCAAGCCTGTTGCGGAAAAACTTTCGGAAGTACTAGGACGCCCCGTGCGTTTTCTCGAGGACTGCGTTGGCCTTGAAGTTGAATCTGCGTGTGCCGCACTTAAGGCCGGAGAAGTTGTTCTTTTGGAGAATCTGCGCTTCCATATTGAAGAGGAAGGAAAAGTCAAAAACGAAGATGGATCATCGACGAAGGCCGATCCAGAAAAGGTCGTTGCTTTCCGCGCCAGCCTCACAAAGTTGGGTGACGTGTTTGTGAGCGATGCCTTCGGCACCGCCCATCGCGCGCACTCTTCCGTAGTCGGAGTTGATTTGCCTGAAAAAGTAGCTGGATTTTTGATGCAGAAGGAACTGGATGCCTTTGCCGCTGTACTCGATAACCCCAAGCGCCCGCTTCTCGCCATCCTCGGTGGCGCCAAAATTGCTGACAAAATCCCGCTCATCCGAAACCTCATCGACACCGCTGACGAAATCATCATTGGTGGTGGAATGGCTTATACCTTCAAAAAGGTTCTCGAAAACATGCCCATTGGCAACAGCCTCTTCGATCCCGAAGGTGCCAAGATCGTTGCCGAACTCATGGAAAAAGCGAATGCCCGTGGCGTGAAAATCCACTTGCCCGTCGATTACATCACCGCCGACAAGTTTTCTCCCGACGCCACCACCGGCGCGGCCGATGATACCACAGGTATCCCTGACGGACTCGAGGGCCTAGATTGCGGACCACGCTCCCGCCAAATTTTCGCCGATGCCATCGCCCGCGCGAAAACCATCATCTGGAACGGACCAGCCGGCGTCTTTGAATTTGAGAAATTTGCCGAAGGCACGAAATCCATGGCCGCAGCCGTAGCCGCATCAACTGAAGCTGGCGCGATCACCGTTGTAGGCGGGGGAGACACAGCCACAGCCGCCAAAAAATTCGGTGTCGCCGATAAGGTTAGCCATTGTTCGACAGGCGGTGGCGCCTCCCTCGAGCTTCTCGAAGGCAAATCCTTGCCCGGCGTGGCAGCTCTCAACGAAAAGTGACCTAGGGCGAGCTTATACCAAAAGCAGCTTGCATTTGGATTTTAGGAGAGGGGCACAGTGCGTCTCTCCGATCCGTAGGCTCTACGAGCCGGAGGCACCGCCTGTGTGCGTTGGCGTGCTCCTTGGTTACGATGGGTAGGGTGCGAGCAAGTAGGCCAGTCTCCACACGGCCGAGACGGCCATGCCCCTTCTTTTGCGCTGCAAAGTCTAATTTCAAAGTGCCAATGGTATTAGGCGTTACTTCCAGCACCTCCTCATCCAGAAAGGTCGTGCGGGATTTCTTATTGCGAATCTCGCCCACACTTCCTCGCGTCATGCCCGAAATGCGGCTTTTCCGACCAAAAAAACCGAAATCCCAACCTGAGGGGGTTGTAGTGCCATTGGAAAGACCGCCTCGGTTTTAAGCGGGTTTCCGGTCGACCGTGAGAATCTTGGGTTAATGATGGGAAGTCACTTCCCCAGATTTATTTTGTCTGTGCTAGAGAAGACCCTTTTTCAGATCCGTCTCAATAGTCAAAGCCCAAGCCGAGGCAGTTTAGCATTTTGGCGGTGAGATCTTTTTCGAAAAAAGGCTTCGTCATATAAGCCGTGGCCCCGGCTTTGATGGCTTTCATAACGGCGTCGCGACTGCCCTCGGTGGTGAGCATGAGAACGGGGATTTTTTTCCAGCGTTCATCGGCGCGGATGTGGAGGAGAAATTCTAGACCGTTCATGTTTGGCATATTCCAGTCAAGACACACGAGAGAGAAACCGTGAGGGTCGGATTCCAATGTTTCGATTGCGAGCAAGCCATCCGAGGCGCCTATGCACTCTGCACCGATCACCGAGGCGGCGGACGCCACAATGCGGCGTACCAGCATGGAATCATCAACTGCGAGAATTTTCATGACGATGCAATATCAAGAGTTAAGGGTTTGAATGATGATGGAGTACCAACCTGTCGAGTAGGTCTCGTATCCCGACGAGGTAGCGACGGCGAAGAGTGTGGGGCTTCCGCGTAGCTCGGAATTGGTGAATCCCCTCCCTTGCAAAAGGATTGATTCAAGGTGGGAGATATCGATGCGTTCCTTAAGAATCGCATTTTTGGTATCGGCGAGGATGTTTCCGGTTTTGTCGATGATGCAAACCCTCGTGGTTTCTTTTTCGGACGGTGAGAGAGGGGTTTGCTGGACGATGGTTTGGGCGAGGGCCTCCCAGTTAAAGAGAATGCCGATCACGCCAATGATTTCGCCATTGGCTTGGCCGTCGCGCCGTACACCGCAAGAGTAAGCGAGGATGTGCTGGCCTTGGACGAGGGGTGAGGCGTGCACGGTTTCGAAGCCGAAGTCGTCTCCGCTTGTCGAGTGGCGAGCTTTACGGAACCACTCGTTGGCGGCCACACTCATTCCGATGGATTTGTATCTTGAGGGACGGCCGTTAGCTATCACCATGCCATTGAGGTCGCAAAGAACGATATCCAAATAGACTGTGTACGCATTCAGGATCACGCCCAGGCGTTCGCAGGCGTGGCGTGACGAGTCAGGGCCTGGATTAGCAAAGGCACCCACCGCACTCGAATCGGTGGCCCACCAGCGCACATCGCAGGAACGCTCATAAAGGTTCCGGTCTATGAGGTCGATATTTGTATGGGCGAGGTCAACGAGACGTCCACCGCGTACGACGGCGAGAAAGTTGCTGATCTCGGAGAGTTGGTTGATATCATTTTTGGTCTCTTCAGCGAGACCCTCGGCGACTTGGGCGGTGTTTGTCGAGAGGGTGCCTATTTCGTTGGCAACGACGGCGAACGTGCGACCCGCCTCTCCGGCTTTTGCGGCCTGGATTTGGGCGTTGAAAGAGAGCAGACGGACGCGCATGTTGATCTCGTCGATCTTCCGAAGAGAGTTTTTCATCTTACTCGAGATGCTCTTGGAGAGGTGGCGGATGCTGTCGATCCGTTTGTCGAATGAGTCGGTTTTGCTATTGGCTGCGGGTTGGATTTGTAGGTTGGCCATAGGATTTAATGGTTGGCTGATAGGATGTGGGCTTTAGATTTTTTTTCGATAAAAGAACGATCCGCCGATCTGTTCGGGCTGAAATAGATCTTGATGGGATAATAGGGTTTCCGTTCCTCCAAGCATGAGGCGGCCATCTTTGAAGAGGATTTGTGCCAAGCGGGTGAAGAGATCGCGTTTGAAATGCTCTTCAAAATAAATGGCCACATTCCGGCAAAGTATAAGATCGAAAGAACCGAGGCTATTTAAGTTGTCCTGCAGGTTCTTGCGTTTAAAGGTGACCATCGAGCGCACATTTGATTTTAATGTCCACGTGTTTGAGTGGGTGGGCTCGAAGTAGTTATTCTTCCAGTATTCGGGGAGGCCGCGGGAGATTTCGAGTTGGCTGTAGCGTCCCATGGACGCCATTAAAAGGGTTCCGGGGGAAATGTCGAATGCGGTGATCTCGAAGGAGGATAGGTTCACGCCCTCGAGTTGGCCGTTTGCTTTAAGATTGTTCAGGAGGAGTGCGATCGAGTAGGGTTCTTGGCCGCTGGAGCAAGCGGCGCTCAGGATCCGGATATGTGATTTTTGACCTTTGCGCAGGAGGTTTCCCAATTCGGGCAGGATGAATTTTTCAAGGGATTCCCAAGGGCGCGCATCCCGAAACCAGTAGGTCTCATGGGTGGTCATGGAGTCGATGATTTTGTCGCGCAGGCGACCCGCGCTATCGGCGTTGGCGAGGGCGATGAACTCCGGGATGTCACTGGCTCCGCTTTCGGAAATAATCGTGCCGAGACGGGCCTCGAAGAGGTAGCGTTTTTCCTCCCCGAGGTGGATGCAGCAAGATTCGGCCACATAACGGGAAAGCAGAGCTAAGTGACTTGGATTTTTTGAGAAATCAAACATTGGCCCTTGGTGATCGCCGACCTTTAAATTCTGAAGAGCTTGTTGATGCGAGGGGCTATCTCATGAAGTGGCAGGATCTCGTCGTGTAAATCCCTCTGGACTATTGCTTTTGGCATCCCGTAGACAGTCGATGTGGCGGCATCCTGTGCGATGCACCAACTCGAGCAGGCCGCCCTCAAGCTCGCCACTCCGTCGGCGCCATCCGATCCCATTCCGGTGAGGATCACTGCAATGGCGCCTCGGAGGTTGCACTTTGCGGCAGAGTTGAAGAGCACATCCACCGAAGGGCGACAGGAATGGACTAATGGGGCGCTGGTGAGATGGACTTGGAATTTCCCAACGGCATTGCGTTGGACTTCCATGTGAAATCCACCCGGTGCGATGAGCGTATGACCTGGAGTCGCGATATCACCCTCCATAGCTTCACTGATCGTGAGATCCGAGGATCTGTCCAGTTGCATCGCCAGCGACTTCGTGAAACCTGCGGGCATGTGCTGCACAATCAGAATAGGAACTGGAATTTTTGCGGAAAGGATGGGAAAAATCTTGGAAAGTGCGAGCGGGCCGCCGGTCGAGACGCCGATGAGAAGCAATTCCGGAAAAGCGGGTGGCTGGAGACGTTTGGGCTTGTGGTAGGGGGTGGGTTCTGGCGCGCGTGGTGCCTCGATTTTTGAAGAAGAAGCGGTAGTGGAAGAAGGCAACCTTGCTAGGGATACAGCCTTAGAGATATCGGCCTTGAGAGTTTCCGCCACCATTTCAAAGGAGGAACCCACCGGTTTAGGGATGAAATCAATCGCTCCATTGGACAGGCAGTTTATCGTGATTTCCGCATCACGACCTGTGGCCCCACTGACCATGATCACGGCCAATTTGGGATAGAGGACTTTGATTTTTTCGAGCACTTGGGGGCCGTTCATGCCATCCATGAAAACATCCAGCAGAACGAGGTCGAATTTCTCGGACTCAAGTTTTTTAAGGGCAGACTCGCCATTGGAGACGGCTACAGCTTCCGTTCCAAGCGCGCTGGAGGCGGCATCGGTAAGAATCTTACGGTAGAGGGCCGAGTCGTCGACAACGAGAATGCGCATGGTCGGGAATAAGGTGGATTACAACTTGAACTTATTCACCAAGAGGCCAAGCGAGCCTGCAAGGTGGCTGAGTTCCCCGGCGCTAGTTGTGATGCGTGAGGCACCCTTGGCGGATTCACCCGCGGTTTGGGAGACACCATGAATGTTGCGCGACACCTCATCCGCTCCCAACGAAGCATTTTTGACATTTTCAGATAGAGCCATGGTTGAGGAGGTCACAATGTGGAGCGAACGGACGATTTCCGAGGTGGTGGCGGATTGTTCCTCCACGGCAGCAGCGATGCTCGAGGCGATCTGGCTAACCTGTTCAATCACGTCGGCGACATCATCGATCGCATTCATCGAATTCGCCGTGTTGTCTTGTATAAGTGTAACTTGACGGCGGATATCTTCGGTGGCTGCGGCGGATTGACGCGCGAGTTCCTTCACCTCGTTAGCGACGACGGCGAATCCGCGTCCGGCTTCACCGGCGCTGGCGGCTTCGATCGTGGCGTTGAGGGCGAGGAGGTTGGTTTGCTCCGCGATCTGGTTGATGAGTTCCACGATCTTGCCGATTTGGCGAGCGGATTCATCGAGTTTGATCATGAGGTCGCGTGTTTGGCGGGCCTGTGTATCAGCCTTGCGGGCGATTTCGGATTCTTGGGTGCAATTGCGTGCGACTTCCTGGATCGATGAGGACATCTCCTCGAGAGCGGCTGCCACGGTTGTGGAGGACTGGCTGATTTCCGTAGCGGAGATGGTCA
>JBILZC010000006.1:0-57645 GCA_044377415.1 Terrimicrobiaceae bacterium | reverse complement strand
GAGGGTGGATTTGATAACACACCGGCGATCTCAGGCAACTCAAAAGACAAAAAAAAGCACTGATGTAATGTTTATTTATTGGAACGACGTTGAATGAGCGCGCGAAAGGCCTCGCCTGCTTCGCGGAATGCCATTGGAAGCGATCCAACGGCACCTTGTTGGTTAAAAAATTCGGTGAGGGTAAAGTGGGATTCCGTTTTCCATCCGAGATCGGTTCCCCATTTTTCGAGATCGGTGAAATTCACGTCGGCGGTGATGTCGCAGCACCCGGGGTTTTGAAAAGCCTCGTTTCCGGCGAGGTGTAGCTGGACGGCGTATCCACGTAGTGAGCCTGCTGGTCGCCGATGATAAAGTGTCTTCGACCGGTCACCATAATCCATCGTGAGGATGGCACCCGATATCCAGCCCTGTGCCCAGGCTTCTTGCCAGCAGCGATAGCTTTCGTGGATTTCGACCCGTTGACCGAGAGGGTGGGGATGGTCGAAAATACTTGATTCCGGCAGGGTGGCACTGACGAGTTGCTCGGAGATTTTTCCATCTGCGATGCGGAGATGCAGTTCCATCCACCCAGCCTCGGTTTTCTGAAAAATGCGGCAGGGGAAGGCGTCTGGGAGTTCGTTCGAGAAGATGTGGGCGTGGCCACGCGATGACTGGAGCGCCGATTCCACGCTGTCGTGCCAGACGATACGGAATCCGCGAAGGCATTCCTTTTGTATCGCGCGAAGTGGGGCGGAGATTTCGACAATGTGGTAGGTCGTGCGCAATCGTGTCCACCAACCAAGGCGGCGAAGGATGTCCTTGGCGAGTGCGCCGTTGCCAGCGCCGATCTCGATCACATGCCGAGGGGTTTCTTTTTTGATCCAATGGGAGACAGCGAGGGCGAGCGAGGAGTCAAGTGTCGCCCAGGTTGAGAAGTCGCCACGGCGACCGACTGTGCGAATGCGGGAGCTATAATATCCGAATGAGGGATGGTAGAGGGCCTCTTGCATGAAGCGCTCCGCTGGAATCGAGCCGCCGAGTTTCTCCTGCAAATCGAGCAGGTATGACCCTGCGTTGCTCAAGGTGTGGTGAGGCGCTCCTCCTCGGTGACGAAATGTTGCCACTTGGTTTTGAAGTCGGGCTCGTAGCGTTGATCCTGAAAATCCGTCATCAACTCGCGGTGTTGAACGATCTTCTCTAGGCGAGGTAGCATTTCTTGGTAGACCTCGCGAAGGATGCGCAGCGCACCTGGTTCCCGATCCCAGAGCAACGCATAGCTCTGCGTGAATTCCGAGGCGTAGTTCGGTTCGGCCCGATCGCCAGGGAACCACGTGCTGCGCGATGGCTCTTCGAGTTCCAGCAGCATCGGCGCGATGTAAATATTACGCAGGATGCCTTCGATGTATTTCTCGCGGGCCAAGGCCTCCTGACCTTCGAGTGAGGCGGTGATAGCCCATCCAAAAAGGAACGAGGGTTCCTTGAAATCGCGCGGGTAGGTATCCGCGTAGTTTTTAAAATAGAGGGAGGCTTTTTCTGGCGATTCGGCCAGAAGGTGAAGCATGGGTATCAAAAAGCGGGAGCCTTGGTTGTCGGAGGGATTGCAAATCAAGAGGTCCTCAAGGCCAACCGCGGCCTCGGTGAATCGCGAAAGATGCCAGTCCGTCATGGCCCGACCGTAGATGGCCCGCAGGTATGGGCGTGTATCTTTATCGACCCACCAAAGAGTTGAGGGATCGTTGCGCCGCTCGCCTTCGCGTTGGATGATCTCTTCGTAGGCTTCGCGGCAGGCTTTCCAGTTCGCACTTTGAAATTCCATGTCGGCCAACTCGATCCTAGCAACAGAGCAGTCGGGATCCTTCGCGAGAGCGAGATTCAAAAGTTTCAACCGCTTTGACTGGGAGCGGACTCGGAGGGCTGTGCGGGTGAGGCCCCAAGCTACCTCGCTTGGGGAGGGGGGGGGGGGGTCGCCCCGGTCAGCCTGCAAAACCACCATGCGTGTGACATTTTTCAGATCGTCTGGAGCGCTTTTATCTCCGGGTTGGAAGCGGATTTCCAATTTGCATTCGGTGGAGAATTCTTTCCATGCCTCGTGATCCCAATCGGGGCTTTCGGGGATCAGGAGATGATCGGGCGGCGGGGTCTTGTCGAAAATCTTGTAGAGAGTGGTTTCGATCCGGGCCTGATCGAGTTCCTCCATGATCTCCGGTGGGGCGACGGGAGTTCCGGATCGGTCGCAAATGACCACGAGCGTGGGGATGAACCAATCCTTCCCGACTGGCGCTGGGACGGATTCCTCAAGGTCGATCCAATACAGATACCAAATGTTTTTGGGGACTTTGAGCGCTTGAATCATGAGCGCCAGTTGATCTCCAGACGTTGCTTGCGGCCGAAGCGGTCGTGGTAAAAAATTTCTTTATTCTGGGCACCGTATTCGTGAACCATGCGCGTTACCTTGACGTCAAAGCAGCAGTATTTCGCGATTTCCAGCATTTTGCCTTCGCGCCACCAGCGTATGGCTTCAAGCCCCTCGGCGGTTTTACCCACTCCGAGTGTGCCCATGGCGACATCGTCGAGTTTGAGGCGGTGGCCGGCGGATTTTTCTATTTCCACCAAGAGATCAAGCGTCACCAAAGCTTCCGGAAGTGAGAGGATCGTGTAGCCCATGAGAACCTCGTAATCGAAACGAATCACATTGTAGCCAACGACCAGATCAGCGCGCTGGAGGCGCTTGATGAGCGCATCGGCCTGATTCTCACCAAAAATCTCATACCGCTCGTCCTTCGTGCTGTAGGTCACCCCCACGGACATGCCCATCTCGTGCTTTTTGTCCCAGCCACCTACGTCATTTGCGGTCCTCTGGGTCTCGAGGTCAAAGTAAACAATGTCCATTACTCAAGCGGGAGCGGGCCCCAAATCAGCGTTGGAGCTTGCTGTCGAGCATGCCGACGATCTGCCGGGTCTTTTCGTCTGCTTCCATTCGCTTTTTCACGAGTTTGCAGGCGTGGATGACGGTTCCGTGATCTTTGCCGCCAAAGGCGTCTCCGATATCGCAGAGCGAAGAGCTTGTATGCTGGCGCGAGAGGAACATGGCGATCTGGCGAGGGAAGGCAATGTTGGCCTGACGACGCTTGCTGGTCATATCTGCCAACCTGACGTCGAAGTGCTCGGCCACGCGGCGTTGGATCGCATCGATGGTGATTGTTTTGCGCGCTTGCTCTTGGAAAATGTCACGTAAGAGATTCTCAATCGACTCTTGGGTGATGGGTTTTTCGCTCAAGGAAGTGTACGAAGCCACTCGCATGAGGGCGCCTTCGAGGCGGCGGACGTTGTTGCGGATTTTGTCCGCTAGAAACTCAATGATCCAAGGCTCGAGCTTGAGATTAAGCCCCTCGGCCTTGCTGCGCAGAATCGCGATGCGTGTCTCGGTATCCGGGGGTTGGATTTCCGCCGTCATGCCCCACTCGAAGCGGGAAACCAAACGGTGCTCTAGCTTTTCAATCTCACTCGCCGGGCGGTCACTCGAAAGAATGATCTGCTTATGGCCGTCGTGGAGCGCGTTGAACGTGTGGAAAAATTCCTCTTGCGAACGTTCCTTGCCCGCAAAAAATTGGATATCGTCAATCAGAAGAACGTCAGCCTGACGGTATTTCTTACGGAATTTGACGAGCGTTCCGTGCTGGATGGCATCAATGAACTCATTTGTAAACTGTTCACTGGAAAGGTAAACAATCTTTGCCGACTTGTTGGTTGCCTGGACATGGTGCCCGATCGCGTGGAGCAGATGGGTCTTGCCCAATCCGCTCACGCCATAAATGAAAAGCGGGTTGTAGGTCGTCGCCGGCGACTTCGCCACTGCCAAAGCAGCCGAGTGAGCGAACTCGCTGTTTGATCCTACCACAAATGCGTCAAAAGTATTTCGTGGGTTCATCGCGCCAGCCAACGTGGCCGGCGCCTTCTCTCGCGGAGCCTTGGGTGTCGGGGCCGCTGGACGAGGTGCCATATCCACTTCGTTAGAAGAAGTGAATTCCACTTTGCTCACATTCGGCAAAGTAGCCTGAACGGATTCAGTCACGATCGGAAGGTAGTTGCTCTCGATAAAAAATTGGTGGATCGGATTCGGAACGCATAATGTCACGGTGTCACTGGACAACGCTGCGATCCGGACACCCGAGAACCAGCGGTCAAATCCATCGGAACTCACTCTGTCGCGGATCCGTTTTGAAATTTGTTCCCAGCTATCGATTTGTGATTTAATCATTTTTATTTGTGCGGGGTCGAGAAAATGTCGTTGGGGAGATGATCGCCTCCGGGCAATCCCTGTATGCGTGGTGCGAGCTCGGCAAATGTCTCAGTCGTGATGTATGCCATACGAGGGCATCTCAAAAACGAAACAGAAATTTGGGGCAAAAAGTTATTCACAAGTTATACACATCCTGTCAGTTGGCTAATCAGACAGGTTTCAGAGAATAAAAATTCAGCCCCCCTAGCTCAAGAAAAAAGAGCTTTTATGGGCGATAATAATTTCTTCTTTTCGGGGATATTTTCTTGACCCCTTCGGAAGTCTAGCAGGCAAGGGCATTCCGGCGGTGCGGCTCATTGATGATGGAAGAAAAAAAGCACCTCTGCCACGCCTTATTGGAATCACAAAAGTGATTTTGTTGTCGGTCAAAATCAGGAAAAGGAGGGGAGTGCTCGGGGTGGGACTCGAACCCACATTCCTTGCGGAACCAGATCCTAAGTCTGGCGCGTCTGCCAATTTCGCCACCCGAGCGGTTCTGTCAATCAAAGGCTTAGGAGGCTTTGATGACTTGCTTTTTGCGTTTGTGCTACAAATTGTACGGTACCTTCTTGCTGCCGAGAAAAAAACCAAGTTCAACCCGAGGCAAGCTGTGTAGCGCTAACTCAAACACCCTCACACCATCTTATTTGGGGGGAGTTGGGGCAAGCACAAAATGCCAATGCGGACGATTTTGGGTGCAGGACAAAAAAGTTAGTGATCCCTTCAGAGCTTCTATTTTTTTAGCTTGATTATTGTCTAGCTGCTAGACATGATGCATCAAGTATGAGCTCAAATTCATCCCATCAATCCCATCGTAAATCCTTGCTCGATCAAATTGCTGCCATTACCACCATGCAGTCTGGAACCCTTGCCGAAGAATGGCGAGAGCGTCCCGATCCGGATGCCGCAGGCACTCGCCGCATCGGCCCTTACTACAAGCATCAAGTTTGGCGCGATGGTCGCAACATCAGTCGACGGGTTCCTGCCGCTGAGGCTGCTCAGCTGCGCGAAGACATCGACAACGCCAAGCTCTACGAGGAGCTCACCGGCGAACTGGCTCGCATCAACATCGAGTGCACTCTCCAACTGCGTTCCGCCAAGGACGGTTCTGGCGAAAGTGCAGAGAGTAAAAAAAACTCCAGACCGAAACGTGTGCGGAGCGCTTCGCCGAAACAGAAGCCTTTATCGCGAAAGCCAAAGCGAGCCTAAGATCGCCCGGATTGGGCGAAAGTTCCGAATGGATCGAGACCGGTTTGCGCGAAGCCCTGCTGCGCGACGGCCAGCGGATCATAGCCGAACTCTACAACGACCGTGAGTTGCTGCCCGACAGCGAGCCGCCCGCAGCATTCGAAAGCATTCACCGTAATCGCATTCGCACTATCCACTCCCTCTTCGGTCCCCTTGAACTGCGACGTAACTATCTGCATCACGCCAAGAGCGGCGGTGGGCGCTTCCCTCTCGACGAGGCCCTCGGCTTGGAAGGAGCCTGCACGCCCGCAGTTGCCAAGCTCATGTCCAGAGCCGCCAGTCGCGCGGGTTCCTACCAAGAGGCGGCAGCGGACCTCTTCGCCTACGCCGGATTGAGCTTCGACGCACGTGACTTGGGCCGCATGGTCGCCACCGTAGCCCCCAAACTGCGCACAGCTCTCGGTGGCATCAATGTAGCGACCTCTCATCCCGCATCCATTGACGTGCTCTACGTTTCATGCGATGGCACGGGCACCCCCATGCGCCCAGAAGAACTTCGCGGGCGCAAAGGCCGACAGCAGGATGGCAGCGCCCGCACCCGCGAGGCAAAACTCGGATGCGTCTTTACCCAAACCGACCTCGATGCACAGGGCAACCCCTTGCGCGACGAGGATGGCTGTCCCCTGCGCGATCCGGACTCCACGAGCTATGTCGGCACCTACCAGGGATGCCGCGAAATCGCCGTTCTGCTCCATCAGGAAGCCCGGCGGCGCGGACTCGACCATGCCAAACGGGTCGTCTTCATTGGCGATGGTGCGGCGTGGATTTGGGAAAACGCCCGCCTCACCTTCCCTGATGCTATTGAAATCCTCGACTTCTACCACGCCTGCGAACATGTCGGACAACTCGCCGCCGCCATCCACGAAAAAGATCCTGATCAAGCGGCTTCCCTGCGCGCCCTGTGGTGTCACGAAATGAAATATTCCAGCCCTATCGCTCTTCTGGCCGAATCCCGCGCCCTCCTTAACGCCAATCCGGATTGGCACCAATCAAAACGCGATGCCATCCAGAACCAGATCAACTACCTTGAGAGCCATTCCACGCGAACCCACTACGGGCGCTACCGCCAAGAGGGGCTTTTCATCGGTTCTGGGGTCGTCGAAGCCGGCTGCAAAACTGTCGTTGGTCGCCGACTCAAGCAGTCCGGCATGTTTTGGAGTCAGACCGGTGCCGAAAACATATTGAGTCTTCGTTGCTTAGTCCTTGGTCAAAACTTTGATGACGCATGGAAAGAACTCAAAACCATCAACGCAATTCAACAACTCAAGGCCAGACGATGGGAAAACCCAGACATCAAATTAGCAGCCTAACTTTTTTGTCCTGCACCCTCCAATTGGCACCACGACATAAACATCCCAATTGCCCAAGACCTCAATTTCAGACTCTCCTCGCGACAACGCTCTCGTAGGTATCCCTCGCGACTATTGCGATACTTCATCCCTTTCCACTGGCTGGGTCGTGAAGCAACCCGTCAAGGCCGACCGCTCAATATATGCGAAATCGGGATCGCTCATGGTCTAATGCTCCGTTACATGCAGAGCGGCCTTGGACATCTTAGCGTCAACCCGACCAAAGTTATTAATAAATGGATCGGTGTAGATATCAAACTTCTGCACGATGACTTGGCAAAGGTTCCCTATGACGGGTTGATCGAAGCGAACTTCGAGTCAGAGCCAGAGAAAATTCCTCACGACTGCGACGTTTATGTATTACTGCATGTCCTCGAGCATCTCTTTGATCCCGAGAAAGCAATAGAATCGCTCGTCTCACGATTGCCGTCTGGCGCGACGTTGATCGCTGGATTTCCCTCGCACCTTCACCCATTCATTCCTTTGAGAGAACCACGCCTGCGCTCTCATACCAATTCCAATGGCCACGTCTCAGCTCTCTCGGCTCAGCGCTTCAATAAGGCCGCGCGCCTTAATGGTTGCGAAATAGAGGAAGCACGGGGTGCCTTTTTCCTACGAGCAAGCGGGATGTTCTTAGAGGACCATCGGTGGTGGCAGCAATTCAACCTTGCGTGGGGTCGGCTAGTGCCTGGTTGGTTTGGTGAGGTCTACATCGTCGCCCGTAAAACATAGCCGAGAAACCGCCCAGCTTGCGATCTGAGGTTCAGCTCAAGCGACAACTAGGCACCCAGATGCGCACATTCGCAGGCGAGCGCTTACGCGCCTCCCCCATAGTGAGCGTGGAGGTGCCCCCCCAAATTTTCTCACTCCACAGTCACGCTTTTGGCGAGGTTCTTGGGCTTGTCGACGTCGCACCCGAGCGCCACAGCGATGTGGTAGGCAAAGAGTTGGAGGGGTATCACATTCAGCACCGGAGACAGAAAGTCCGGCACTTGCGGAAGTAGAATCACATCATCACACAGGCTGGTGAGTGTTTCGTCGCCTTCGGTTCCTATCGCGATGACTGGTCCTTTACGGGCCTTCACCTCCTCGATGTTGCTGAGGTTTTTCTCATAAACCCCATCCTGCGGGGCTAGAAAAATGGATGGCGTTTCCTCGTTCACCAAAGCGATGACGCCGTGCTTGAGTTCGGCACTAGGATATCCCGATGCCGGAATATAGCTGATCTCTTTCATTTTAAGAGCTCCTTCGAGAGCGATCGAGAAGTTGGCCTGTCGCCCCATGAAGAGGAAGTTCCTTGCAGAAACGTATTTGGCAGCAATGCGCGAAATTTCCTCATCGAGTTCCAATGTTCGCGCTACGAGTTCCGGAAGGCTCTCTAAGCCCCGGATGATATCCATCCCCTCACAATGTGGGAGATCCCGTATTCGCCCAAGCAGGAGACCCAACATCGAGAGAGCGACAACCTGGGACGTGAATGTCTTTGTCGCCGCAACGCCGATTTCTAAACCCGCCCGCAGTCCTATCCCGCCTTCGCTTTCGCGAGCAATCGTACTGATGACATTATTGCAAATTCCGAGTGTCGGAGCTCCCTTCCGCTTGCTCTCACGAAGGGCCGCAATGGTATCCGCCGTCTCTCCGCTTTGGCTCATCGCAAAAACAGCCGTTCTTGAATCGAGCGGCACATTTCGATACCGAAACTCGCTGGCGTATTCGCACTCGACTGGAATACGGGCCAGCGCCTCGATAAGCGATTCCCCAGCGAGAGCTGCATGGTAGGTCGTTCCACATCCAATTAAGACGATCCGATGCCACTCTCTTAGTTCCTCATTCGTTCGCTGGAGTCCGCTAAACGTTGCAGTAGCCCCCTCGCGGTCAAGCCTCCCCTTCATCGCCTCTCGTAGCGTATCGGGTTGCTCATGAATTTCTTTATGCATGAAGTGGGCATACCTGCCCCTGCCCTCACGTTTGGGAGGAACCTCGACCCTCACGGGAGCCGGCGACGTGGCCTCGCCGCCCGACACCCTGTGAACCTCATAGCTATTCCCATCAAGCGTTGCGATATCCCCATCCTCCAGATAAATGACCTCATTCACCCAGTCGGCAATGGCATCAACGTCACTAGAGAGGAATTGCCCGCCATCTCCGAATCCCACGATGAGCGGACTTCCCTTGCGAGCCGCTATTAAAAAGCGACCTGTATATGCATGAAGGAGGCCAATGCCGTATGTCCCAAGCGCTTGGCCCAATGCATACCTGACCGCTGCCACAAGCGCTTCTCGATCTTGAACGGGAGAGTTATCGAATGCCTCACCTATCAAGTGAGCGAGGACTTCCGTATCCGTTTGCGACACAAAGGCGTGCCCCCGCTCGCGCAGCCCATCACGAAGGGTCTTATGATTTTCTAGAACTCCGTTATGCACAAGAGCGAGGCGTCCCGAGGCATCAAAATGGGGGTGCGCATTTTGCTCTGTGACAGCTCCGTGTGTAGCCCAGCGCGTGTGACTGATGCCAGTATCCCCATCAAGCGGTGAATCATTCAGAGCCTCCGCTAAACGAGAGACCCTTCCGACACTTTTTCGTGTTTGAATATCTTTCCCATTCCAGATGGCCACGCCTGCCGAGTCATAGCCCCTGTATTCCAACCGACCCAGCCCTTCGATTAAGAAGGGCTGGGCGGCTGCTTCACCGATGCATCCAATAATTCCGCACATATTTTCGTTATTTTATTCTAAGGTTGTTTCCTATTTAAGGGTTCCGTTCAGCGGGACGAACTGGTAGCCGATCTCCTTAAGTCCGGTGATGGTTTTGCTCAGCTCGGTAGGATCCAAATACCAGTGGAAGTAAAATCCAGCCCAGCCATCGCGGACGACCTTGAGAGCCTTGGCGCGCCTGATGAGATCAGCCGAAAGACTCGGTGGCTGGAGCTCATACCATCCCACAGGATCGATGTATCCAATACTTTCGGGAATGCGCTTCAATCCGTATGTATCTCGATAGATATAGGGAGAGTTCAGCTCTGTGGCTTGCGTAATTCCTTTACCGTCTGGAAAAAAGAAAATGGCTCGGTCACAGGCAAAAGGATAAAAGCTGGCGAAAACCTTGTAATCCACACTCGAAGCCAAGTAGTGCGGGGTCAACCAGCCAACGGGAGTGAATCCCGCCTTTTTTAGAATATTCTGACCCGTCACGACTCTATTTTGTGCCCACGTCGTTGAGTCGCCGCTTAGCGGACCCACAAGCTTAAGATTTCCCGAACTATCAGCTGTTACCCGGTAAAACTCGTAATCGTCGCCACTCACTCCCGTGTAGGGATTCAAAAGCCCATTAACTTGGTGAGTGGTTCCATGCTGAAGAACTTGGCCTCCAGCTTGGACCCAAAGCTTCATTTCCTTGGTGAAGGTCGAATTCGCGGTGACTGTTACGGTTTCCGCTATTCCATTGTTATAAATTCCAGACCAATCGCGATACCTCGGAATCATGCTAATCGTGAAAGGCACTGCTGCCGCCTTGAGTGCCTGTCTGAGATTGGCCAAGGTGGGCACATCCGCTTCCGGGCCGACATCCTCAATGCGAAAGTAGGCGCGGTGTTGCTCCGCATGCTGAATTCCAAGCATGTCGTGGAGCAGATCTTGAAATGCCAGTGAACGATTTTCGAAGGTCGTTGAAACCATCGGCATATCGCCCACGAACCAGAAGTTGGAACTCTGGACGATATAGGGCCAAGCCTTTCCTGTATTATCAAGGCAAGTCGCAAGAACCTTGGCTTTGACTTCATCGACCACTTCGACACGAGACAAACCCAGATCAAACGGCTCTTTCAACAATTCCGTATCTTTGTAAATGACCTTGGGATGGGTTTCGCCGGAATAACTGAGCAACCGAAACCCATATTTGTCCGTGAAGGCTTGCTTAGGTGCGTAGGTGGATAAATCCCAAGCATACCGCCACAGATTCACCCCCATCCAGACGAACGTTTTGGTGGTCGAATCGATATCCGCCTGGAAGATCGCCGGGAGCGGCGTCTCATTCCAGACCGATCCCAAGTAAAACGTCGCATCATATTTTGCGATGTCTCCTGTGACGTAGGTTGCCAGCGGCTTCAGAGTGACTTTGGCTTCAAAGTGGCCAAGCAGATTCTGAAGTTTGACCGAGTATACCTTGCCGAGCCAGCCATACTGACCGTCGTTGTCATAAACGACCAATACGGAGGGCACGACTGGCACCGTCTGGCTTTGGCCGGTAGCTGGAAAAAAGACCAGCATACTCGCCGTCACCAACCCAATCACGCATCCGCACTGGATGATTAGGGATATGGACCCGAATCGCGCTTGTTTGTTTGTTTGTGTTGTCTTCATAGTTTTCATTGTTGCTATGAAGCTCAGCGAGGGCCCCCATTACCTCAATGGGGTCATCGCCCCCAATGCCCGCGGAACGAGACCTAGAGCGGAAGGAGCGTCTGCACCATGTTGTCGATGACGCCGGATGAGATCGCATATCGAGTGAGACTCGCAGTGTCGTGGATCCGAAGTTTATCCATCAGATTCTGGCGATGTTTCTCCACCGTTTTGATGCTGATGTTCAATTCGCCGGCGATTTGCTTATTCGCTCCGCCTTCGGCAATGAGCTGAAGAACCTCGACCTCGCGGCAGGTCAACTTAACCGCTTTTTTCTGATCACCACCCGCACTCAAATCATCATAGATGCTCTTCATCCGACGCGAAATGGACGGGCTAAAAAAACGGTTTCCTTTGGAGACCTCCTGGATAGCGTGCATAAGGAGATTGGAGGGGGAATCTTTGAGTAAATATCCTTGAATGTCCTCGTCGACCATTCGCTGGATATATTGATCGGTGCTGAAGGCAGTGAGCAGGATCACTTTCACCTCAGGAGCGAGATGCCGGATCTGTCGCGCGGCTTCCAAGCCGTTCAGCCGAGGCATGCCAATATCCATCAGTAAAACATTCGGACGCTTTTCCAGCGCGAGGTCCACAGCTTTCCTTCCATTGTCGGCCTCAGCCACGATGGTGAAGCTTTTATCTGTCGCAATCAACGAGTGAAGGGATTCGCGAAGAAAGGTGTGATCATCCGCAATCATCACCGAAATAGTGGCCGCAGGTGAGGCGTGGCCATTTTTTTTCGTTGCTATGGGGGCTCGAGACTTAGCCAATGGCTGAACATTCCGCTTGCTGGCTGTGACGACTGGCTTGGCCCGATTGGGCATTTTTATTTTTGTCATGGCGGATTTAATACCAGCATATTTTTTGACCACAATCGGACCGCTCCGCATGGATCAAGCCCAGTATTTCACGGCACCGTGTAGTGGGATTCCCTATCTACACGGACCCACACCTATTAAACTCATTCCAGACTGCGCGTTCTAGCCTCTTCAGCCTTGTAGATCCGTTGGGCTAAAGCTCCACGTTCCATGGCAGCAAGTGTGCGCCCCTCGCTACGAACTTTGCTGTTCACCGTTTTTCCTGCATTCGTCCTAGCTCGGTCATCACGGGAAATAGGAATGTAGGGTTTCGCTGTTGTTTTTTCTGTCTTGGTTTTCGTTTTCATAAAAAAGCCCTTCTGCACATCTAAGCTCCGTGCGGGGCGGCGGCGGTCGATGGGGTGTTGACCCAGTTGGCAAATCGAGTGAGCGGCCGTTCCTTTGTAACTCATCATGAATCATCCCATGCTCGCAAAATTCGCTATCAACTACACCGTATTCCCCGATCACAACAAACGCGTGGACACCCACCACACAGATGACCCCGTCGAGGCCGAAAGCTTCCTGATGCATCTTCTGGCGAGTGGATCCCGCATTTTGGAAATCAAGCACGACGGGGTTCCAATGGAGCCCCATCAGCACGACCGAATGCTCCGTGTCGCAGCCGAGCGGCTGGCAGCCCGACTTCTCAGCGTTTCACTTCACATGGATTACGTCGAAGTGAAGCACCGCTTCGGCTTCTCCTCTTAGGAAACTCGTCGGGCTATCACCCCATTGAGAATCGCAGCTCTTCGCTGTTCCGTGCAGGTCCGGTGAAAATTGGCCATCCAAGCCAACTCGTCGAAACAAGAAAACCTAAACACACATATGAATATAACCACACATTGGAATCCCAAACGGGATTTCGAACTCCTTCAAAACCGCGTTCAAATGCTTTTCGGAAGTCCGCTCAGCTTATTTCAGGGCGGAGAACAATCTCCACGTGAATGGACGCCCTTGGTTGATATAGCCGAGGACGACAAGGAATTTACCATCAAAGCGGATTTACCCGAGGTCAAGAAAGAGAATGTCAAAGTGACCCTCGAGGATGGCTCGATCTGTATCACAGGAGAGCGCAAACAAGAAAAAGACGAACAAAGACAATTTCACCGCATCGAGCGACCCTATGGTCTTTTCGAGCGGCGATTCAGTCTCCCTGAGACTGCTCTCGCTGACAAAATGAAAGCGGAATTCGAGAATGGAATGCTACGTGTCCACATTCCGAAAGCGGAGGAAAAACGCCGCGAAACCATGAGTATCGAAATCCACTAAAACTCATCACGGCTAGATCGGGAATGTCGCTTATGGCACTCCCGACCCAAGCCAAATTGCCTCACCATGGTTACAACACTTCAAAAAAGGCGCGGACAAACTCTCGAAGGCGACGATGCCTTCTCCGCGATCGTTCAAATGCCGGTCGATTCCGTCGAGTTGGAGGCGGAGCTGATCATTCCTGCCCATGCTCACGGAATCGTTCTTTTCGCGCACGGCAGCGGGAGCAGTCGCCACAGCCGAAGAAATCAATTTGTGGCGAGCGTGCTCCGCGAATCCGGCATGGGAACATGCCTCCTCGATCTTCTAACGCAAAGCGAGGAGCAGAAGGATACCTCGAGCGGGGAGTTTCGTTTCGATATTGAACTTCTCACCAACAGACTCATCGGCTCCACGCGCTGGATTTCCCGCCACCCCTCGGCTAAAACTCATCGCCTGGGATACTTCGGAGCCAGCACAGGCGCGGCCGCAGCCTTGTCTGCCGCCGCTGTTGTCGGAAATGGTATTTCCGCCGTTGTCTCCCGCGGGGGGCGTCCGGATTTGGCCTATGATCAGTTGCCTCACGTTCTGGCCCCCACTCTGCTGATCGTCGGCGAGCGTGACGAGGCCGTGCTGCAATTGAACAAGGAGGCCTACCAACGTCTTCATTGCATTCGTAAATTAGCCATCGTTCCCGGAGCCACCCACCTCTTTGAGGAACCCGGAACCCTAGAAAAAGTCGCCAACCTCGCAGCGGGTTGGTTTCAGTATCACCTTTGCCAGTCACCCTGTGAGCAAGAACAGGTCAACAGCAGGGAGGCCAAATGAACGGCCGCTTTCTCAATCGCGCCGATGCTGGGCGGATTCTTGCTGCCAAGCTCATGCGCTACGCGAACCATCCCGACGTTATTGTCATAGCGCTTCCAAGGGGTGGAGTTCCCGTGGGCTACGAAGTCGCTCGCGCTCTGAATGCTCCGCTCGACATCATGATCGTTCGCAAGCTGGGAGTCCCAGGGCACGATGAACTCGCGATGGGCGCTATCGCGAGCGGCGGAATCCGAATCTTGAACCGCAACGTCATTGAAAGTCTGCAAATCGCTCCGGATGCGATCGAGATGGTCGAAAAGCGTGAGTCCCTAGAACTCATGCGACGCGAAGCCATCTATCGCGACGATCGTCCCCTAGCCAATGTCGAGGGCCGCACCGTCATTCTTGTCGATGACGGCATCGCCACAGGATCCACCATGCGCGTTGCCATCGCGGCCCTTCGGGAACAAAAGGTCGGCCACATCGTAGTAGCCACCCCCACAGCCCCGACCACAGTGCGTTGGGAGATGGAGGCCCTCGTCGACGATTTTGTCGCCGTCATCACACCGGAGGATTTTTACGGAGTCGGCCAATGGTATGACGACTTCACTCAGACCGATGATGACACCGTCCACGAACTCCTTCGTATGGGCGAAAAAACTCAACCCGTGAAAGCCATATGAGCCAGATTCCAGAATACATCCGCCATGCCGCCCACCCGCTCTGCGGTTCACCCGAGGACTTCGATCCCCTCCTTGAGCGTTGCGCCAATGCCCGTGTCGTACTACTGGGCGAGGCCACACACGGAACACACGAGTTTTATCAAGCGCGGGCCGAGATCACGCGGCGCCTGATCACCGAGCAGGGCTTCCACGCTCTCGCCTTGGAGGCCGATTGGCCGGATGCCTGGCGCGTGGGACAATTTGTGAAAGGTGTGAACGGCGATGGGGCTGCAACCGAAGCGTTGGCGGGATTCAAGCGCTTTCCTCAATGGATGTGGAGGAATAGCGACATGCTCGACTTCGTGGGTTGGCTCCGATCCCACAACGATGAGTCGATCACCCCCGAAGGCAAAGTCGGGATATATGGTTTGGATCTCTATAGCCTCAACGATTCCATCACCGCCGTTTTGGAATACCTCAAAAAAGTTGATCCCGCCGCCGCCCAACATTTTTCGAGGCGCTATGCCTGCTTTGAGCATTTTGGAGGAAATACCCAACGCTATGGATTATTTACCGGAACGGGGATTTCCAAAAGTTGCGAGGAGGAAGTGGTGAGTGCGGTGGCGGAATTGCGCCGCAGCCGGGGCGGCTACCTCGGGCTGGATGGACAGACCGCCGAAGATGCCTACTTTTGTGCCGAGCAAAACGCGATCGTCGTTGCCGATGCAGAAAACTACTACCGCACGATGCTGCGCGGGGATGTGGAATCCTGGAACCTCCGCGACCGCCACATGATGGATAGCTTGATCTCCCTCATGGAGCATCTGGATAAGATCCATGGACACTCAAAAGTGGTCGTCTGGGCGCACAACTCCCACGTCGGACATGCCACAGCCACACAGATGGGGCGCCGGGGAGAGTTCAATATTGGCCAACTTGCCCGCGAGAAATTCGGCAATGAAGCCTTCCTTGTCGGTTTCACGACCCACTCTGGCACAGTCACGGCCGCTTCCGAGTGGGACGCCCCCTGTGAGCGCAAGAGCGTGCGACCGGCCCTCGCTTACAGCTACGAGAATCTGTTTCATAGTACTGGACTGCCTCAGTTCTGGCTGGATTTTTCTAAAAACCCGGATGTTGCGGAATCACTGCGGCATCCGCTTTTGGAAAGGGCGATCGGGGTCATCTATCGCCCGGAATCCGAGCGGGCGAGCCACTACTTTACCGCCTCCCTGCCTGATCAATTCGACGGGATTTTTCATTTTGATGAAACGCGTGCCGTCGAACCCCTAGAGCAGACGGCCGTGTGGGAAGCTGGCGAGATCGATGAGACGTATCCCAGCGGACTCTGATTTTCCGCCTCCTTTCCCTCCAATGCTCGAATCCGCTTCAGGCCGGGGTGAAACTCCCCACCCGCCCGAAGCAAATTGGGCCTTGTGTTTTCTTGCTCGCGTGTCCAAAACCTGCGACCATCTGAGGGTTCTATGTCAAAGCGTTCCAGAGGCACCGATGCACCAGCGTATTTAGCTGGGATTTTGCTGGTTTTCACTGGGGCCTATCTTTTTTTCTCCTTAGTGAGTTACGACCCTCGTTCCGTCCCTGGATGGGCGCCGTTGATTAGCTCCGTGGCCTCGTCCAGCGCCCAAGTGAGTCAGAATCTGGGTGGGCCATTAGGGGCGCTTGTCGCAGGATATTCTTTGTTTTTTATCGGCGGGGCCTCGTATCTCCTTGCTGTTGTCGTATTGGGCTATGGATTGGCAAAGTGGTTTCTGGTCGATTACAAACTGCGCGACAAGGTGGGCTGGGGGGCGCTCATGGTGCTTTTGGGGGCCTGCCTTCTTCAAATCCAGCCCATTTTCCTCCAAAGTTGGGAAAAAAACCTTCGCATCGAGGGACCCGGCGGGTTTTTTGGCCTCTGGATCGGTGAGAATGCCATCTACAATGCGCTCGGCCCAGCCTCGGTTTTTCTGATTTTGGGCGTTTATATGATGAGCTTAATGTTCACCATCACCTCGCACCCGATTCGCGACTCCGCCCTAGCATGGCAAGCATTCGTTAAGTGGCGCGAGGCTCGTCACAAGGCCAACCTTGAGAGGATGGATGCGGAACAACGCGTCGCAATCGAGCGTCGTGCATTGGAAAAAAAGGCAGGAAAACTGGAAAAACAACTCAAACAAAAGGGCATCGAAATCCCATTTGAGGAACAACCCGATTTGCCCGTTCACTCTGCCGAACCCGAGATCATCGATTCTACCGCTCCCTCACCAAAAAAACCCAAGCTTTCCGAGTTGCGGGCCGGACGCGAGGCAAAGGATGCCTTCACTCCTGATTTCGCCAGTCTGCATCTCGAAAACTACATCTTGCCAGGAACGGATCTTTTGGATGAACAGGATGAGACAGACCGCGAACCACTCGATCGTGAGGAATTAAAAAATATCCAAACCCTGATCATTGACACCCTCGCCCAGTTCGGAATCCGGGCGACCCCAGGAACGATCACCAAAGGCCCCACAATCACTCGCTACGAGGTCTACCCTGACGTCGGTGTGCGAGTGGATAAAATCGTTGCCCTCGAGCGCGACATAGCAAGAGCTACCCGTGCCGAACGGATCAACATCCTCGCCCCGATTCCCGGCAAGGACACCGTGGGCATCGAAATTGCGAACTCCAAGAAAGTCAAAGTCACCCTGCGCGAGTTGTTTGAAAAGGACGTCTGGCGTGAGTCCTCGGCGAAGCTTCCCTTGGCCCTCGGAATGGATGTTTACGGCAACACGATCATCGGGGATCTCGCCAAAATGCCCCACCTTCTTGTCGCCGGAACGACGGGTAGCGGAAAGAGCGTTTGCATCAACTCGATCATCGCCAGCCTTCTTTTCCGGTATTCCCCCGATCAACTGCAGTTCATCATGATCGACCCGAAGGTGGTGGAGATGCAGATCTACAATTCCCTGCCCCACCTCATCACTCCTGTCGTCACGGATCCTAAAAAAGTGCTTCTGGCGCTGCGCTGGGTGGTGGATGAAATGGAGCGCCGCTACCGTATTTTTGCGAAGTGCAAAGTGAAAAATATCGGTGCTTTCAACGAACGTCCGCTCCCCAAATCCCAAAAAGAACTCGATGCCGACCAAGCTGCGGCCAACGCCTTGATATCCCCTCCCGAAGAAGACGCAGGCGTTACTTCGGGACTGGACGAAGAGCCCCGTCTGGAGGAGCCATCGGCAACCGATGCTCCATCCCCCATGGAAGAGACACCGACTCCCACGGTGGAGACATTCCCAGATGATTCCGACGAGGATGAGGAACCTGTGGCTCCACCAATTCGTGTACCGCGCGACGCGGACGACCTCGTCATTCCCGACCGGATGTCATTTATCGTGGTCATCATCGACGAGTTGGCAGACCTCATGCAGACCGCTCCGGCGGATGTCGAAAGCGCCATCGCGCGCATCACCCAGATGGCCCGAGCCGCCGGCATTCACATGATCGTAGCCACGCAGACCCCTCGCGCGGACGTCGTCACCGGCATCATCAAGGCAAATATTCCCAGCCGTATCGCATTCCAGGTCGCCTCCAAAATCGACAGCCGAGTCATCCTCGATGAAAACGGCGCCGAGAAGCTACTTGGCCAAGGCGATATGCTCTATCTCCCTCCCGGCACCTCCAAATACACGCGCTCCCAAGGCGTTCTGGTCACTGAGGAAGAGATCCACCGCATTGTGGAATTTATTTCCAATCAGGCACAGCCGAGATTCGATTCCGGAATCCATGAGAAGCTCACCAGTTCGGCCATTCCGGAAGAAGAAGTGAGCGATCAGGACGAGGAATTGGTGACGAGATGCTTGGAAATCATCGCCCAGGAAAACCGCGCGTCGACGTCCATGCTACAACGCCGTTTGAAATTAGGCTATACACGAGCCGCCCGTGTGATGGATATATTGGAAAGTCGCGGAGTGGTCGGTCCTAAAGACGGAGCGAAAGACCGGGAAATTCTGGTCGATCTCAACGAGGAGGGAGCATTTTGAAAAAACAAGACATCCATCATGAAGGGGAATTTTTTATTGGCGCACGGCTTGCCGCGAAGCGCGCCAAGCTAGGTATCCCTATTGAGAAGGCAGCAAAGGATAACCGCCTCTCACTGGAACGCCTCCGCGCCCTGGAAACGGACGACTTTTCGGGATTCGCCCATCCGACCTATGCCCGTCTTTTTCTCCTCGATTACGCCACCTACCTTCGTGTGCCGCACGAGGATATCCGCGAATATCTTCCCGGCTCGAAGGGACTGGGACACGATGACAATAACTACCTCGAAGTTCTCATTGCGAACAATGGCTTCCTCAAAGGTGAGCAATTCAAATCCGCCCGCCGAATGATGTTCGCAGGAGGCGCAGCGATCACAGTTCTCCTGCTCATCGTGATTGGCATCTACTCGTGGAGGACGTGGAAAAAATTTGAGCGAGTCAAGCCGCCCGCGCGCCCCATCGCGGCAGCCAAGCCGACCCCCGTGCGCCCCGTTGCGACCCCCGCGCCCACGCCGTCGCCAACCCCGACTCCAGCTCCAACCGCAACCCCATTTCGCATCGCCCCGCACGCTCCGCCGGAGCAAGTGGTCGTTATCACCGAGTCCTCCCTGCCTCCGGCCCCCTCGCCCACAGTCTCGGCCACACCTTTCACTATTCCTCCCTTCAAGCCCGCTCCGCGTCCCGCTAACACTCCGAAACGCCCTTAATGAATTCACTCGCTACAAAAGATGCCCCGAAGAAAGTAGGAATGATCAGCTTGGGGTGCGCCAAGAATCTTGTGGACGCCGAGATCATGCTTGGCTCAGCAAAAGCCGAGGGGTTTGAGATCACCGCGGATCCCGCCGAGGCCGATCTTCTCATCGTCAATACTTGCGGATTCATTGATTCCGCGAAGCAAGAGTCGATCGATGCGATTCTTGAAGCCAATCGCCAGCGCAACGAAGGCACCCGCCCAGATGCGAAGATTGTGGTGAGCGGTTGTCTCTCTCAACGTTTCTCCACCGATCTCGCCAGCGAACTCCCCGAGGTGGATGCCTTCATCGGGCTCGACCAAGTCGCCGAAGCCGGCACGATTTTCCGCCGTGTCCTGAATGAAGACAAGACCAGCACGCTCAATCTGGTGACGCCGAAGTCCCGCTATATCCCAGATTTTGCCACTCCCCGATTCCGTCTCACACCGAACCACTCGGTCTATGTCAAAATCGCGGAAGGCTGCAACCACCCGTGCAGTTTTTGCGTGATCCCTCAGATGCGCGGTCGCCATCGCAGTCGCTCGTTGGACTCCGTCGTTCGAGAAATTCGCAGTCTTGTCGCGGAAGGGGTTAAAGAGATCAACCTTATCAGTCAGGATACCACCTACTACGGCATGGATCTTTGGGAGCAAAAGGCTGGACCGCGGCAACCGGTCGATCCCGCCCGTGGCACCTCGCTCGTTCATCTTCTCGATGAGATCGGAGAGATCGGCGGCGAATTCTGGGTGCGACTTCTTTACACCCACCCCGCTCACTGGAGCGACGACCTGATCTCCGCGATCGCTCGTAATCCCCACACGGCGCGCTACGTGGATATGCCACTCCAGCACATCCATCCAGAAATGCTCACCCTCATGCGCCGGGAGACTTCCCGCGAGCACATCGAGAACCTCATCGGCCGCATTCGCGCCGGCATTCCAGGCATCGGCCTTCGCACAACTTTCATCGTGGGTTTTCCCGGCGAGACCGAGGAGCACTTCCAGTCACTCTTGGAGTTCATCGAGACCGTCCGCTTCGAGCGCCTCGGCGTATTCAACTACTCCCAAGAGGAAGGCTCTCGCGCAGCGAAGATGGAAAACCAAGTGCCCACACGCACCAAAAATCGCCGCTACCGCGAGGCCATGAAGCTGCAACAAAAAATCGCCCGCGAAATGGCTGAGTCCCGCACCGGACAAACCCTCCGCGTGCTTGTGGAGCAACCGAATATCGGCCGGACTGAGCACGATGCTCCCGACGTAGACTGCCGCGTCATCCTCACGCAACCAGCCACAGTGGGCGAATTCGTGAATGTGAAAGTGCTAGGCGCACAGACCTACGATCTCGTCGCCGAACCCGTTGCGTAACCTTTGCTGCGCGCGAGGGTCGATCCGACTTTTAATCGACTAGGTCTTCTTCCAAGGGCGCCACATTTTGCACAGCAGGCGCTTCTGTGTTCGCTACTCGGGCAGACGGAGGGGCAATGCGACAGTCACCGACAAATATGCCGCCTTTTTCTACAATTATAGCGGGCGCTTCCACCGGTCCCTCTAGTCGCCCCCCCTTGAGAACCTTGACGATGCCTCGGCACTGAATCCTGCCGCGAAAAATGCCCTCGATGGAAACGCTGTCCGCATCGACAAGCTGAGAACAATCGATGACCGCCTTCCGATCGATAACAAGGGAACCTGCCGTGATGCGACCGGTGCAGGTTTTTTGCATCGCTAGACGGGTTTCCCCCTCACAGCGCAGATGCCCATGGAACGGTCCCTCAATGCGCGCGGATCCACATATGATCCAAGGGTTGCTCACGGAACCTTTCGCCGTGATTTTCAAATGCCCGCGCGTGTCAATCGAACGCGAGGCATGGGCCGTGATATTCACATCGATCAACTCGATCGGAGCATAGCAACCGGGGCAGATCGTGCTCTGCGCTTTGGGCGACACCTGATGGGTGCGACCGCATTTTAGGCAGTGCACAGGCTTGCCGGTTTCGTGCTTCCTTCCCGCTAGGGACTGGCTTCCGCTCGACGCATCTAGGCCTTCCGTGGAATCGGAGGCTTTGTAGTGGGCGCCGCAGGAACGGCAGTTTGTTGAAACGAGGTGGGGAGGCTCAAGCTGCACAAAACCGCAGGCCGGACACCGGAATGGTGACTTCGGCGGTGGGGTGGGCATGAGGCCTTAAGCCGCGTTTTCGTTGACTTGGGATGGCGCAGACGAGCGGGTGAAGGAAGCCGTTTTTGTCGGAGTCACTTCAGAATGCCCGATGAAGGTTGCACCCTCTTCGATGATGATGCGCATGGCCTTCAGGTCGCCCAGAAGCTCGGCGTTGGATTTGAGTTCGCAACGCTCTTGTACAGTCACGTTGCCGTTCACTGTGCCGTGGATCGTGACGGACTTCGTACGAACCTCACCTTTAACAACCGCATTTTTCCCAAGGATGAGTGTGCCCTCGGAGATGATCTCACCATCCAGCTTGCCGTCAAAAATGAGTTCGGTGTCGAACTTGAGTGTTCCAGTCAATTCCACATCACTGGTGAGAATGTTTTTGGAAGTGGAGGGTTCGGAGACGAGCGAGGTGATATTGTTGAGGTTCATGATTTCGCTGAAACTACACTTGTCGGTGTCGGCAGGTCAACAATTGGCCCGCATAATTTAACAAAAAAACGCAACCGGAGCGACGTGGCTTTGGGAGGCTCAGGCGAGGGCCGCTCGAACAGCCGCAACCACGTGATCTTGTTCTTTTTCGCTTAAAAAGGGATTGAGCGGCAGGCTAATAACTTCCAAAGCCGCCGCCTCGGATGCCGGGAAGTCGCCATATCGGTATCCGAGCGGAGCAAAGACGGGTTGCTCGTGCAGGCATTTCGGATAATAGACCGCCGAGGGGATCCCTGTGGCTTTGAGTTTTTCTGCAAAAGCATCCCGATTCGGCACGCGAAGCGTGTATTGAGCGTAAACGTGCGTGTTGCCGCCTCGGATTTGCGGCGTGTCACAAACGTCCCGCAATAATTCGGTGTAGCGGGCCCCGATACGATGGCGGGCGAGGACCTCCTCATCGTAGCCGGGCCACTTTCCAAGAATCACGGCGGCCTGCATTGTGTCGAAGCGCCCATTCATACCGACGAGATCGTGGAAGTGGCGATTGATGCCGCCATGTGTGCGGATCGCCTTCATGCGAATGGCGAGGTTGTCATCATTCGTAAAAAGTGCGCCCCCGTCGCCGTAGCATCCGAGGGGCTTGGCGGGATAAAAACTCGTGCTGGCAATCGTCGTCACACCGCAACTTCTGCGTCCGTGCTGCGTCGCGCCAAAACTCTGCGCGGCATCCTCGATCACAGGCAGGTTGTATTTTGCGGCAATGGCATTGATGGCGTCATAATCCGGCATCTGGCCGAAAAGACTCACCGGCATGAGCGCCTTGGTGGAGGGCGTGATAGCGGCCTCGATTTGGTCCACCGCAATGTTAAAATCCAACGGATCAATATCCACAAAAACCGGTTTCGCCCCAACGAGCGCAATGGCTTCGGCGGTGCTGATCCATGTGAACGGCACCGTGATCACCTCGTCGCCCGGACCGATCTCCAGCGCCCGAAGAGCGATCTCCAGACTATCGGTGCCGCTCGCCACAGTGATGGCGTGTTTGCATCCCACATAAGCCCCCAAAGCCGACTCCAACTCCGCCACCTCGGGACCATGAATAAATTGGCCGTGATCCAGCACCCGGTGGATGCGCTCGTCTATCGCTGACTTGTATTTCTGGTATTGGGATTTGAGATCGATGAAGTCCATGGATGAGTCGGAGGCACCACGCCTAAGGCGAGGTTATTTCGGTTTCGGCGAGTTTCGCAGAATACCCGGCAGCCATGTCCAGACGATTTGTGTGGAAACAGCATAATTCCACACCGCGCCGACCAGCGCTCCCGCCGCTCCGGCGAACCACCAAGGGATATGGTTTTCAAAAAGATATTCCGAGGCCTGCACATTCACAATCGCCCCCAAACCACAAATCGCGATGTAGGCAAGAAGCCCCGGCAACAGCATCGCGCCCTTCAGTCGCTGCTGACGAAAGGTGACCGAGTTATTCACCAAAAAATTGGAAACCATCGCGACCAACGTGGCCGTGAGTTGGGCCGTCACAAAGGCGATTCCGACATACCGAAAAAGAATTCCCAGCGCCGCTAGATGCAGGAACAAGCCGCTCAGCCCCGCCAACACATAAACAACAAAGCTCACCGGCACAAAGCGGCCGAAAATTTTGTCGGCAAGCAGATAGAGGTATTCAAATCCCACAACGATATCGAGCTTGCTCTCGCCGTGTTGTCGCGTGCGAAACTCGTAGGAGAATTCCCTCGTTTTCAGCGGACGCCCAACCGAAAGAACCATGTCCAAAAGGATCTTGAATCCCTTGCCCGTCATTTGACGGACGGTCTCCTCAAACACCTCGCGCCGGATGGCAAAAAATCCACTCATCGGGTCGGAGAGTTCGGTTTTGCGGGCCAGCGAACCTAAACTCGTCGCAAGGCGGCTGATAAAGATCCGCACTTTCGACCACTCCCCCACACCGCCGCCTTCTCCTGCATAGCGAGTTCCGACGGCCAACTCGAGACTCGGATCCTCCTCAAATGCCGCCAACATTTTCGACAAAATGGCTTCATCGTGCTGGAGGTCGCAATCCATCACCGCAAAAATATCCGCCACACTCGAGGCCATGCCCTCCAAGCACGCCGAAGACAGCCCCCGCCGACCAATACGCCGGATAAAACGCACATGCGGCTTCGTTCGCGCCAGGCTCATCAGAACCTCGAGCGAGCCATCACGTGAGTCGTCATCAACAAAGACCGCCTCCCATTTTCGACCGGTCAAAAGGGCCTCGAGCCGCTCGACCACGATGGGGATATTCTCCCGCTCGTTGAGGCTGGGAATGATTATGGAGACCGATTGGGACGACTCCATTTCGGTCACTTATACGCTGGCGTGAGAGGATCCGGCACGGGGAGGCCCTGCAGGACCGCCATATCGGCATCAACCATGATTTGGACCAACTCGGGGAAACGGACTTTCGGTTCCCAGTTGAGTTGTTTTTTGGCTTTGGCTGGATCACCGATAAGGAGGTCGACTTCGGCAGGTCGCTCGTAGCGGGCATCGTATTTGACGTAGTCTTTCCAATCGAGGCCCACACGAGCGAAGGCGTGTTCGACAAACTCCTGCACGGTGTGAGTCTCGTTGGTCGCGACCACGTAGTCATCAGGGGTTTCCTGTTGCAGCATGAGCCACATGGCTTCGACGTATTCGGGAGCGTAACCCCAATCCCGCTTGGCATCGAGATTGCCGAGGAACAACTCTTTCTGGCGTCCTAGCTTGATGGCGGCGGCGGCGCGGGAGATTTTGCGGGTGACAAATGTTTCACCGCGGCGTGGACTTTCGTGATTGAAGAGGATGCCGTTGCTGGCGTGCATGCCGTAGCTTTCGCGGTAATTCACCGTCACCCAGTAAGCATACATCTTCGCCGCGCCGTAGGGACTGCGTGGCCAAAAAGGAGTGGTCTCGGTCTGCGGCACAGCTTGCACCTTGCCGAACATCTCACTGCTCGAGGCCTGATAAAACCGCGCATCCACCCCAGCCTCGCGCATGGCTTCAAGAATGCGAATCGCGCCAAGGCCGGTGACGTCGCCCGTGTATTCAGGGATGTCAAAGCTCACTCTCACATGGCTCTGGGCCCCCAAATGATAAACCTCATCAGGCTTCAGGTTGTAGATCAATTTGACCAAGTTCACGGAGTCCGCCAAGTCGCCATAGTGCAAAAACAGATGCGGATCGGAGTAAATATGCTCGATGCGCGCGGTGTTGAATGTACTGGCACGGCGAATGATGCCGTGAACCTCGTAGCCTTTTTTGAGAAGGAGATCGGCCAAATAACTTCCGTCTTGTCCGGTGATGCCGGTGATGAGGGCTTTCTTCATTTTTAGAAAATAGAGGGGAAGTGCTGGTTGTCGTTGTTATTTTTAGATTGTCGGAAAAGCAAGCTCGCGGCCGACCTCGGTTTAAACTTTAAAAAACTTTGCCGAGGTTCGTTTTGAGGACCTCTGCCGTCCTCGCGAGATCGCTCTCGGAATGGGCCGTGCAGAGGAATCCCGCTTCGAACTGGGATGGCGCAAAATAAACACCCTGCTCGAGGCAACCATGAAAGAATTTTCCAAAGCGCACTTTGTCGCTACCCATGGCTTCTTGCAGGTTCCGCACCGGCCCCTCGCAGAAGTAGAGGCAAAACATCGAACCAATGCGTTTGAACGTGCATGGTAGTCCGCGAATCGCCTCCCGCGCGGCGGACTCGAAAGCAGCGCCGGTCTTTTCCAACTTCGCCCAACCGTCGATACGCTCCATTTCGCGTAGTTGCGCAAGACCCGCCGCCATAGCGATCGGGTTGCCAGAAAGCGTGCCTGCCTGATAGACGGGGCCATCAGGCGAGAGTTGGTCCATGATTTCTGCACGACCACCGAAGGCACCGACAGGCAATCCACCGCCAATCACTTTCCCCATCGCAGTAAGGTCGGGCTTAATCTGAAAGACCTCCTGCGCCCCCCCACGTGCGAGGCGAAATCCGGTCATCACTTCATCAAAAATCAAAACCGTTCCCATCTCGGTACAGAGAGTTCGCAATGTCTCCAAAAACCCCGGCTCGGGCAGATACAATCCCGCATTCGCCGGCACGGGCTCAAGAATCAAGGCGGCAATCTCGCCGGGATTGGCCTCAAAGGCCGCGCGAACGGCATCGGCGTCATTATACGGAACCGTGATCGTGAGTCGGGCCAACTCCGCAGGCACACCGGCGCTATCTGGATGGCCATGCGTGAGCGCGCCGCTGCCAGCTTTCACTAAAAGCGAATCCACATGCCCATGGTAGCAGCCCTCAAACTTGAGAATCTTCGAGCGTCCGGTGAAACCTCGCGCCAACCGGATACAGGACATCGTGGCCTCGGTGCCGCTGTTCACCATGCGCACTTTTTCGACCGAGGGAACGAGTCGGCAGATGGTCTCTGCCATTTCGACCTCGAGCGGATTCGGCGTTCCGAAGCTGAGCCCGCGGAGGGCGGTTTCCCTAACAGCCTCGATCACCGCCGGAGCGGCGTGACCCAAAATCGCTGGCCCCCATGTGCCCACATAATCAATCAGCTCTTGGTCATCAACCGTCGTGAGACGAGATCCGGAGGCTGATTTTACAAAAAACGGCTCGCCGCCCACACCTCGGAATGCCCGCACGGGGGAATTCACCCCGCCTGGGATTCTTTTTTTGGCCGACTCGAAAAGCAATTGGGATTGATTCATAAAAAACGGATATCCGCCATCGGGCGCGAACGCTTTTGAACATTGACAGGGGAAAGAGGAAATACAAGATCACCCTTGTTCTGTGCTGCTGAGCGGGCTTTGAAAATAGCCGTCTTGCAGTCACAAAAATGGACCCGAGCAGCGAAAGCGGGATGACTTTGTTACCTAATACTTTAAAAAATGAGCTCGATTAAAATCGACCCTTCTCTTCATCTCGAAAAAAAGCCCGATTGGATCAAAGTCCGCTTGCCTTCGAATCCTGTTTTTTTCTCCACGAAGGATCTGATTTCCGACCTGCGCCTCCACACCGTCTGCGAAAGCGCTCAGTGCCCAAATCGCTGGGAATGCTGGAGCGGTGGCACAGCCACTTTTATGATCGCCGGCGACCGCTGCACCCGTGCCTGCGGCTTTTGCGCGGTGGATACAGCCAAGCCTTTTCCTCTTGAGGAGGATGAACCTCAGCGCGTGGCTGAGGGCGTTAAGCGACTCGGACTCAAGCATGTCGTCATCACCGCCGTCGCCCGCGATGATATGCCTGATGGCGGTGCGGACCACTTTGGGAAAACCATCGAAGCCATTCGTGCTCTCGATCCGAAAATCGTCATCGAAGTTCTTGTCCCCGATTTTAATGGCAAGGACGACTCCCTCAAGCGGGTCCTCGATGCCAGCCCCGATGTGTTCAACCACAACCTAGAAACCGTCGAGCGCCTCACTCCTCTCGTCCGCTCCCGCGCGAAGTATCAACTCTCGCTCGACTTCCTCAAGCGCGCTGCAGAACTCCGCCCCGACATCAAAACCAAAAGCGGCATCATGCTCGGCTTGGGCGAACAGGAAAATGAACTCTTCCAAGCCATGGACGACCTCCGTGAGTCTGGTGTTACCATTCTGACTCTTGGACAATATCTCCGCCCGACACCAAACCATCTTCCTGTTGTGGAATACATCCGCCCCGAGACATTTGATCTTTATGGGACGATTGCCCGCAACAAGGGTTTTGAATTCGTAGCCAGCGGTCCTCTCGTTCGCAGTTCGTATCACGCGGCGGACTTCAATCCCATCGTCCGTTGAACTGGAGGATCATCGCGGCCGGGAAGCCTGCCTTATCTTTCGCCCGTCAGGGCATCGAAGAATATCTCGGACGCCTCGGAGCGATCACCAAAGTGGAAACCCACTTTGTCAAAACCGGCACCGGCCTCCATGACCGCATGCTCACTCTCTCGGAAGGTTGCCACCGCATTCTGCTCGATGAGCGCGGCAAGCAATTCACCAGCCGTACTTTTGCCGCAGGGATCCAGAAACTCGAAAACCAGTCTATCTCGCGTTGCGCCCTTCTCGTCGGCGCCTCCGACGGATGGGACGAACCCATGCGAAGCCGCGCGAATCTCCTCTGGGCGCTGGGCACACTCACGCTCCAACATGAACTCGCTCTCGTCGTCGCCCTCGAGCAGATTTACCGCGCCCACATGATCCTTGCGGGCGCTCCCTACCATCGCGACTGATTCCCTTTTTTCATCCGATTCCGATAAAGAGACGAGGGATCGTTGACCCGTGGCAGCTCGACTGTTAAAGGTTTGGGCTTTTCATGAGCGGATACAAAGACACCATCAATCTCCCAAAAACCGATTTTCCAATGAAGGCCGGTCTGGCGCAACGCGAGCCCGAGATGCTCGCCAAATGGGAGGCGGCCGGACTCTACCAAAAAATTCAGGAAAACCGGAAAGACGCGCCCCTGTATTTGCTGCACGACGGCCCTCCGTTCGCGAACGGCGACGTGCACATGGGCACCGCTCTCAATAAAATTCTCAAGGATTTCGTGATCAAATCCCGCACGATGGCAGGCTTCCGCGCCCCATTTGTTCCGGGCTGGGATTGCCATGGTCTTCCGATCGAATTCCGCGTGGTGAAGTCCTCGGCTGGCCTGAAGCCCGCCGAAGTCCGCCGCCGCTCGGAGGAATACGCCCGCAAGTTCATCGACATCCAGCGCCGTCAATTCCGCCGCCTCGGTGTGCTGGGTGATTGGGAGAACCCCTACCTCACTCTCGATCCTTCCTATGAGGCGGGGATGATTCGTTCCTTTGCCCGCTTTGTCGAAAAAGGCCTCGTTTATCGCAAAAAAAAGCCAGTCCTTTGGAGCACCGGCGCTCAAACTGCCTTGGCTGAGGCCGAAGTGGAGTATCAGGATAAAACATCGCCCGCCGTCTATGTCCTCTTCCCGATTGTCACAGGCGACCTCGCCGGCAAGGCCTCGGTGGTCATCTGGACGACCACACCTTGGACGCTTCCCGCGAACCTCGCCATCGCCGTCAACGCCGGCGTGAATTACGCTGCCGCCCGAGTGAATTTGGCAGGCGAGGAAAAAACCATCGTTCTTGCAGAAGCCCTGCTCGAGTCGTTCTGCGCCTCAACCGGCGCAGTGAAGATTTCTGTCGATTCGACTTTTGTCGGCGCCTCGCTGGACGGCGTGGAAGCGAAGCATCCGTTTCTGAATCGCCATGCCACCATCCACACCGCCGCCTTTGTGACGCTCGACGCCGGCACCGGTTGCGTTCACATCGCCCCCGGCCATGGCGAGGATGACTACCAACTCGGTATGCAGCACAATCTCCCGCTTCTGTCTCCGGTGGACGACCACGGTTGCTATACCGAGGAATGCGGGCTTCCCGAGCTGGTGGGAAAAAATGTTTTCGAATCCAACGAAGCGATCATTGCGATCCTTTCTTCCAAGGGCGCCCTCGCTGGTCGTGAAAACCACGAGCATTCGTATCCCCATTGCTGGCGCTCGAAATTGCCGGTCATCTTCCGTGCGGTGGAACAATTTTTCATTCGGATCGACCTCATCCGCAGTCAGGCGCTCGCGGAGGTGGATTCTGCCAAATGGCTTCCACATTGGGGCCGCAACCGCATCCGTGGCACAGTGGAATCCCGCCCAGACTGGTGCATCTCGCGGCAACGCACCTGGGGCGTGCCCCTCCCTGTTTTCTACGATGCCCAAGGCGCACCGATCCTCGACCCTGCCGCCATCAACAAAGTGGCCGATGTTTTTTCCGAGCGCGGCACGAATTCCTGGTTCGAACTCGACGATGCCACTTGGGCTGGACTCGTCGGGCTTCCGGAAGGAACCACGCGCCGCAATGACACCCTTGACGTGTGGATGGATTCCGGTCTCAGCCACGAAACCGTCATGCGCCAGCGCCCGGAACTCGGGTTTCCTGCTGATCTCTACATCGAGGCCACCGACCAGCATCGGGGTTGGTTCCAAAGCTCCCTCATCACATCCGTCGCCCTCAATGGATGCGCTCCCTACCGCGCCGTTCTCACCCACGGATTCGTGATGGACGTCGATACTCGCAAGAAAATCTCCAAGTCCGCCGCTGGGGGATACCAAAAGCCGACTGACGCCGATCACTATGTGAACAAATACGGCGCCGATCTGCTCCGCCTCTGGGTGAGCAGCGTGAACTTCACTGACGACGTCCCATTCTCGGAGGAAATCTTCACCCGTCTGAGCGATTCCTACCGCCGCGTTCGCAACACGCTTCGCATCCTTCTAGCCAACCTCCACGACTACGATGCCGCGCAAGCCCCCGCGCCCGAGACCCTCACTTTTGTGGACCGCTGGATTTTGGCACGACTGCAGGAAGTCGTCACCACCTGCCTCGACGCCTACGAGAAACTGGAGTTCCACCGCGCCTATCACACGATCAATCAATTCTGCGCCGTGGACCTGAGCAGTCTCTATGTAGATATCACCAAGGACCGCCTCTACTGCGATCTCTCCGCCTCCCCACGCCGCCGTGCCACGCAATTCGCGATGCACCGGATCTTTGACACACTCGTCCGCCTGCTCGCTCCGATCTTGGCTTACACCGCCGACGAGGCATGGGGATATTTTCAGCCCGATACTTCCGTCCACCTGCAGGATTTCCCGAAACCCGATCCCGCCTTCACCAATGCGGAGACCGTCGCCACCATGGAGCAACTCCTCCAAATTCGTGGTCGCATCGCCCAGTCGATTGAGAAGATCCAAAAAGGCGGCGACATCGGCAGCGCCCTCGAAGCTCGCGTGAAGCTCTCCTCGCCCGCCGAGGAATTTGCGATGCTCACTCCGCTGAAAACGGAGTTGGAGGAAATCTTCATCCTCAGTGATCTGGAGATCATTTCCGACGAGACCGCTTCGGCCGATGTTACAAAAACACCCGCGACCCGCTGCGAGCGTTGCTGGCGTCATCGTCCAGAGGTCGGCTCGAGTGCCGCTCATCCAACGCTTTGCCTCCGCTGCGAGCAAGCTCTGCCAGCCATTTCATGAAGTTGCTCCTTTTCCTCACACTCCCGCTCTACCTACTCGACCAAGCCACCAAGTGGCTTGTGCTTCGGTTCATCGGGACGGACGACATGATTCCGGTCATCCCTGGTTTTTTCAATCTCGTCCAAGTCCATAATACCGGTGCGGCATTTGGAATGCTGAAGGACAACAACCTCTTCTTCGTTATCCTCGCGAGTGTCGCTTTGGGTGCGTTGGCGTTTTTGGCCAGACGCGGAGCCTTCACCGACATGCCCACACGCATCGGAGCCGCGCTACTTGTCTCTGGCATCCTCGGCAATCTCACTGACCGCCTCCTCCACGGATTCGTCATCGATTTTCTCGACGTCATCCTTCCTTGGTATGGTCACTGGCCCTCCTTCAACGTCGCCGACTCCGCCATCTGCATCGCCGCTTTTCTATTCCTGATCTCCGGATTCAAATCCGAAAAACAAAAAACCTGATTTCAATCGCCTGAAGCGGATTTGTGTTGGGATTATCATAGAGATTTTTCTCTCACGGAGGCACAAAGACACGGAGGTTAGGTTATAGTTGGCCGTTGATAGTTCGGGTGATTCCATCGCGCATCAGGGCTTCGCCAAAATTCAGCAGATATCCAAGTTTGAGGCCGGTGAGTCGGAGGTAGGTCAGCAACTGCTTTTTGTGGGCTGGCGTCACGCGCTCGATGGACTTGAGTTCCACTATGACGAGTTCTCCGACGATAAGATCGGCGCGGAAGCCTTCGCTGAAAGTCTCTCCTTGGTATTCGATGGACACGACGACCTGTCGTCGCACGGACAATCCACGGTGCTCAAGTGCTCTTGCCAAGGTCACCTCGTAAACTATTTCCAATAATCCAGGCCCGAGATTTCGATGCAACTCCACCGCACAATCCACGATGATCGTGCCAATTTCATTCTCCTTCATCTCCGTGTCTTTGTGCCTCCGTGAGAGACTGTCTTTTCCCCTACTTCGCTTCTGCAATCAACTGTCTCTGCACAAACGGCAGCTAGTCGGGCATTGAGTTCAGGAAGTGTCAGGATTTTCCTTCTCCAGCTTCCACTTTTGCCAAGCGTTCAGGAAGGACCTCTCCATGCCAGTCGGGAGATGGAACTTCGTCTTCCGAAGAAGAAAAGGATCGCCAAAGAAGCTCCATGGTCTGCAACCGCTCGGTCAGGCTCATGCTTTTTTTTTCGGACTCGGCTAGCATGGCATGAATCTAAATTGGCTCACCGAGATACTCAAAGGGCTTTTGTCCAGCAGCGTAATGAATTCGAGAAAGTCGGGATTCAGGTTCCCCATCGTCGCGGGTTTGAAAAGCGACCCGCATGGAAGCAAGGCTTTCCTGGGGAGATGATTTCAACCAAGGATTTCACGCTCGGGCAGGCTTTCCAACGGGCGCTTACTGACTGATTTTTTCAATCGGCATCGTAGCATTTCAAGAAACATCAATTTTAGCGCCAGATCACTTCTCAAACTAATTCAAAGCAGAAGAACTGACGGATTTCTGGGATGATTGCGCATTTTTTTGTTCGGAGAGCCAAATACGCCATCCCCAAAACATAAGTGTCGCGCCAATTCCCAGTATTGCCAGCATGAAACATAAAAATCTTCTCACTTGGTCTTTGTGTGCCTGAGATGTTTGCTCAAGAGTAAGCAAATCTTCCCCGCCATACTGGATTCTCCAGACGACCGCATTGTTTGCTTCAGCGATATCCTTTCTCTTGAACCAAGCTATAATTTTCTCACCACTATTAAGTTGCAGTAGGCGTTGCAGACCTTCGCAGTTGCTGAGATAATTATAGTTATCGATGCGTGCATTTATATATTCTCCTGATGCTTTAAGTGAAAATGACGCAAAGATACGCCTTTTGCGCGTTGATGGATTGAAACCTCGCCGGCTACACCTAAAACTGGGCACAATTCCTCTGCAGAAGGGGTTGGAAGGAAGTAATTTAGGCACAAAAAAACGAGAATTCCCAACAAACCAAGTACGAACCAAGTACGAACCAAGTACGAACCAAGTAGAGCCAAGCGAGAATTGCCAAATTTTTCCGAGTTTTCGATACGTAACGCTGAAATGCCTTTCGTCTGCATCAAGAATTTTGGGAGGCGGATTCATATGGGAGTGTTTTCTCTCACGGAGGCACAAAGACACAGAGGTTAGGGATCGATGGAACCGTTGATGGTTCGGGTGATTCCGTCGCGCATGAGGGCTTCTCCAAAATTCAGGAGATATCCGAGTTTGAGGCCGGTGAGTCGGAGGTAGGTCAGCAACTGTTTTTTGTGGGCAGGAGTGACTCGTTCGATTGACTTCAATTCCACAATGACCAGTTTCCCGACGATGAGATCAGCGCGGAAGCCTTCGCTGAAAGTCTCTCCTTGGTATTCGATGGACACGCCGACCTGTCTTTGCACCATCAGACCTCTGCGTTCAAGTGACCGCGCCAAGGTCACTTCGTAAACCGTTTCTAGCAATCCGGGACCAAGATTCCTGTGCAGCTCCACCGCACAATCCACGATGATCGTTCCGATATCATTCTCCTTCATCTCCGTGTCTTTGTGCCTCCGTGAGAGACTGTCTTTTCCCCTACTTCGCCTCAGCAATCAACTGCCTCAGCACGAACGGGAGGATGCCGCCGTGGCGGTAGTAGTCGACTTCGATAGGCGTATCGATGCGGAGTTTGACTTGGTGGGATTCCTTCGTGCCGTCCTTGCGGGTGATATGAAGAGTCACATCTTGGCGGGGTTGGATGCTGTCGCTGAGGCCAGTGATGTCGTAGGTCTCAGTGCCGTCGAGGTTGAGCGTTTTGGCGCTGACACCCTCGAGGAATTGAAGAGGTAGGACACCCATGCCGACGAGGTTCGAACGGTGGATGCGCTCGAAGCTTTCGGCCACGACGGCTTTGACGCCGAGGAGGCGGGTGCCTTTGGCAGCCCAGTCGCGACTGGAACCGGTGCCGTATTCTTGTCCGGCGAAGACGATGAGCGGGGTGCCGGCGGCTTGGTATTTCATGCAGGCATCGTAGATGCTCATTTGCTCACCCGTCGGCTGGTAGATCGTGAGTCCCCCTTCCACGCGAGTGCCGTCGGCTTTCGCGGGGATCATGAGGTTTTTGATACGGACGTTAGCGAAGGTGCCGCGGGTCATAACGCGGTCGTTACCGCGACGGCTGCCGTAGCTATTGAAATCCACCGCTTCGATGCCGTTTTCGACGAGGTATTTTCCAGCGGGGGAGCTGGCTTTGATAGCACCGGCGGGCGAGATGTGGTCAGTCGTAACTGAATCGCCGAATATACCCATAGGACGAGCGCCCGTAATATCGGAGATGGTTCCGGCGGACATGCCGAAGTTCTCAAAGAACGGCGGCTCTTGGATGTAGGTGCTCTTAGCATCCCACTCGTAGATCTGGCCAACACTCGATGGCACTTCGTTCCACTTGGGATTCTGGTCTGCGAAGCCGGTGTAGAGTTTTTGGAAAATCTCAGGTTTGAGGGCGGCCTGCATTTCGTTGCGAATTTCCTCTAGGCTCGGCCAGATGTCTTTCAAGTAAACATCAACGCCATCTTTGTCTTTGGCGATCGGATCGTTGGTGAGGTCGATGTCTACTCGGCCCGCGAGCGCATAGGCGACGACGAGCGGGGGCGACATGAGGAAGTTAGCGCGGATGTTTTGGTGAATGCGCGCCTCGAAATTGCGGTTGCCAGAAAGGACGGCTGCGGTGACGAGGTCGTTCTCCACGATGGCGCTTTCGATTTCGGGAGCGAGCGGGCCGGAGTTGCCGATGCAGGTCGTGCAACCGTAGCCGACGATCTGGAAACCGAGCTGGTCGAGGTAGGGCTGGAGACCGGTAGTCTCGAGATAATCCTTCACCACGCGGGAGCCGGGTGCGAGGGAGGTCTTCACGGCGGGATCAACGCGGAGGCCGCGGCTGGCGGCTTTTTTTGCGAGGAGTCCGGCACCAATCATGACGCTTGGATTACTGGTGTTCGTGCAGCTTGTGATAGCGGCAATCAAGACGGAGCCGTTGCGGAGATGGAGGTCGCCTTTCGCGTGAGCACCGGTGATGGCATCCGGTGTCGGGCGGTCATTGACCATCTCGGCCTCATCGGCGCTTTGCGGGCTGTTGCGTTTGACGGCGGCAGAGCGACCGAGATCGGTTTCGGCTTTACCGTATCCCCCATCCGCGACGGATTTCGTAAGCAGGCTGTTAAAGGTATTTTTGAGATCAGGAACATTGATGCGATCTTGCGGGCGCTTCGGACCTGCCACGCCAGGCTGAACGGTCGAGAGATCGATGTCTATGTCCACGCTGTATTCGATATCGCCTTTTTTCGGCATGCCGAAGAGGTTTTGCGCTTTGAAATAATTTTCGAACGCGCGGCATTGTTCCGGTGTGCGGCCTGTGGCGGCGAGGTAGTTGACGGACTCGGCATCAACGGGAAAGAAGCCCATCGTGGCGCCGTATTCGGGAGCCATGTTCGCGATCGTCGCGCGGTCGGTGAGCGGGAGTGTGGCCGCGCCTTCGCCATAGAATTCCACAAACTTACCAACCACTTTCGCGGCGCGGAGGAGCTGGGTAACATGGAGCGCGAGATCGGTCGCGGTGACGCCTTCGCGAAGCTTATTCGTGAGGTTCACGCCGACCACTTCCGGCGTGAGGAAATACACAGGCTGGCCGAGCATTCCCGCCTCGGCTTCGATGCCACCAACACCCCAACCGACAATACCCAGACCATTGATCATGGTCGTGTGCGAGTCAGTACCGACGAGCGTGTCGGGATAATAGATCGTGCCGTTTGCGTTTGGAGCGGAAAGCACCCCCTTCGCGAGATACTCGAGGTTCACTTGGTGAACGATGCCGATACCGGGAGGCACAACGCCGAAGGTCTGGAATGCCTGCTGTCCCCATTTGAGGAACTGGTACCGCTCGCGGTTGCGCTTGAATTCCATGTCCAGATTCAACTCGAGCGCTTGGGCCGAACCATAGAAATCCACCTGCACCGAGTGGTCCACAACGAGATCCACCGGCACGAGGGGTTCGATGATCGCGGGATTGCCGCCGAGGCCTTTGACTGCGGTGCGCATAGCGGCGAGGTCCACCAAAAGTGGCACGCCAGTGAAGTCCTGAAGCACAATGCGAGCGACAACAAACGGAATTTCCTCCTGGGCGGGGGCTTTAGCATTCCAGTTGGCGAGCGTTTCGACATCGCGGGCCTGGACTTTTTTTCCGTCGCAGTTGCGGAGCACAGATTCGAGGACGATGCGGATGCTGACTGGGAGTTTAGAAATCGGGCCGACGCCAGCTTCTTCGAGAGCAGGGAGCGAGTGGAGGAACGAAGCGGATTTACTGCCGGAGTCGAAGGGGCGCAGGGTGTTGAATGGCGATGTCATGGTTTGTTTAAGTATCTGAAACATATTTCGGGGGGCGTGGGCAATAGTGATTGATGATTCGGTCAACAAGTTTCGGCATGGCGCCGGAGAGATATCGGCACTGTAAACTGGCTCTGCCCTGTTCGACGGGGCGCTTCCACGCGGGTCAAGCTGCGTCCGCAGAGTGATTCGGGATTATCGGAAAGCGATCAGGAACGGCCACTTTATTAGTCTGACCAGTAATCCAATGGATCCGGCCAGGAGGGCCATGGGCATCCTACCCAAACGAACGAACGGTAACAATGCGGCCTTAATGGCTGGAACCTTGGAATAAAGAATCGAGAGTCCCACAATGATCACGATCCCAATAAATTTCTGCCAGGTGCTCACGTGCACCGGTCCGGGCAGTAGCTGAAGTCCACTGTGCGGATCGCTCAGCAATTCGTAAACGAGAATGAATCCGACATACCCGATCAAAAGGAACGCTGTGTGCTCGAGAATAGGGTATTTTTCGATGAGTCGGATGCAGGCTCCGGCAACGAACCGCAAGGCCAAGATGCCGATAAAAACGCCCGTGCAGACGACCCAAAGCTTCGGACTCAGCGCCACCGCCGCCACCACGTTGTCCACGCTCAGGCTCAGATCCATAATCTCAATAGCGATAATAGTGCCCCAGAATCCTCTTTCGCGATGGTGACCCTTGGGGCCGTTCTTTTCTGCAGCCGCATCGTGAAAGTGGCTGCACATGAGATAAACAAGGTAGGCCGCGCCACAGATTTTGAGCCACGGGTTCTCAATGATCCATGCCGCGAAGGCCAAGCATAATCCACGAAAAAAATAGGCGCCGATAATTCCTAGTTTCAACGCCATGTATTTTTGTTTTCCAGGCAGGTGGTTGGCCATAGCGGCAATGGCAAGGGCATTGTCCACGCTCAGCAAGCCTTCGATAATGATGAGGGAAACAATCACTGGCATGGCCTCAATCACTGCAGCGGAGGTCGGCATGGGGAGGCTAGAAAAGAATTCAAATATCGTGGCGAACATGGGATGTATACCTACCCTAGCGATTCTGGGACATTTGACAAACTCCTCGTGCAGGAAATCGCTTTATCCTCTCCCACTCAAGCTGGGCGAACCCACCCACCTCGCTATCCTCTAAGGCACACGCTTCTCAACGGCATCGATAACGATCAACTCACTTGCGAACGGAGTTTTTCCCCACAGCGGAGTGACAGAGACTTTGAGCCCCCGATTTTTGAAATAGCCGAGCAGTTCTCTGCGAACGGGAAAATTGATCGCCCCACCACGGATCCAACCCGTGGCCCGCGTCCACCACTCTTGTGTCAGCGTCAGCGCATACCTTAAACCCGCGCCTTTGAAAGACGTCCGAATCAAGACCAGTGAACCCGCCTCAGCGGCATCCGCAAGCCTCTCGAGCATTTTTTTCTGCTCGCCGGGCTTCAGATAATGAAGCACATCGACGAGAAAAACGGTGGATCCCGAAGGAATCGGAGTATTGAGGGCATCGTTGACTTCAAAAGCCACTTCTTCGAAGCCATAATAGCGCATCGTTTCCAGCGCATTATTGATTTTCCAGATCGAAGGGTCTACCCCCCGGTAGGCAAAGGGTATGCCTGCCGCACGCATGGATATGCCCAGCAGACCTAGACCGCATCCGATATCAAGGACAGGGCGACCACGATGGATGATGATCTTCCAAGCGGTTTTGAAAACGGGATCCCACGCCAACTTTCCGGCGATGTAGCCCTGCAGCCACTTCGAGCGCGTGTAGGCTTGTGCGATTTGTTTATTAGAAAAGGAAGTTGCCATGTCACCGGTTGATATCGCTAAGAATTTTCTCGCGGATTGGCGCGGCGGCAACGCCCTCATCGCCAGGAAGAATTTTTCCCGTTGGGGAGCGTTTGATAGTGGCTGCAGCGAGACCGGCGGCTTGTCCCACCGCAAGGCATGTGCCAATGACACGCAGTGCCCCCTGCGCTCGATGACTCGCGGAAATACAGCGTCCCGCCATGAGAAGATTGTCAAAATCTTTAGAAATAAGCGCCCGCAGAGGAATATCGCACGGCTTACTTTTCTTAAGTGCGTGGGATTTCTGCCCTCGCACAGTGTCGCGCAACTCAATCGGCCAAGCGGATCGGCAAACGGCATCCTCAAACTCCACCCCATCGAGAATATCCTTTTCCGTGAGGCGGTAGCGACCCTCGACCCGCCGACTGTCACGCGCCATTGTCTGGCCCGGGGATCCCTTAACCTCGCAATTTTCAAACCCGGGGATGGTGGCGCGAAGATACGTTTCCAACTGCGATGCCAACTGACATCCTTGAATCTGGAGGCGTGTCAGGCACTCGGGATTCAATGGACTATAGTGGTCTCCCTCGGACTCCAGATCGATATTCAAGCGAACTTCCTCAGGCAAACAGCTTGGCCGCATGACCGCAACGGCGAACTGCGGATCGAGCGACCCATTGCTGATGCCCTCCACGATCTTTCGTGAAAAGAGAAGCCGCGATGGCTCGTCATTGGCATCCATGGCAACGCCCCCAATGGAAAAAATATACGTCGGACGCTGGAGTTCCCCGAGTTCGGTCTCCTCGTAGTCCGCTCCAGCCAGGTAGGAAAGGATCGCATCGCTGCTGGCATCCACAAAGACAGCTGCCCGGATCGGCTCGGGGTGCGCATCGATCTCGACAGATTCAATGACCCCAGCATCAGCCCAGACCGCTCGCAAGGTCGAATCGAGCATCACGGTGAGGGTTTTTTCCTTTCCACAGAGACGGCTGCACTGAAGCGAGAAAAGTCGGGGCTCCTGCAAGAGCACATCCACGCGGTTCATTCTCACGGGCCCCATCGCCGCCTCAGTCTTGAGAAGTCTTTCGGTGAATTCCAGCGCGAGCCCTCCGTTAGCCGGATGAGGCACCACGTCATTGCTGATCAAATAAAGCCCGCTAATGCTATGAACAAGGTCTTGTGAGAGGTTGCCGCCCAACTCGCTCCCGCGAACGAGGAGCAGTGTTTCCAATCCCTCTCTCGCGCAAGCGATGGCTGCTGCCACTCCAGCGGAACCACCGCCCACGATGACAGCATCATAGTTCGATTTAACGGAAATTTCCTCCACAGTTTGCACGATATTTTTCGATGTTTTTCCGGCTAAGCTTCCGCATAGTGAACAAAGATAATCTGGATGGCAACAGACCGACTTCCAATCTTTAAAAAAATCCGCCCCCCGCTGGCTCGATTTTCACTCCACTCTACGGAGGCTATTCTCCCCCACTGGTGACTACTGGGCCAAGAGGAGCACGAGCGTTTGCGCGACAATGATGCGCAGCAAGATGGGGAGTGGATACATGGTCGCATAGGCCACCGATGGGGAATCCGATTTCTTGATCGCATTTGCAAATGTGAGAGCCGGCGGATCCGTCATGCTTCCCGCAAAAGGACCCCCGCAATGACTGCTAGGGCTCGGGGGGGCAAGGCATCGAAATTCGGTTAGCTATCCATACGTTAGGCTTTGCTGTCGCTGGTCGCCTCAAGAATTGTTAGGAGTCACGCCAGAGCGCCGAGCTGCGGAGATGCCGTAAAGGGCAATCGCAACAAAGCAGAGGAAAGGCAGGAAGAATGACGCGCGCGTGGCGGAAAGGGCAAAGGAACCCAAGGCGATCCCAGTGCCATCCATCACGAGGGCTTGAAGTGGAGGCATGAGGCACCCCCCGCCAATCGCAAAGATGAGCCCCGCCGAACCGAGCTTCGCATCCTCACCCAGGCCCGAGAGAGCGATGCCGTAGATAGTTGGGAACATGAGGGACATACACGCCGACACTCCAACGAGGCAGTAAAGACCCGTCATTCCTTCTATGAAAATCGAGCCAAGCACGAGCACACCACCGGCAACGGCCAGCAAAGCAAGCAGGCGGCCAGGATTGAAAAATTTCAACAGGTAGGTGCAAACGAAGCGACTGGAGACGAAGACAATCATTGCGAGAATGTTCCAGCCCTGCGCGGTGGCGCCCGAGAGTTTGAGCTCGTTCACCGCGTATTGGATGATGAAGGTCCAGACCATAATCTGAGCGCCGACATAGAAGGCCTGAGCTACAACTCCGCGAATGTAGTCGGGCTTTCGAAGCAGTCTGCCGAGAGAGGCAACGATGCTGGAGTTACGTGCATCGTGCGACGTGGAATCGGGAAGCCGCAGGATCGCGAAAACAAGGAATGCCAGAAGCACGACCGCGCCGAGGATGGCATACGGCAAGACAATGATACTGAGATCGGCGGCTTGGATTTTTTCAAGGCCGACTGGGTCGGTTACAGCCAAAGAGCGACGGGTGGCTTCATCTGTGACATTAAGTTTGGCGAGGATTAAATCCTTTGCGACGAACATGCCAAGTAGGGAGCCCATCGGGTTGAAGGCTTGAGCGAAATTCAACCTCCGTGCGGCGGTTTCCTCTGGCCCAAGAGAGAGGATGTAGGGATTCGCGGTGGTCTCCAGAAACGCTAGTCCGCTGGTCATGATGAAATAGGCCGCAAGAAAAAACCCAAACTCCCTCGAGCTGCCGGCCGGGATGAAGAGCAGGCACCCTAGGGCATAGAGCCCGAGACCGGCGAGGATTCCAGTTTTGTAGGTGAAGCGCCTGATGAAAAGCGCGGCTGGGAACGCCATCACGCAATAGCCTCCGTAAAAAGCCGCCTGCACCAGCGAACTTTCAAAATGCGACAGGAGCAGCACATTTTTGAACGCCGCCACCATGGGGTTCGTGATGTCGTTGGCAAATCCCCAAAGACTGAAGAGCGTGGTGACAAGAAGGAACGGGGCGATAAATTGACGAGGGATAAGGGCGGGTTTGCTCATAAAAAAAGTTTGATCAAGGGTGTGACGGTTGATGGTGAAAGAAACGATTTCAGCAGAAAGTCTACTCTATGGAGGTCGAGTCGCTGTTCCTCGCGAATGATTGCAGGGGAAAGACAGGCGGACTTTTTTTGGGTTTAATTATTCCGGCGGTTGTTATTTTTATTCGGATAAAACATTTGATTAAGTTTATTTTGGTTGTTTTGTCTATTCTTTTGTCCCTTTTCATTTTTACGCTCCTAGGAAAAAAGCCATTGAACGAACTTCGCCAAAAAGTGAAGTTTTTGGTTTGATGAGGGGCTTACCAAGGTGGCGGATTCGGGTTCGACTCTGTGGTATATGAAACCACTACCTCTGGTTACTTGCGCTCGCATGGATTTCTCCACTTTACGCTCAAGACCCTCCCGCCATGCCGCCGGAATGGCAAAATCACCATCCGTAGCACGCGCCTTCCCTTCTCCCTAGGCCTAGGAGCAACGGACAATGACACCTCGATCCGCGCCGGTCTCGCCCTAGTGCCCCTCGATGACGAGCTTAATCGGGTCCTCTTCCGCATGACTTCACCGAAAGCCGAGATCAACTCCCCGGATGTGCGTGAGTATCTCCGCATCCGCAGCTACCGCATCACCGATCACCGCGCGAAAAGGCATACCATCTCCCAGCCAGGGAGGTGGATCATCACCCCGCAGGGGGAAGTCCATCCGGCTTATAATGAAAGCAATGAGATGCTTGCATCCCTCTATACGTGTTTATTTTTGAAACATCTCAACAAGCACATCGGATACCTTGTCGCATGTCGCTGCAGATAACTTTCCCAGTCGCTCGACCAAACGGCTCTTGTCCACAGTTCTAATTCGGTCAAGGACCACTTGCCCGTGCTTGCCTTGAAATGAACAGTCCACTCTGGACGGGTAAGCTCGCGCCTTTGTCGTCATAGGCGCAACAATGACCGTTCGGATGTGGCGGTTCATTTCGTCCGGAGATACGACGACACATTGCCGTGTTTTCGAGATTTCACTTCCCTTCGTTGGATCCAACGAGATGAGATAAACTTCGAACCTCTTTATTTCCACTCCCACTCCTCAGCATCCCATTTTGAAGCTTTGGAATCATCCTGGAGCATAGCGTCATCACCTAGTCGAGTCATTTGAGCGAAAGCCTTGTCCCAACCCAAACGAGAGGGGTTGATCGAGTGGATCATAATGACATTGTCTCGAACATCCAACTCAACCTCATTCTGCAGACCGCACTGTTCAATGAGCGGCTTAGGAATTCGTATGCCACGGGAGTTTCCGATGGCAATAAGCGATGTCTTCATGAAGTAAAGTAATCACAATGTAGCTACGTGTTCAAATTGAATTCGAGAATGCACCACCGATTTTTATCATTTTGCACCCAATTTGAGACAACCTCATTACCAGCCTCAGATCACCTCAAATTGGGCGATCTGGCGGAAGAGTTGGTAGCGGGATTCGATTTGGGCGGCGTCCACCGATTTGAGTCGCTCGGGTCCGAGCGACTTGTCTCAACTATTTTTGTATTTGCAAGTCACTTCGCTTTGTTTTTGGCAGACAAATTAGTCGCACAGTGCAAAAAAACACCAAAACCACCTCAAGTGTTCGCCAGTGGTGCCGATAATCTTATTAGACGCTGAGGTTCCACTCGGAACTGACGCGCCTCGCCGGCAGATCGGACTCTGCAATTAACCCGACAAAGGAGTGTCAATGGTCATCAATACCAATACCGCAGCTACAAACGCAGCTTATAACCTCGGAAAAAATTATGCAGATCATCAACGAAACCTAACTCGCCTCAGCACAGGATTACGCATCAACTCGTCTTACGACGATGCCGCAGGCCTTGCCGTCTCCATGAAGATGGCGGCGCAGGTTCGTCGTGCCGATGCCTATTCTGCCAATATCGCAAACTCCAGATCGTTTTTGGAAACACAGGATGGAGCCCTCAAACAACTGGGCAGCATGCTGGAACGCATGTCGGAACTCAAGGCCCTCGCCCACGATGTGACCAAAAACAGCGGCGATGTGGACCTCTACGAGAAGGAATATATCGAACTCCAAACCCAGTTCGCCCTCACCACAACGGAAAAATTCAACGGAATCAGCCTCTTTAGCCCGACATCAACGCCTGATCCGCTTTTTCTAAACAACCCCGAGCGCGGAGATCAGGTTCAAATTAGTCGTCCCACTCTGGGAGATTTGAATACGGGTGATACTTTGAATGTGGGTGCAGCACATAAATATGAAATAGTCTGGGGAATATTTGATTGGCATCAAGCTAAATTGGATGCAGAAGCCAAAGGCGGGTATTTAGCCACGATTACATCAGAGGAAGAGTTCCAAACAATCTGTATGCAAATTCCTGATTTTGACAACGAATCTGCTTGTCCATGGTTGGGTGGAACGGATGAGGGCTCAGAAGGAAATTGGCGCTGGGTTACTGGGGAAACATGGTCATATACAAGATGGTCACCGGCAAACCCAAACAACGGAGGTGGTGTTGTGGCGTCTCAAAATTACTTGTGGTCAGGTCGTTGGGCTGGAGGCGGGGGTGATCCAAAACAATCTTGGGATGATTACCACACAGCCGACGCAGTTATAAACAGTTACTTGCTCGAAAAACCCTCAACTGGCCTCCTCGACCTCCCCTGGTCCGACCTCCAATCCTCCATCCAGCAAGTCGCCAATGCCCGAGCTCAAAACGGCGCCGAGCAAATGCGTTTACAAATGGAAGCGGAGCTTAATGCCACAAACACAACCAACCTCGAATCCGCACTTAGCCGCATTCAGGATGTTGATATTGCGCAAACCACTTCCGATTTGGCGAAAACTCGCGTCCTTATAGACGCTGGGACAGCAATGTCGGCTCAGGCCAATTCCTCCCAGCAATCCATTTTAAAACTTCTGGATTCGACAAGAAACTAAAGCTCTTCGGCTTTCAGATGCCAATTCGAGACCAACCTCATTACCAGCCTCAGATCACCTCAAATTGGGCGATCTGGCGGAAGAGTTGGTAGCGGGATTCGACTTGTGCGGTGTCCACGGTTTTGAGGCGCTCGAGGCTGAAGGCTTCGACGTTGTAGCTGGCGAGCACGCTGCCATAGACGACGGCTTTTTTCAGCAGATCAAAGGTGACTTCGCCGGAAGCAGCGTTGGCTGCCAGATAGCCAGCCAATCCCCCAGCAAAGCTATCACCAGCGCCGGTCGGATCGTGGATGTCCTCGAGCGGATACGCGGGACAGCTGAAAAACTCGGCCTCGGGACCGAATAGCAAGCAACCATGCTCGCCTTTTTTGATGGCCACATAACGAGGGCCCATTGCGCGAATGGCTTTACCGGCTTTGATGAGACTCGTCTCACCTGTGAGTTGACGGGCTTCACCATCGTTGAGGATGAGCATGTCCACGCGGGCGACGAGTTTGGTGAGTGACTCTTTGGCGATGTTGATCCAGAGATCCATCGTATCCGCGATCACAAATCGCGGCTGGGTGACTTGGTTCAGAACATGGTGTTGAAGATCGGGAGCGATGTTCGCCAGAAGAACAAAGGCGGTATCGTGGTATTCTTTCGGTAGTGTGGGAGTGAAATGCTCGAAGACATTGAGCGCGATGGACAGCGTCTCGCGGGTATTCATGTCCCACATGTATTCGCCGGACCAACGGAAGGTCTCACCGGGAACGATCTGAAGCCCCTTCAAATCGATGCCGCGATTGCAAAAGAGGTCGATGTGCTCTTTAGGAAAATCCTCGCCCACGATGCCGACTAGATTCACCGGACCGAAATTCGAAGCAGAAACCGCCCCGTAGGAAGCGGAGCCACCCAGCAGGTTTTTGTGCTCGGCGAGTTGCGTTTTGATGTCATCCAACCCAATGGAACCAACGATAAGAACGGACATAGGCGAGAGACCATGCGTTTTGCAGATCAGGCATTCCAGCAAAAAATGCCAGCCACAGCACTTCTCGGGTTAGAGGTCTTAGATAAACGGCTTTTGGACAAGATGACAGAATATGGTTCTTATACCATTGTCCCTTTGAAATTGGACTTTGCAGCGGAAAAGGGGGGCATGGCCGTCTCGGCCGTGTGGAGACTGGTCTACTTTCTCGCACCCTCCCCATCAGACCGCAGCACACAGGCGAGACGCGCTGTGCCCCTCTACTAAAATCCAAAAGCAAGCGGCTTTTGGTATTAGCAGTTTACAAAAAACAGAAAGCGCTCTTTGAATTGCAAATATCTAACCCTCTGTGCTCTCTGTGCTCTCTGTGCTCTCTGTGCTCTTTGACTCACTACGCTCACTCCTTCGGAGTTGCCTTCGGCAATCTATCTCCCTTTGGTCGGTTGTGGTTAATTCTGCTGAATTCGGTCTTAGATAAACGGCAAGATGGGGAAGTTTCGATGCAGAATCGGTTCCACGGGTGCCTTCAACCACTTCGATAGCACTGTCGCATACACGCTCCGAAAATCGACACTATGAATCAGGTCGCCGTTATTCAGTTTAGTGAGGCTAGGTGCGGTTCCGAAGATGCCGGGCTTGACGGCTCCACCGGCCACAAAAAGTGGGGCTGCGGCGCCATGATCCGTGCCTCCGCTCCCATTCTCGGCCACGCGGCGACCGAATTCACTGAATGTCATCATCATCACACGGTCAAAATTCCCTTGGGCCTTCAGGTCGGCTACAAAAGCGCTCATCGAAGAATCCAACTCGCGCATCAATTGCTGGTGAGACCCCGCTTGGTTGCTATGGGTGTCGTAGCCACCCTGAGCGACATAGTAAACACGCGTCGGCATTCCCCCACCGATGAGTCGGGCGACGAGGTTGAGCGAGTTCGCAAGCTTGCTATTAGGATAGGTGACGGACGAGCGGGAACGCTTCGTGATATCGAGCACTTTGTCGGAGGACATGACGGCATCGAGCGCGGTGCGTTGGAGAAAATCCAGTGTCTCGCCGCCCCCCGAGTTCGATCCAGGAAGCATGCCAATACTTCCCCCGTCCATGGATTCAACGTCATTCACCGAGCGGAAAAACTCATCAGCGGCATCGGGAATAGCCGATTGCTTGAGGTCGAAGCGAAACTGCTCCGGCTTCGCAAACGAAATGCCGCGCGGCTCTTTTGCGGTAAACGCCTGAGGGGCCTGGTTGCCGATACTCACACCCACAGCCGGATCTTCGCCCTCACAACAGGAATCAAAATACCGCCCCAGCCAGCCATGCGAGTCGCTTTTATTCGCATCGACCGCGGTTTGCCAGATCTCCGTGGAGCGAAAATGCGACCGGTTGGGATTCGGATATCCGACCCCTTGGATCACGGAAAGGTGACCCTCATCGTAGAGAGACTTCAACCCGCTCAGATTGGGATTTAACCCAAGATAATCCGTAAGACGATGCGTTTTGGTCTTCGGAATCGCGAGCGACCGACGCGCGCGGTAATAGGCATCATCCCCGTGCGGAACCAAGGTGTTCAATCCATCGTTCCCGCCCGCAAGCTGGAGAATGACAAGGATCGGCCCGTCCTTTCCGGTTGCCGTTTGAATGAGGGAGTCCGCCGCATGCGCATCCATCGCCAAGAAAGTGCGCTCAAGGAAGGCTGGCACCGTCCAGGAAAGGGCGCCGCCAAGGATGGATGTGCGGAGAAATTGCCGCCGAGTGTGAATGGTTGGGTTCATGTGAGTTGGTATTCTGGGGTGCTCATGACGAGATGGAGTAACTCGCGGCGGGCTGCAGCGCCCGATCCGTTCGCAACGAAAAAATCTTTCGCCTTCTGCCGAAGCGATTCCGACATTCGGGATTGGAAGATCTTCGATTCGATGGCCACGCAAGCTTCTTCGGGAGTGGCATCACGCGGGATAATCCGGTCAATGTCAGGAGGGGTCACCAATGAGCGGTCGCCCGAACGCCCCGCCTTCACGATCTGCCCGGCGGTATTGTATCTGAGCAAAAGCGTAGCCGAGCTAATCCAGGCACGCCCGCCGTCCCAGCCTTTCACATTCGGAGGAGCAAAGAGAACCTGCCCAAGCTGACGCAGGACATTATCAGAAACGTTTCTGCTAGGGAGAGGAATATCGAGGATTTTGCATGTCTGGACGAGCCACTGAACGGGCCCCTTGATCTGACGCCGAACGACTTGATCCGAGTAAAACTCCCGACTCAGAAAAATCTTTTTTAAAAGAGCGCCTGTGTTGAGTTTTTCGGTTCGATAGTAACCTGCAAGCGCAGCGAGCAAGGCGGGGCTTGGGGTATCACCCGCATAGAAGTTCCAGATTTTTCCTGCGAGAAACTCGGCGCAACGCGGCTGAGAGGTCAATTCATCGACCACGTCATCGCCTTTGAGCGGTCCCGAGCGACTGAAGAACTTTTTGTTGCCGTTGTCGGCCAGCTTCCCTGCCAGTTGAAATTTTCCCGTCGCCGAATTTGTCCGATAGCCAGCGAAGGCTCTCGCGGCCTCTCTGATATCCATCTCGGTATAATTCCCCTCGCCCAAGGTGAAGAGTTCCATCAACTCGCGGGCAAAGTTTTCATTGGGACTGCGGGCGGTGCTGGTGTGGAGATCCAGATAGCGGATCATCGCCGCATCCCTCGTGATTTCCTTCGCAAACGGAGTGAAGTTTCCTAGGGCATGGGCCCTCAATGTTTCGTTTTGCTGCCAGATGAGATAAGGCGGTTTGACCTTCATTTGACTGGTCGCCCAGTGCCCATGCCAAAAAAGAACCGCCTTTTCCCGCGCCGGATTCGGCGTCGAGCGCATACGCTGCAGCCACCAGAAACGAAGCGCATCAATCTGCTCACGCTCCGCTTGCTTAGCCATTTTCTTCCTTTGCATCTGCTCCTTCGGATCCAGCTTCTTCGACTCTCGTCGCTCCATCGCATTTTCAGCCGGCGTGGATAACGGCGGAACCGGATACAAATCCAAATCCTCCCCAGCCGAAAGCAGGTGATTCACAGCTCCCACATGACCGAGGGCATGAAGCCTCTTGATCTCCACTGACGAACCGCCAAATCCGGCCCGATTCAACAAATGCGCAGCCATTTCCGACGTCCATCGCGATTGATCCAGAGGTTCCAACATATACGAACTAAACCCTAATAAATTCGAAAAGTTGCGCTTTATTTAAAATGCGCCCAAAATCCCAAAGAATATTGCTCTTCATCGACAGGGTGCTAGAGAGAGTTTGCCCATCGCATCATGATACCTATCACCATCGAGAATCTGGTCAAAAAATTCGGCGACGTGGTAGCCCTCAACGGCGTTTCGCTCAAAATCGAGCCAGGTGAGTTGTTTTTTCTTTTGGGTCCCAGCGGATGCGGAAAAACCACCCTCCTCCGCCATATCGCAGGCTTTTATGTGCCGGATGCCGGTCGCATTTTTTTTGGCGATGAGGACGTGACCCATCTCCCTCCGCACAAGCGCAACACGGGAATGATGTTTCAAAGCTATGCGCTCTGGCCACATATGACCGTGGCAAAAAATGTGTCATTCGGTCTCGAGGAACGCCGCGTTCCCTCCGCTGAGATCAAGCAACGGGTCCGCGCTGCCCTAGAGTCCGTACAGATGGAAGAATACGGAGAGCGCAAAATCGCCCAACTTTCGGGCGGACAACAACAACGTGTCGCCCTCGCTCGCGCATTGGTGGTGCGTCCGCGCTGCCTTCTGCTCGATGAACCGCTTTCGAATCTGGATGCCCGTCTGCGCTTGGAAATGCGAAGCGAGATCCGCCGCGTCTGCAAGGAATTCGGCCTAACGGCGATCTATGTCACGCATGACCAAAAGGAGGCCCTCTCGATCTCGGATCGCATGGCCATTCTAGAAGGTGGGCGCATCTCGCAGATCGGAACACCAGAGGATGTCTATCGCCGTCCACACACCAAAGCCGTGGCCGACTTCATCGGAGAAACCAATTTTATCAACGGACGCCTCCGCTCGCTTCATGAGCGCACTGCCATCGTGGAAACCAGTCTGGGAGTTTTTGAAGGCCGAACCGCAGATCCCGATTGGAAGCCCATCTCAGGCGATAGCGTCATTCTTTCCATCCGGCCCGAATGCTGGAAGCTGAGTGAGACCGCCTCCCAAAGTAACTCGGTCGCCGGCAAAATCGGCGAGTCTGTTTACCTCGGGGAAGTCGCTCAATACCGATTCGCCGCCGCCCTCCAGCACCTCAAAATTCTCGAACTCAACCCGCGTCCTTCCTCACGAATTCCCGGCCATGAATTCCACGCCCAGGCACTCCCCGACGACGTCGTGGTGATCCGGCCCTAATGAAACCCATCACTGACTCCCTCAGACTGCGTTTATTCATCGTGCTCTCCACGCTTTTGTTGGTGATCGCTATTCCCTTTGCACTCAAACCTCGTGAAAACCTCCTGGCTCCGGCGGACGACACCGTGGTCATTATTTCTCCGCACAATGAGGCCGTCCGGCACGAGTTCTCCGTCGCCTTCGCCCAGTATTATAAAAACAAAACCGGTCGCTCGGCTCGCATCGACTGGCGATTGCCCGGTGGAACGAGTGAGATCTCGCGTTACCTCGCAGGAGAATACCTGGCTGCCTTTGAAAGGGTCTGGACTGCGAACCGCAAATTCTGGTCGCCCCAAGTCGCCGCCTCTTTCGATAATCCCCGCATCACCCCTGCGCCGACCGCCGCAGGAGATTCCCTCGAACAAGCCGCGCGCCGGGCTTTTTTGGAATCCAACACCAGCTGCGGCATTGATCTCTTTTTTGGCGGCGGGGCCTACGACTTCGATCAACACGCCGCCGCTGGCCGCCTCGTTGCCTCCGATGTTTTAAAGACCCATCCCGAATGGTTTTCAACCGACTCCATTCCGCAAGTCGTGTCCGGCGAGACATTCTACGATCCCGCTGGACGCTGGATCGGCACCTGCCTCTCCTCGTTCGGTATCTGCTACAATAGCGACTCCCTACGCCGCCTTCGCATCGAGCGCCTACCCACATCCTGGACAGATCTCACAAGCCCGCTTTTTTTCAAACAAGTCGCCCTAGCGGATCCCACCAAAAGCGGATCGGCCGCCAAAGCGTTTGAAATGGTGATCCAACAAAAGATGCAGGAACTGGTAACAGCCGCTGGCGCTGAAAACGACGCCATCCTCGCCCTTGGATGGACACAGGGACTCCAAATCATTCAAGCCGCTTCGGCCAACGCCCGCTACTTCACCGACTCCGCCCCCAAAATCCCCCTCGACGTCTCACTCGGTGATGCCGCCATCGGAATGTGCATTGATTTTTATGGCCGCTTCCAAAGCGAGTCGGTGAAAATCGGTACCTCCCCCTCGCGACTCCAATACCTCACTCCCGCAGGAGGTTCCTCCGTCGGAGTCGATCCCATTGGTCTCCTGCGCGGAGCCCCACACCGCGCCGTCGCCGAGGAATTCATCGCCTTTGTCCTTTCGCTGCAAGGTCAGAAACTCTGGAACTTCCAAGTCGGCACTCCTGGCGGCCCCAGAAAATACGCCCTCCGCCGACTGCCCGTTCGCAAAGAACTTTATGCGTCGGAATTCACCCCCCACCGCTCCGACCCCGAAGTCATGCCCTACGAGGACGCCAAGCTTTTCACTTACCACCCGGCTTGGACCGCACCGCTGATCCGAACCCTGAGTTTCATCATTCGGGTCACCTGTCTCGACCTTCACCATGAACAAACAGAAGCTTGGCAATCATTGGTGAAAGCGGGATTCCCCCGTGAGGCCTACAAAACCTTCACCGACCTCAGCGCCGTGGACTACCAAGCCGCCCGCCGCCTCATCAAACCTACCCTCGCCTCCCCCAACCGACTCGATGAAGTCCGTTTAGCCAAGCAACTATCCGATATTTTTCGCCATCAGTATCAGGAAGCGGCGAGGCTGGCTAAAGAGGGAAAATAAACCTCCCGCGCGCACTTCCGCCCGTACTTGCGGACTCGCGTTTGACCCAGTCAAAAATCCAAATTTCCTCCTAAATCGGCCGCCATATTTGCCGATAATACTAGGTAACTGGTTTTCACAACGAAGCCGGTTCGACCGCAGATCGGACTCTGCATACATCGACAACGGATATGTCATTCACAATAACCACAAATTTGGCTTCGACCTGCAGCGCGATCGGCGCGCAGGGCAAGAACGCACAGGAACGCCCTGTTCCACAACATACTTCCAAACCCACCCGTCATTACGGTGTGTTTGAGGACTTAGACGATCTGTTGGTGTCGACCCAGACATCCACAGCGATCCGCCGCGCCCAAAATTTCCAAGCTCGTCTCAGCGATTCCTATTCCTTTCTTCAGACCCAAGATATCGCCCTAGAGCACCTTCAAAAACTCGTCGATCACGAATCCGAGATCCTCGACGGACAAGACCCCAGCGCCGATCCCGAATTTTTACAGGTTTTCCAATCTCTCGCCGACGAGAAATTCAATAGCCTCCCCTTGTTCAGCCACGGCCACGACGAGGATCCCTTCTATCTTGAAAGCACCGAGAGCCAAGCCTCCGTTCGCCTCAACCGCCCACACTTGGACTCCCAGCCGACCGACATTCAGAATCTCACCCAGCACATCGCCCTAGCACGCAGCGAAAATCAAAGGGAGCGCAAAAACATACTCCAACTCGCCGAAGCTCCCTTGATTTCCCTCGATATTCCGACATTGCACGCTGGAAAAATCCCAAATACGGACGCCGCCAAGGAGACCGCCGCAGAATACAAAACCATAGTCCTTCTCGACGCCCAAGCCGCCATCTCCGTTCAAGCCAACGCCAATCGCGAAAGCGTCCTCCGCCTCTTCAACTAAGAGTCAGCTCCAGAACGGTGATTGGCGCATTCGCAAGATTCGAAATCATAGGGAGACGAAAGAAGGCGTCTCACGCCAAAGGATTCACAACCTCGAGAAAGCCGAATTTTTTGAAATCGGTATCGGCCGTATAAAATCTTCGCACGCCATGTTGCCTCAGGATCGTGGCGATGTGGGCATCGGGCACCAGATTCCCATAAATGGCGGCCGATTTAGCCACCTCCGCATAATCCAGAGCGAAAGAAGCCGTTTCTTGAATGACTCTGGCTCGTGGAAGATTAAGCAGTCGCTGTACATTTTCCCACGCCATCACCGCCGACATGGGTTTTGCAAAAATCGAGGGATGGCTCGCAATACGATGGTAGGCCATCAGCACCGGCCAAGTGAGGCACAAAATGTCCGAATCCTCCTGACGCCCCATCAGAAACTCTTTGGCACGGTCATGAAATTCCGAAGACTCGTTTGAGGCGTAAAGGAGCAGGTTGGCGTCGAAAGAATAGCTCATCGCTCATCAAGTATCCGATAGACCGCTTCCTTATCCGCGAGATTCACTTTGGCTGACATAGCCTGAGACTCCCATCGAAACTCGGGCGCTGCCGGAGCCAACGCCCGCTTCGCAGTCAGAGCCTCAGCCAAAAGACGCGAAGCCAAGCTCCCAAGTGACCCTCCCTCCATGTCCCTCAAGGACTTCAACTCCTCCAAAACCGGACTCGCCAAATCCAAAGTCGTTCTCATGATGCTTGATGATATTTCTTAAAACATCTGATGTCAACAGGTGGAGTGTTTTGTTTTTTTCATCTCCAAGACTCTTTCCACTCGATGGATTGATGCTCAGGCATGGAAAGTTTCCCCCCTTACATCTCCAGAAAGTTCTTAAGCATCTGTTTTCCGTGTTGGGTCAGAATCGACTCGGGGTGGAATTGGACGCCGTAGACGGGCAATTCGCGGTGGGCGAGACCCATGATTTCGCCTTCGGCGGATTTGCGTCTGGCGAGTCTTCATTCCACGACTTGCCAGTTTCCGCCTTTAGCTGGTCCGATGCGGCGGAGGCGCTTGGTTTGTTTGAGCTGGCGAATTTGTTTTTCCACGGCCCGTGTGCTGATGCCTAAAATCTCGGCCATTTGTGGAATGGAAACACTTGGCGATTTGCGAGCGATGGCAATGATCTTGTCCTCGGTTTTCCCCGAACTTTTCCCCGAACTTTTCCCCGAACTTTTTTTCGCATCCGTGCCGTTTGAGACTTGGGCCAGATAGGAGGTGGAAAAGGGGAATTTGATCCAAATGCCTCCGGGCTCGTAATCGATTGTGGGCCGTGGAGTGCCGGACTCTCGGCAAGCGGACATGATGCGTTCGATTCCCCGACCCCAGGATTCAATGGCTCCCGCGCGAAAGAAGGCGTTTGCAATGTCTGGGTTGAAGGGTTGGGAAGAGTGCTTTTCTGTCAGTAGGTCTACTGTCCAGTCGTTAGGCAAATGTCCGGAATTCCAAACAAGGAGCTTGTCTGCATACATGCTGATTTGGATGGGCGAACCGCTGGAGTAGTCTTTATGGGCGACGGCGTTGAGGATTGCCTCTCGTAGGGCTTCCTCAGGAACGGGATAGTTTTCCACTCGCTGCACTCCATCATAGGAAATCAAGGCTTTGAGATATTTGGCGCGAAGCGTGTCGAGCGTTTTGTCCACTTGGCTGAAGAGGTCGCCATGAATTTCATCGTGAAAAACAAGATCGGCATCGGTGCGAAAGAACCCGATTTTGATAAAAGCACCGGTTACAAACCGCTCGGGATCGGGATGGAAGAGAAGGATGGCTGCTCGTTTCAGGTAATGCCCCTCCATGAGATGCAGTTTCTCCAAAAGCGCGGCATCCGGTTCGCGAAGAATTTCCGGCGAGAGTCGCTTACTACGATGGGCGCGCTTGCGGAAAGCAGTTAGAGAATCGGGATCCAGATCGCTTGGAACAATATGAGGCACAGGCACGCCATCCCAATGCCGTCCCTGTTTACGCAGTAGAAACCGATCGAGCGCCGCGCCTTTCAACTCCTGCTTCGTGCTTCCGCTCCGGTAATGGTATTCGCCCTTGTAGCTTATCGGATACGGATAAGGCTCAACGACAATCTCAACAAGGTCAGCGTCTTGTTCGTTGCGAAGATTCACATCAACCAAAATACCGAGAACATCCCGAACTTTGTTTGGAATATCCTCCAGCAACTTTTCAGAATCCTTCACGCCCACCGAAAGCCCGTCGTTACTTTTTCCTATGAGAAGTGTGCCTCCGTTGGCGTTGGCAAAACCGCAGATCCATCGGAGATACTCGTCTCTCCAAGACTCTTTCCACTCGATGGATTGATGCTCAGGCATGGAAAGTCCCCCCCCTTAAATCTCCAAAAAATTCTTCAGCATCTGCTTCCCATGTTGGGTGAGGATGGACTCGGGGTGGAACTGGACGCCGTAGACGGCGAGGTCGCGGTGGGCGAGGCCCATGATTTCGCCTTCGGCGGTTTCGGCGGTGATTTTCAAGCAGGCCGGAAGGGTTTCGCGTTTGACGATGAGGGAGTGGTAGCGGGTGGCTTCGAAGGGACTGGGGAGACCGGTGAAAACATTCTCGCCGGTGTGCAGGATAGGCGAGGTTTTGCCGTGCATGAGGCGCGGGGCGCGGATGACGTCGCCTCCGTAAACTTGACCGATGCTTTGGTGGCCGAGGCACACGCCGAAGATGGGAATTTTCCCGCCGAAATGCCGAATCACATCGCAACTGATACCGGCATCGGAAGGCGTGCAGGGCCCGGGTGAGACGACGATTTTTTCGGGAGCGAGCTTCTCGATGTCGGCTAGGGAAATCTCGTCGTTGCGTTTCACAAGGAGCTCCGCACCAAGTTCCCCGAAGTATTGAACGAGGTTGTAGGTGAACGAATCGTAGTTATCGATGACAAGGATCATGCGAGCGAAGAAAAAAGAGGTTTAACCACGGAGGACACGGAGAACACGGAGTGGAAGAAGAGTTTTTTGAAAGCATCAGAATTTAAAGCCTGTTTTCTCAAAAAAAATTCTAAACCAGCCTCTCTTTCTTTTACTCCGTGTTCTCCGTGTCCTCCGTGGTAAAAATGCTTCTTCATTTTGTTTTTCTCGCGCGGTCGATGGCGCGCATGCCGGCCATGGCTTTGTTGACGGTCTCTTGATACTCGCCTTCGGGAGTCGAGTCGGCGACGACGCCGCCGCCGGATTGGACATACGCTTTGCCGTCCTTCAGCAACACGGTGCGCAGCGCGATGCAGGAGTCGTGGTTGCCATCGAAGCCGAAGTACCCAACGGCACCGGAGTAGGAGCAGCGTTTGCTTTTTTCGAGTTCGTTGAGGATTTGCATAGCGCGGACCTTGGGCGCACCGGAGACGGTACCAGCCGGAAACGTGGCTCGCATGACATCAAAGGCCGAGCGTCCGCCGGCAAGTTGACCGGAGACGTGAGTGACGATGTGCATCACGTGGCTATAGCGCTCAATGGTCATGAAGTCGGTGACCTTCACGCTGCCGTATTCGGCGATGCGACCGACATCGTTGCGGGCGAGATCAACGAGCATGAGGTGCTCGGCGCGCTCCTTGGGATCGGCCATGAGGTCGTCGGCATTCGCATCATCTTCCTCCGGAGTGGCTCCACGGCGGCGCGTGCCAGCGATCGGACGGATTTCAACAAGGTCGCCGGTGAGGCGGACGTGGACTTCCGGCGAACTGCCCACAAGCGAGTATCCACCCGGACAACGAAGACAAAACATGTAGGGCGAGGGATTCACGAAGCGCAGGGCACGGTAGAGATCGAGTGCGTCGTCGTGAAATTCCGTTTCGAACCGCTGCGCGAGCACGATCTGGAAAATGTCGCCCGAGCGGATGTATTCATGGGCCTTGTGGACCATGGCGTGGTATTCCTCGCGGGTGGTATTCGAGGTCGATGGCGCGGCGGCAGGGGTGGATTCCGTGAAAATCGGCTCGAAGGCGATCGGCTTAGCTAGTGACTCGAGAACGCTGCGAATCCGTTCGCAGGCGGCATCGTAGGCGGCGACGGGATTTTCTTTGTCCGGAAACGCATTGACCACAATCCGAATCCGGCGGCGGCGGTGGTCGAAGGCGATGACCACTTCCGTGACCATGAAAAACATATCGGGAATTCCGAGTTCATCCTTCGGCGGGGCGGAGATCGTGGGCTCGAACCAACGGATGCAATCGTAGCTCAGATAGCCGACCGCGCCGCCATGAAAGAGCGGGAGAGTGGGATCGGTCTCGGTGCGGTAGGGGGCCATCCACTTTTCAAGTTCATCGAGCGGATCGCGCTCCGCCTCGAATGTGCGGGAGGTGCCGTTTTCGGTAAGTGTGAGGGTTTTTCCTGTGGCGCTGAATGTGGCTCGCGCCCCGAAGCCCAGAAACGAAAAGCGGCCGGTCTGGTCTTTTTGTTCGGCGGACTCGAGGAGAAAGGACGGCGCCTCGCCGCAAAGCTTCGCAAAGGCCGACACGGGCGTATCGCCATCAGCGACGATCTCGCAGGAGACTTGCAGCACGCGGGCCGTGGCCGCTTTTTCGATAAATGCGGCGCGCGTCGGGGTGACGGGAATCATGTGAAGGAGACTTTCGGAGCCTGCCTCTCTGCCGCACTATCCACTTGGAAAAGCTCAGCCGCTGCAAATTGGAAAAGACCCGCAATGAGATTCGTCGGGAAAAGCTCGCGCTTCGTATTGTAGGTCATCACCGAGTCATTGTAGGCCTGACGCGCAAAGGCGACCTTGTTCTCCGTGGAGGTCAGCTCCTCGGTGAGTTGCATCATGTTCTGATTGGCCTTCAGGTCGGGATAGGCCTCGGCGACGACCATCAAGCGACTGAGCGCTCCGCTGAGTCCAGCTTCCGCTCCACCCAGTTCCCTCATCGCTTGTGGGTCGCCCGGATTTGCAGCGGCACGACCACCGGCGGACTGCGCCGCATTACGAGCCTGAATGACCGCTTCGAGTGTGGAACTCTCGTGTTTGAGGTAGCCCTTGGCGGTTTCCACCAAATTCGGTATCAAATCATACCGGCGCTTGAGCTGCACATCGATCTGCGAAAACGCATTTTTAAAGCGATTGCGAAGAGTAACGAGTTGGTTGTATTGCCCGATCACAAAGAGGATCAGAAAGACGAAAACAACGGCAATAACCACGAGTGCTATCAGTAAGGATCCCATTCATTGACTTTGCCGCCACCCCACCATCCGTGCAACTTCAAAAAGCCGATCGCACGGTGAGGGATCTTCCTGATGCGAGTTCCCACTTGTGCCTTGGCCGAGACAGGAATAGGGTAAGCACGTAAATGATGGCCCAGCGGAGTCCAGAAAATGAAGGCCCTCTCACCTGGATCGGAAATTTTCCCGTCTATGTGAGCACGGCGCTCGCGGGAGTGCATGGCCTTACGCT
>JBILZC010000110.1:0-6840 GCA_044377415.1 Terrimicrobiaceae bacterium | reverse complement strand
GCGGCGCGTGGCCCAGTCCGTTTTTCCTCATGAACTCGGATTCGATTTGGCGTGGCGGTGGCGACATCGAAATGAAAGGCGTCGGGCCTGTGCGAGAGCAATCGCTGAACTACCGCGACTGGATCACCTACATGAAGGTCGTCTTCCAAAGCCCGCTTTTCCCAGTTTCATCGGTGATGGTGATGGGGCCCGTGCTTGCCCCCTATGTGCATCATAAAGGATTCGATACCGCAACGCTCCAAGAGTGGAAAAATGAAGTGCGATCCTACTTTGGCCTCGGGGTGAACCTGCAGGAACTCTACATCGGTCCGACGAATCCGGACACCGGCAAACCACTCATGACCGATGAGCTTTGGGACATCGTGGCCGAGGGCGCCAAGTGGGCGCGAGCCAATGAAGATGTCTTGGTCGATGCCCATTGGGTGGGCGGCGATCCGGGCAAAGGACAAGTCTATGGCGTGGCTGCGTGGAATCCTAAAAAAGCCACCCTCATGTTGCGTAATCCCTCCGACAAACCGCAGTCGATCGATATCGAACCTATCAAGGCTTTTGAGGTGCCTCAGCATCAGAAAATCGAGACCTTCACCATGAAAAGCCCGTGGGCCGATGAAGCCGATCAACCGGCTGTTACGCTCACGGCCGGAAAAGCCCACACTTTTCAACTCGAGCCATTCCAAGTCATCGTTTTAGAACATAAATGAAAACCACCATCATAGCACTCGCGCTTTTTTGCGCCTCCTCAGCCGTAGCCCAACCCATCAAGGTCGCATGCGTCGGCGATAGCATCACCTTAGGAGTCGGAATTCCCAGTCCGGAAACAAACAGTTACCCCGCCCAACTTCAAAAAATGCTTGGGGCGGAATTTGAGGTGAAGAACTTCGGAGTCAAGGATGCGACCCTGATTCCGGATCCCCCAGCACCCTACTACAAAAGTCCAGAGTTTCCACAGGCCAAGCAATTTCTGCCCGATGTTGTGATCATTAACTTGGGCACGTATGACGCCAAGCCTGGGTTACAACAATGGAAATTCAGCAGAACCTACCATGATATGATCCATCAGTTTCGGAGCCTGCCAAGCAAGCCGGTGATCTGGATCGTTAAACCCGTAATGGCTTTCACCAACGAAGGGAAGGGCAACAACGCCTCAGCGATTAACGAGGAGATTCTTCTTCGTATCGACGGGGTTGGAATCAAGGGTGGGGCTCCCGTCATTGACCTCCATGCTGCTTTCCTCAATCGAGCCGAGCTTTTCCCCGACAAAACTCTCCCGAACGCGGAGGGCGCCCTTGAGATAGCGAAGATCATCGCTCCCTTGCTGCAGAAATACCGTGATCAGGCACCGCCACCGCCTTCTCGTGTGAGTTATCCGCCGTCTGATAACGAGGTGATCTGGGATGATGCTTGCGCCGCACACTGGGAAGATGCCTATCCGATCGGTAATGGACGCTTGGGAGCGATGAACTTTGCCACCTTCCCCAAGGAGCGCATCCTGCTCAATGAGGATACCATTTGGGCAAACACGGGCAAAATGTATGAGGAGGAAAACGCGTTTCCGCACTTCGAGAAAATCCGTGAACTCGAGGCAGCGGGCGACTACAAGGGCGCGGACGACTATTTTGTAGAGCATATTTCGCGCAAAGGAAGCTCCTCTAAAAACCCCCAACTTTATCAACTCGCGGGCTGGCTAAATCTCCAATATCAGAATACCGCTGAAATCGTCTCGACCCATCGGGCTCTTGATCTTCGCACGGGTATCTCAACATCGACTTATACGCTGAGCGATAATTCGACCATCTCCCAGGAGATGTTTGTATCGGCTCCTGATGATGTCCTCATCGTCTCGATTCGATCGGACAAACCCGTTGATATCATGGCTACCATGGATGGGGCTCAAATCGAGGGCGGCGATTTGGTTTTGACCGGGCAGGCGGACGGAGCCCTCGGCACGAAATTTCAAAATCGTCTCCGTGCGTCCCTCGCGCCTTCGGATGTATCGTCGAAGCCCAGCGCTCTCGCATTCAAGCAAGTCCGCGAGCTGACCTTCCAACTCGCCATCGGCACGAATTTCAATCGTCAGAATACGGCCGAACCCCTCGCCGAGGGATGGCAGGCCAAGACAAGCGGCACACTTGAGAAGCTCAAGGCCAAGCCGCTCAGCCAGATCAAGGCGGACGCCATTGCCGATCATCAGAAATACTATAACCGCGTTCATTTTGACATTGGTAAGACGAGCGACGAGCTCCTCGCAAAACCAACCAAAGACCGCCTCAAGCGCCTGCAAGAGGGCAGCCATGACGACCCCGATCTCATGGAAACCTACTTCCAGTTCGGTCGCTACCTCCTGATCGCCTCTTCTCGTCCCGGTTGCCTTCCTGCGAACCTGCAGGGTATTTGGAATGCATATAAACAGCCACCATGGTCGTCGGACTACCACCTCAACATTAACATCCAGATGAATTACTGGCTGGCAGAGACCTGCAATCTCGCCGAGCTTCATCAGCCCTTCTTCGATCTGATCCGCATGTATCAGCCTAGCGGGAAAGAGCTCGCGCGCCGTATGGGAATGAAAGGCTGGGCCATGGCACACTCGACCGATGTGTGGGGCAGTGCCCGTTCGATGGGGGTTCAACCGATGTGGGCGGCCACTTATCTGGGCGGGCAGTGGATGACCTTCCACATCCTCGAGAATTATCGATTCAATCGTGATCCGCAAATTCTCTCGGAAAACTGGGACCTCCTGACCGCCTCCACGGAGTTCTGTGAATCCTATCTGATTCCTGGTCCGGACGGCACCCTCATGGCCCGTCCCGCATCTTCACCCGAAAACATGTTTTTCTATGTCGATAAAAACGGAGTCAAACAGAAAGCGGCTCTCAGTGCGGGATCCACCGTCGAGCAGTTCCTGATTCTTCAAGTCTTCAACGACTACGTGGAAGCCGCCAGGGTGCTGGGTAAGATGGAGGAACCGCTGGTGAAGCGTGTTCAAGAAATACTCCCCAAAGTCTATCGCCCTCAAGTCGGAGCGGACGGTCGCCTTTTGGAGTGGCGCTTGCCCTTCGAAGAAACCAGTCCTGGCCACCGTCACATCTCGCATGTCATTGGCGCGTATCCGGGCAATGTCATTGATCTGGATGACGACCTCATTATGCGCTCTGCCGTTATCAAATCCATCGAGGGCCGCATGGCCCATGGCGGAGCGGGCACAGGATGGAGCCGAGCCTGGACCATCGGCATGTTCGCCCGTTTCTCAAATGGGGAAAGTGCTTATGATAACTTCCACGCCATCCTCGCGAAATCGACGCTCGATAATTTATGGGACACATGTGATCCATTTCAAATCGACGGCAATTTGGGCGCCACCGCCGCCGTCGCGGAAATGCTCCTTCATAGCCATAATGGAGAGATCAAGTTGCTTCCCGCTCTGCCTTCAAAATGGAGGGATGGCTCGATCAAAGGCCTACGCGCTCGTGGCGATTACACGGTCGACATCACTTGGGCCGGTGGCGAACTCACCGAGGCAATCATCCGCGCCGGAGACAAAAGCTTAAGCGACATTCGGGTGGTCTATAAAAACAAAACCCAAACGTTAAAAATCCAGCCAGGTAAGTCAGTGACTCTGACGCCGAAGGAATTTTAAGAGGAATCCTGCCCTATGAAACGACGTTTGATTATCACGTGTAGCGTTTTGGCTGCTTGTCTCATGGCCCAGGTGGCTCAGGCAGGCGACCCCAGCGCGACTGATCCAATCCGAAAAACCACGTCCTTGGATCAGGGTTGGCGTTTCAAAGAGGGGTGGTTCACTCTTCCGGAGCGGACGCCGGTTGCAGGTTGGCGCTATCGCTTAGACGCGCGAGGGGAAGCCTCAGCGGACGTTATGGCGGCACCCGGAGTTGACACGTCAGGACCAGAGTGGACGGAGGGATCTAAGTTCGACGCCCGCAAAGGCCAAAAAGAGGAGTCGATATTGCAAGGCTGGCTGGCTGTGGGCGACATGAACCGCAAAGACGATTTCATGACAGCTTGGTTCCGTGCTGAGTTGCCCGGAAAATCCGCCACTAGGCCGGCACTGGAGTTTTCGCGCATTCATCGGATCGCGCATGTCTATGTGAACGGGGTCAAGCTAGCGCGGAAAGAAGGACAAGAGGAAGACTTCACGGTCGATCTCACCAAGGTCTGGAAAAACGAGGGCACAAATTCGTTGGCCGTATTGATTGAGGGCCTTGATAACTGGGGGACACTGGGAGATGTGAAGTTTGTGGATTTGGACAAAGTCGTCTTCCCATCCACACACCCAATCAGCCCGGATTATGATGACAGCGGCTGGAGAAGCGTGGACGTCCCGCACGACTATATCGTTGAAGGAAAAATCGTCAGTCGTGGCGGAGGAGACGGATATTCTCGTTTGCCAGCATTATACCGAAAGGTTCTGACAAAGCCGGAGATGGCTCCGGGAAGCCGGGTTTGGCTGGAGTTCGACGGGGTTTACCGCATGAGCCACTATTGGATTAATGGGAAGCATATCGATGTTCACCCTGGTGGATTTGTGCTGAATCGCATCGATGTCACCGATGCGCTTAAACCAGGTGACAATTCCCTCGTGGTGAGTGTGAACCCGATCATTTCCGAGAGTGGTTTTGACGGCGCCGGAATCTATCGGCATGTGAGAATGGTGGTCGTGGCGCCCGTGCACGTGGCGCCGGATGGTCTCTTTGTGACTTCGACGATTCCTGACCCGAAGGATGGAGTCACCGCGCCAGCGGAAGTCCATGTTGCCGCAACGGTGAACAACACCGGCAAATCAGCTGTGGATGCCGAAATGATTCAGGAGGTCGTGGATGCCAGTGGCCATGTTGTGAAGTCCACAACACAGAGGCAGAAGCTTGGGGAGGGCGAGACGGCGATGAAGCAGAGCCTTCAAATCCCTGAAGCCAAGCTGTGGTCTTGTGAGCATCCGGTTCTCTACACGCTTCGCACAACGATCAAGGTGGATGGTCAATCGGTGGACCGTTTGCTGACGCCCTTCGGGATCCGTAAAATCGACTTTGATGCGAATCGGGGATTCCTGCTCAATGGAAAGGTTGTCAAAATCAAAGGGATTTGCTCCCGACCGAATCATGCTGGTGTCGGCCATGCCATGCCTCCCCGTCTGACGGAATGGCGGCTTGAGCAACTGAAGAAAATGGGTGGCAACGCATACCGGTGTGCTCACTACGCGTTTGAGCCTGCCTTTTACGATGCCTGCGATCGTATGGGAATCCTCGTGATGGATGAGTTCCGCAGCTTTGGCGATGGCTGCACCATGCTGGCATCCGATAAAACGACGGCGGATAAGCTGGAAAATCAGACTATTCAGGTAAAAAGGCACCGGAACCACCCCAGCATCATCATGTGGTGTATAGGAAATGAAGGTGGCGCTTATCAGAATAAGCCGAGCGGCGGACGGATTGCGGCCGCAGTCAAAAAGTTGGTCGATACCTTGGACGGAACGCGCCCGACGACCTATGCGAATAATGGTAGTCTCGGACCGGGTCTCAAGGATGATGATGCCTATACCAAGGTGGGAGTTTCCGGCGCGGTCGATATCGTGGGGTTCAATTACAGCATTCGTAATTACGACAAGATTCGCGCTCGGTATCCAGATAAACCGATGGTGGGAACGGAAACCTGCAGTGAAATCGCAACCCGCGGCTGCTACGACCGCACGCCATTTAAAAATAAAATGGGTGGTCCGACTCTCTACGGCAATGAAGCCCTCTGCTATTTGAGTGCCTATAGTGAAAGCTGCATGGGATGGTCGGCGACCTGCGAGGCGGGATGGAAAGCCGTGGTGGAGCGTCCTTGGATGATGGGAGAATTTGTCTGGTCTGGCTTTGACTACCAAGGTGAACCCACGCCTTTTGGCTTCCCTGGGCAACCTGCGATCAGCACGCAATTCGGGATTATGGATTTCTGTGGGTTTCCGAAGGATGCCTACTGGTATTACAAATCCTGGTGGGGCAGCGAACCCGTCCTGCATGTCTTTCCGCATTGGAACTGGACGGGCAAGGAAGGTCAGGAAATTCCGGTGTGGGTTCACAGCAACTGCGATGAGGTGGAACTATTCCTGAATGGAAAATCCCTCGGTAAAAAAACGATGGAAAGGAACGGCCATCTGGAGTGGCAGGTGCCCTATGCCCCTGGCAAATTGGAGGCCAAGGGAACGAGTCAAGGCAAGCCACTCAGCGCCGTGCGTGAAACCACCGGCGAGCCTGCAGGGGTGGCCCTTGATCCGGATCGTTCCTCGCTCACAGCGGACGGCGCCGATCTGGCGTGGGTAGGGGTGAGCATTGTCGATGACCAAGGGCGCGTCGTGCCCACGGCAGGCAACATGGTTCGATTCTCCGTCAAGGGCCCGGGTATAGTTCTCGGCGTCGGCAACGGTGATCCCACTTGCCATGAGTCGGTCAAGGCATCGCAACGTTCGGCCTTCAATGGCCTGTGCATGGTGCTAGTGCAGACCACGCGCACGCCAGGTGATATCGTGCTCACCGCAGAATCCGATGGGCTTAAGCCATGCACGATCAAGCTCAATTCTCATTCCAAATGAATCGAAGATTACTAGCCGTTTGTGGTTTTACGGCGCTGCTTCTGATTTCTCAGTTGGTCGATTCTCCAGCGTTGGAGGCGACCGCACCCAAAGCGGAGGCAAGGAAAGTCCTATCTCTGGATGCCGATTGGCGCTTCCAGAAAGGGGATTCACCGCTTCCCGGTCGAACAAAGAAGGTTGGACAGTCAATCTCAGGCAAGTCACGCTGCGACCTGTGAAAATATGAAAATACTCGCCTGCCTCCTGCTTCCGTT
>JBILZC010000045.1:0-20110 GCA_044377415.1 Terrimicrobiaceae bacterium | reverse complement strand
ACGAGCTATGCAGTGGCAAGCGGGACATTGCCGGATGGGTTGAGTTTGAATGCAACTTCGGGACTCATTAGCGGCACGCCAACAACGGCTACAACGAGTGGCGCATTGGTGGTGGTGAGGGCAGCAAACACGTCTGGGAACGGCACAGGAAATATCACATTCAATATCGCCAAGGGCAGTCAGACGATCAGCGGGGTAACGTCTAGTATTTCGAAGGTGGTGGGAGCAGGAGCCTATTCGCTGAATGCGAGCGTGACGTCGAATCTGACGCCTAGCTATGCGAGTTCAAATACAAGTGTAGCCACAGTGGCGGCCAATGGCACAGTCACGGTAATCGGAGCGGGAACAACAACGCTCACGGTGAGCCAAGCCGGAAATACGAATTACAATGCAGCGACAAGTGTGACCCAGACGCTGACCGTCGCGGTGGCAGCGCCAGTGGTGACGTCGACAACGATCAACGGAACGGTAGGTAGTGCAGTGAGTGCAAGTATCAACGCGACCAACGCACCAACGAGCTATGCACTGGCAAGCGGGACATTGCCAACGGGGGTGAGCTTGAGTGGGACATCGGGTGCCATTACTGGAATTCCGACAGTGGCGGGAAACGGGAGTGTGACAATAACGGCAAGTAATGGTGGAGGTAACGGGACAGGAACGATCACTTTTAATATTGCTAAAGGAAACCAGACGATTGGCGGGGTAGCCTCGACGATGAGCAAGGCGGTGGGAGCGGCAGCCTATACGTTAAATGCAACGTCAAGCGCGCGCCTTGCGCTCAGTTATGTGAGCTCAAACACAAGCGTGGCGACAGTGGCTAACGGAACAGTCACTGTTTTGGGAGCCGGAGTGACGACGCTGACAGTGAGTCAGGTGGGAGATAGTAATTACAGCGCAGCGCCGAGTGTGACGCAGGTTTTGACAGTGACGCCAGCAGCGCCAGTGGTGGGCTCGGTGACGATTAACGGGACGGTGGGAAGCGTGCTGAGTGCAAATGTTAGCGCAACAAACTCGCCGACGAGTTATGCGGTGGCGAGCGGGACATTACCAACGGGGCTGAGCTTGAATGCAACATCGGGCGTTATTAGTGGAACGCCAACAAAGACGACAACGGGAAGCTCAGTGTTAGTGGTTAGAGCAACAAACACTTCAGGCAATGGCACAGGAAAAATCACCTTCAATATTGCCAAAGGCAGCCAGACGATCAGCGGGGTCGCATCGACAGTTTCGAAGAATGTGGGAGCAGCGGCGTATTCGCTCAATGCGAGCGTGACGTCAAATCTGACGCTCAGCTATGCGAGTTCAAATACGAGCGTGGCGACAGTCGCAACCAATGGCACAGTAACGGTGAAGGCTGCAGGAACAACAACGCTAACAGTGAAGCAGGCGGGGAATGCGAATTACAATGCGGCATCAAGTGCAGTGCAAGTGGTTTCTGTCGTTGCTGTAGCGACATCGTTAACGGTAAACGGAACGGTGGGCGGCGTGCTGAGTGAGAGTATTAATGCAACAAACTCGCCAACGAGTTATGCGGTGGCGAGCGGGACATTGCCAACGGGGCTGAGTTTGGATGAAATATCGGGCGTTATCAGTGGAACGCCAACAAAGACGACAACGGGAAGCTCAGTGGTGGTGGTTAGGATAACAAACGCGCTGGGTACTGGCACAGGAAAAATCACCTTCAATATTGCCAAAGGCAGCCAGACGATCAGCGGGGTCGCATCGACAGTTTCGAAGAATGTGGGAGCAGCGGCGTATTCGCTCAATGCGAGCGTGACGTCAAATCTGACGCTCAGCTATGCGAGTTCAAACACGAGCGTGGCGACAGTCGCGGCCAACGGCACAGTAACCGTGAAGGCTGCAGGAACAACAACGCTAACAGTGAAGCAGGCGGGGAATGCGAATTACAATGCGGCATCAAGTGCAGTGCAAGTAGTTTCTGTCGTCGCTGTAGCGACATCGTTAACGGTAAACGGAACGGTGGGCGGCGTGCTGAGTGAGAGTATTAATGCAACAAACTCGCCAACGAATTATGCGGTGGCGAGCGGGACATTGCCAACGGGGCTGAGTTTGGATGCAATATCGGGCGTTATCAGTGGAACGCCAACAAAGACGACGTCGGGAAGCTCAGTGATAGTGGTTAGGGTAACAAACGCGCTGGGTACTGGCACAGGAAAAATCACTTTCAATATTGCCAAAGGCAGCCAGACGATCAGCGGGGTCGCATCGACAGTTTCGAAGAGTGTGGGATCTGCGGCGTATTCGCTCAATGCGAGCGTGACGTCAAATCTGACGCTCAGCTATGCGAGTTCAAATACGAAAGTCGCAACAGTCGCAGCTAACGGCACCGTAACGGTGAAGGCTGCAGGAAAAGCAACGCTAACTGTGAAACAGATCGGAAATACGAATTACAAAGCGGCGCCAAGTGTGACGCAAGTGCTGTCAGTTGCAACCGGAGTTCCTAATTGAACTAAAAATTTTAAAATGGCGCTAATAGAACGGTCGGTTTTTTCTAAAACCGTTCGAACGTCATCGCGCCTGCGGCGGGCAGGTATTGATTCGGTTTCGGGCCTTTTTCGAGGAAGGCGATTTTTTTATCACCTTCATTCAGGATGGGGACACGGCCGGGACCAGCCCAGCCCGTGGGGCTAGGCACTTCCGTGTAAGTGATCGTGATCACGGCTCCCTCGCTGATACCAGTGGCCGTGCGGAAGATTTTTCCGACACGGGCGGTGAGGGTGATTTTCTTCTCGTTCGTGGCTTCGCTCGGCTTGACGTCCACGCGCAGCACTTCGACTTCCAAAAATTCGGGGGCCTTGGCTTGCATTGCCTCATAAGCCGATGGCGGAAGTTCTGCCATCATAGTGGCAGTAAGAAAAATGACGAGGGCTGGAATCATTCGGCGCATAAGCCTTTTGTGTCGAGTCAACGAGAGAAGGGCAAGCAAATGAGCACGGGACGTGGAATCCCAGAGCGAGGGAAGGGGTTTTTTTGTCTAAGAAAACGAGAGACGGGGTAAATATTTTTTGAACTCCTGCATCTCGGGTTGCGAAAAAGGGAAGACTCAGACACTCTTCGAGGAGTGGGTATGACACAGACGCGCCTGACATTTTTTTTACGCTTGGGAAGCACGCTGGTGCTGTGGGCGCTGATGCTTTCGACCGTTTTTGCAGGATATGAGTTTGGGTTTTTGGCCTTGCTGGGGATCATGGCGCTGCGGGCGCTCTGGGAATATTTCCAAATGCTGGAAAGTGATGGGATCGGTGTCTTCACTCTCACTGGCCTCATCTGTGCCGCCGTGCTGCTCTTTGGCGGATTTTACATCATCAAATCCCATGGCCCGGCGAACTGCTACGACTTTGAATTGCTCGTGCTTGTCTTGTTTCTGATGACGATTTTTGCGCGACAGATGTTCCGTGGGGCGGAAAATGACCCACTGCGAGCGATGAGTTACACGGTTTTTGGGCTGCTTTATATCCCGTGGCTGTTCAGCTTTCTCACGAAGATCATCTACCTGACACCGACCCTCGAAAATGGCCAGACCACGGGGCAATACTACGTTTTGTATCTCGTCGCCGTGACGAAGTTCAGCGATATGGGGGCTTACGTCTTTGGGAGCCTTTTTGGAAAAACGCCGTTCGCGCCGCATATCAGCCCCAAAAAAACGTGGGAGGGATTTTGCGGCGCGTTGTTTTCCTCGCTCCTTTGCAGTTACTGGATGTTTGCGCTGATGCCGGAGAAGTTGTCGGCATTCCGGTTTTCGGACATCACGATACTCGGGCTGGTTCTCGGATTTGCGGCCGTGGTGGGCGATTTGGCTGAGTCGATCGTGAAGCGGGGCGCGCATACGAAGGACTCTAGTGCGATGCTGCCAGGGATTGGCGGGACGCTGGACCTGATTGACAGCATTCTTTTTACCGCCCCGATCCTGTTTTTTTACATGCGGTTTGTGCTCGGCATTGGATGAAGGCGCGGCGCGTTGTTATACTGGGTGCCACGGGGTCGATAGGAACCAGCGCCCTCAAGGTCGCCAATGATATTCCCGAGTGGATGCAGGTTGTAGGTCTCTCTGCTCACAACAACGCGGAGGCTCTTGCGGCTTTGGCAAAAGATTTTCCAAGTGCTAAAACCGCACTTTCTTCGGGGCCGGATGGCATCGAGAGGCTTGTCGAGTTGGCGACCCTGCCGGAAGCGGATCTGGTTTTGATAGCCATCGTGGGAACCGCTGGTCTGAGGCCGGCCCTTGCGGCGATCGAGGCGGGCAAGGACATCGCCGTGGCCAGCAAAGAAATCCTCGTCATGGCAGGCGAGATCGTCATGCGGGCCGCGCGTCAGTACGGGGTGAATGTCCTGCCGGTTGACAGCGAGCATAGCGCGATTTTTCAATGCCTCGAAGGCCGAGATCCAGCCACGGTGAGGCGGTTGATTTTGACGTGCTCGGGCGGACCCTTCCGCTCCATGCCAGCGCAGGAACTCTCCGGGGTGACCCCGGAAATGGCGCTGCGACATCCGACTTGGAATATGGGCCGGAAGATCACGGTGGATTCTGCGACCCTTTTCAACAAGGCGCTCGAGATGATCGAGGCCCGTTGGCTTTTCGATGTCCCCATGCAGCGCGTGGATATCGTCATCCATCCCCAGAGCATCGTGCATTCGATGGTCGAGTTTGTGGATAGCTCGATCCTCGCGCAACTCGGACACTCGGATATGTGCCTCCCGATTCAATATGCGGTGACTTGGCCGGATCGCGTTCCGAATTCCCTGCGAGCACTTGATTTCGCAGAGCTGGGGCGCTTGGACTTTGAGTCACCCAGAGGCGCAGATTTTCCGGCCCTCGACTTGGCGCGAGTCGCGGGATCACTGGGTGGCACCCGGCCGGCTGTTTTGAATGCCGCCAACGAGGTGGCCGTGGAGGCTTTTTTATCTCATCGTATTCCATTCCCGAAAATCTGGGCGACCGTGGCCGAAGTCCTTGAGCGCTGTCCTCACGTGGAGAGCCCCGATCTGGATGCGCTCATCGAGACCGACGCCACCGCTCGCCGTCTGGCGGGTGAGATCACGGGGGGGATATAAGTTGACATCCCCAGTTGACTGAGCTAGGAGTGACCATCTATGAACTCTCCGCAGCAATCTGAACCATTTGATTTGGTTAAGAACTCTGTTCTCTACAAAGAGTTTCTGGCCGAACGTGACGAGATTTTGCGTCACAAATGGATCGAAAGTGAAAAACTCGGGCGTGATATCGGTTTTGAAAAAGCTTTGCTCGATTGGATTATCAAATACCGCTCAAATTGGCGGACGGGCCGCTCGAAATTCATGCGGGTCGAATCGACTTCCGCTCAATAAAACTTCAGTTTAACACCTTTAATGCGGCACCGTGAGGCTGCGAAGGGAAAATGAAAAACAACGAAAACCAAGACTTGGGCGCAGTTGCGATGGATGGGGCGGCCATCCAAAAAGCCATTCGACGCATGGCTCACGAGATCGTTGAGCGTCATGCCGACAACTCTCGGTTAGTATTAGCTGGCATCCCCACGCGTGGCGTGGAAGTCGCTCGGCGTTTGGCGGATCACATTGAGCTTATTGAAGGTGTTCGGCCTTTTCTTGGAACGGTGGATATTTCCATGCATAGGGATGATCTGGCGACGAGAGGTCGAGTGACGGCCTTGGAGGTGACTGATCTGCCAGTGGATCTCGATGGCCGTCCGCTTGTGCTGGTGGACGATGTGTTTTTTACGGGTCGGACCTGCCGAGCCGCCTTGGATGCGATATCTTCGTTTGGACGCCCCTCGACGATCGAGTTGGCGGTGCTGGTGGATCGCGGGCACCGGGAACTCCCGATTCGCGCCGATTATGTTGGTAAAAATCTTCCGACCAAACGGGAGGAAAAAATCCGCGTCCGCTTCGAGAATCTGGATGCGATACCAGACTCGGTCACCCTCATCAAACCATGAAGACTTGGAACCGAAAAGATCTCACCGGCTTGGATGAACTCAGTTCCGAGGAGATTGATTTTCTCCTCGAAACGGCCCGTGCCTTCAAGGGGGTCGGCGAGCGAAGCCTCAAAAAAGTGCCTGCATTACGGGGCAAAACCTTGGTGAATTTTTTCGTCGAGCCGAGCACGCGAACCCGCACCTCGTTTGAAGTCGCGGCCATGAGATTGAGTGCCGATGTGGTGAATATCTCGGCCACAGCATCCAGTCTCCAAAAGGGTGAAACACTCAAGGATACGGCGCTCAACCTGCAAGCCCTGCAAGCTGACATCATCGTTCTCCGCCATAGTTCGCCTGGGTCGGCCCGATTTCTTTCGGATCGACTGGGTTCGAGTATCATCAACGCGGGCGACGGAGCCCACGAGCATCCCACACAGGGCTTGCTCGACATCTTCACGATGCGGGAAAAATTTGGCCGCATTGCCGGGCTTAATGTCGTCATTGTGGGTGACATTCTCTTCAGTCGTGTGGCCCGCTCGAATATCTTCGGTCTCGTCAAACTCGGCGCCAACGTCACGCTGGCCGGCCCGTCCACGCTGGTTCCACGGAGTTTTGAAAAACTCGGGGTGCGTGTGGTGCATCGCATCGACGAAGCGCTGGAGGGAGCGGATGTGGTCAATCTTCTTCGCATCCAGCATGAGCGTCAGCGTAAGGAATACTTCCCCGGTCTCGGAGAATATACGGCCCTCTTCGGTCTCACTAAAGCCCGCGCGGCACGGCTCAATCCAAGTTGCCTCGTCATGCACCCCGGCCCGATCAATCGCGGTGTGGAAATCGACAGCGACGTTGCTGACGGCTCGCAAAGCGTGATTTTGGAGCAGGTCACCAACGGCATCGCCGTCCGAATGGCTGTTCTCTACCTCTGCGCGGGAGGCGCAGGCATACCCGCATGAAAATCACCCGCATCATCAATGGTCGCATCATCGACCCAGCGAACAACCGCGACGAGGTCGCCGATCTCTGGCTCGCGGATGGCAAAATAACCGCACCTCAACCGGGTAGCGAAACCGAGACGCTCGATGTCCGTGGACTCGTCGTATCGCCTGGCTTGATTGATATTCACGTTCATCTGCGCGAGCCCGGACAATCTCATAAAGAGACGATCGCCACCGGCACGCGTGCAGCTGCCGCGGGAGGATTCACCTCAATCGTGGCGATGCCGAATACCAACCCCTCGGCCGACAGCGCGGCGACGATCACCTGGATCAAGGAAAAGGCGACTCGCGAAGCCTGCGTAAATGTTTTTTGTACCGGCGCGATCACAAAGGGCCTTCGTGGTGAAGAGTTGGCTCCCTTCGGCGCCCTTTTCAACGCTGGAGTAGTCGCCCTCACTGATGACGGACATTGCATTCAGAATCACGAAATCATGCGCCGCGCGGTGGAATACGCCCGGATGTTTGGTCTCACGGTGATGGATCATTGCCAGGATTACTCCCTTGTGGGCGATGGAATCATGCACGAGGGAGAGTGGAGCCTGCGTTTGGGTATCCCAGGTTGGCCGAGGGCCGGTGAAGAAATGATCGTGGCCCGGAACATCATGTTGGCCGAGTTGTGCGACTCCCCGATTCACTGCCAGCATATCAGTTCGGGCGGGAGTGTTCGGCTCTTGCGCGAGGCACGCGCTCGGGGCGTGAAAATCTCCGGTGAAGTCTGTCCGCATCACATCGCGCTCACCGATGCCTCGTTGGCCGCGTTTGATTCTAACTTCAAAATGAATCCGCCGCTTCGGACGGAGGAAGACATCGAAGCCATCATTGAGGGCATTGCGGACGGCACGCTCACGATTCTCTGTAGCGACCATGCGCCCCATGCCTTCTACGAAAAAGAGGTTGAGATCGACCATGCCCCCTTCGGTATCACGGGATTGGAAAATGAGTTTTCCACTTTCTGCGACATTCTCGTTCACAAGCGCGGCGCGATTTCCTTATCCCGCCTGATTGCTCTCTACACGGCCGAGCCCGCTCGTCTTCTCAATCTGGATCGTGGAACCCTGAGTGTCGGCGCGCCTGCGGACGTGACGATTATCGATCCCGATCTGGAGTGGACATTTGATAAAAACAAATCCGTCTCGCTCTCGCACAACACCCCATTCCACGGCCACACTTGGAAAGGCCGCGCCGTGCGCAGCATCGTCGCGGGCGAAACGGTCTGGGCGCTTTAAACTGGAACGAAGGCTGGGCTCAGGTGCCCATCGTATTTCCAAAAAGGTGGATATGAAGCCTGTCGCAGTAGCGGTGGCCCTTCTCGAGGCAGATGGCGATGACTTCGCTCTGGCGGGATGAGAGCAACTCGTCGCTCGTTCCCTCGGGCATCAGGAGGATTTTGGACGGCGGTATGTGCGCTCCGATATCCACGATGGTTTTTTGGATTTCCGGCAGATCGTTTGCCCCCGAAACGACAAATTTTAACTGAAACGGGTATCCTGCAATCCACTCGCGCAAGACATCCGGTTGAATGCGCGTTTTTTCATGACGCTCGACCCACGCAGCCTCGATTTCCGATGCACCGGGAGTGGAGTTCGAAAGTTTTGGGCTGAGAGAAGCGAGGTCGCAGGCGATATCTACGGGAGAAATCGTACCGGCTGTTTCGATCGTAATGTGCATACCCTCGGCACGGAGGGCGGCGGCCAATTCGTGAATTCCGCGAGCGATCATCGGTTCGCCGCCGGTCAATACACAGTGGCGGGCGGGGTGGGTTTTGACTTCCTCTAAAATGCTCTCGATGCTCCGCTCGGCGCCTTCGGGATTCCACGAGGCATACGGAGTGTCGCACCAACGACAACGGAGGTTGCAGCCCGAGGTGCGAATGAAAACGGAGGGCACCCCGGTCAGTTCGCCCTCGCCTTGAATCGAATAAAAAATTTCCGAGATCCGCATGGGTTTAGTGAGGCTTGGCCGGAAGCGGCGGGGTGGCGAGATAGGACGTGGGATCGACAATGCCAGCAAGAAGGAAGGCCTCACGCCGCTCGACGCAGGTGCCGCATTCGCCGCATTGCACCTCGCCTCCAACGTAGCACGACCAGGTTTGTGAAAAATCGACGCCGAGATCGTGTCCGCGCCGAGCGATCTCGGTCTTCGTCATGGTGACGAAGGGTCGCATGACTTCAACGCGGGCATAGGTTCCCAACCGTATGGCATCAGCCATGGCGCTCAGAAAATCCTCGCGGCAGTCGGGATAGATCGCGTGGTCTCCGGAATGGGCGGCGATCACCAAACCATGGGCTCCCTTACTCTCGGCGAAACCGCCCGCGATTGAGAGCATGATACCGTTGCGGAAGGGAACGACGGTTTTTTTCATCGTCTCTTCTTCGTAGTGGCCCTTGGGGATTTCGCCGCCTTTTTGAAGAAGGTCCGACTCAAATTGCTCGCCGATAAAAGCGAGAGGCACCGTGATATGCGGGATGCCGAGATGGTCGGCGTGCCACTTCGCGAACGGGATCTCGCGGTCATTGTGCTTTGCGCCGTAGTGAAAAGAGATCGCGGCCGTTACTTCATGGATTTCCGCCGCATCGTAGAGCGCAGCAACGGAATCCATCCCGCCACTGCACAAAACGACCACTTTTATGCGGTTTTCAGCACTCATGCGTTGCGGGATGGGATTGAAAAAATCACATCATCGCGATACACGGCCACCGCACGGTCGTCGAGGATTCGCTCGCAAAAACGTGGGTTATTTTTTCGAGAGGGACTTGAACCAACCGAGTGGTTGCGGGCGGATACAGGTATTGATCTGCTTAACCTCGGTGTAGGCATCGTAGCCGTAGGTACCGAGTTCGCGTCCAATCCCGCTTTGCTTGTAGCCACCCCATGGGGCCTCATTGAAGGTGGGATGGTAGGTGTTGATCCAAGTGATGCCGGCGCGAAGTCGGCGGATCACGCGTTGCGCCCGCGATCCATCGCTCGTGAAGACGCCTGCCGCAAGGCCGTAGATGGTGTCATTCGCAATTTGAACGGCCTCGTCCTCGCCATCGAAATATTGCACGCACAATACCGGGCCAAAAATTTCCTCCTTCACGATGCGCATGCTGGGCTTGGTATTTGAAAAAATCGTTGGCTGCACGAAGTTGCCCGCACTTCGTTTGTCATTGTATGCCCTGCCTCCGCACATGAGTTCAGCGCCCTCGCAACAGCCGGCTTGGATGTAATCGAGCACTTTTTTCTGATGTGCCCGGGATATGAGCGGTCCCATCTCGGTGGCTTCATTCATACCTGATCCGACGACGATCTTCTCACAGGCAGAGACCAAACGATGGAGAAAATCTCCGCCTAAGCGCCGGTCTAGAAGCAACCTAGATCCGGCACTGCAAACTTCGCCCTGACCGGCAAAGATAGCGAAAAGTGCATACTCCAGCGCCACATCCGGATCGGCATCGGCGAAGATGATATTCGGGCTCTTCCCTCCCAACTCGAGTGAGATCTTTTTAAAATTCGACGCTGCCGCGATCTGGATTTTACGACCCGTCACCCCTCCACCAGTGAAAGCGATTTTGTCCACGAGGGGGCTTGCTGCGAGTTGCGAGCCCACGGGATCGCCCGGTCCGTAAACAAGCTGCACGGCACCTGGAGGAAATCCCACATCATCGATCAGCTCGAATAACAGCGAAACCGAAAGCGGAGTCAGTTCGGAGGGCTTGAGAATGCAGCAGTTTCCGGCGGCGAGTCCGGGCGCCAGTTTCCATGCAGCCATCAGCAAGGGGTAGTTCCACGGAATGATCTGACCGCAAACGCCGATGGGTTCGCTAACGGTCTGGCAGACGATATTCGGGTCGCCGACTTCAATGGACTGCCCCGAAGGCTGCGTGGCGAGTCCTGCATAGTAGCGAAAACAGGCAGCGGCATCCGCGACATCGAAGCGCGCCTCGCGGAGGGGCTTGCCATTGTTCCGTGTATCCATGGTCGCCAGTTCCTCGGCCCGCGATTCGATAAGGTTCGCCAGTTTAAAGAGCTTTGCAGCCCGCTCGACGGCGGGCGTTCGTGGCCAAGGACCCTCATCGAACGCCTTCCTTGCCGCCTTGATAGCCGCTTCGACATCCTCGACGGCGGACTCCGCTACCTCGCCGAGCGCGGAATTGTCAGCCGGATTATGGTAGGTTCTCACCGCTCGGCTCTGGGCGGGAACAAAGATGCCGTTGATGTAATTTTTCAGTGTCATATCAACTCTCCGTTTTCCAGAGCGCGGCATTGATGCACGCCCAAATATGAACGATCCAGCCCAGCAGTCCGAAGCTGATGAACCACACAACGATCGATCCAAGGAAAAAAACAATCGCTGCCAGAATCCGTCCCTGAACCAACTGCCCTAGGCCTGGAACAAAAAAGCTGCACAATGCCGCGATCACATTTCCTGCTGATCCTTGTCTCTCATTCATTGCCGAAATATCGAATGGCTATGGCGTGCTTGCAAGTGATACCTCGCTCCCAACGTGCAGGTTGACGTTGCTTTTGGCGTCCAGGTTTGCATTACTCCCTGTTCCATGATTTTACAGTACCAGATCCGATGATCGGACTCATTGCGCATTCTGAAAAGCCAGCAGCCGCCTCAGTGGTCGCCGCCGTGATTGCCGAACTTGATCGGTATGGTATGCCTTACCTCCTTGAGCGGAGCACGGCGCCGTTGGTTGGCAAGTCCTCGTCCTACGACGAATCGGCCCTCGCTGCCGAGTGCCGGCTTTTAGTGGTCATGGGGGGCGATGGCACCATCCTGAGAGTCGTCCAAAAGCTCACCTCCGTGCTTCCGCCCATCTTCGGCATCAATATTGGCACGCTTGGCTTTTTGACCTGCCTGGGAGCGGGGGAAATCCAACGTGCTGTCGAATGTATTCGAGCTCAGGATTATATTCTCAGTTACCGTGGGCTTTTGAAGGCGGACCTTCGATTCGCGAATGGCGATGTGCAAACCCTCTTTGCCTTGAACGATGTCGTGGTCAGCCGAGGTGAGCGCTCGCAACTGGTGCAAATCCGTGTCTCGCTTGGCGGGGCCGCCCTCACGGATTACAATGCCGACGGCCTTGTGGTGGCAACGCCCACTGGTTCGACGGCTTACTCGCTTTCGGCCGGCGGTCCGATCCTTATGCCCGACTCTGGATGCCTTGTCGTCACGCCGATTTGTCCGCATGTATTAACGAACCGCTCGGTTGTGGTGAGTGACGAGAGTGTTGTGAATATCCAAGTGAGCAAACCTGGGCAGACCGGCTATGTGTCGGTGGATGCCCAAAGTTGGTGTCCGATGACGGATGGAGACTCGCTGCAATTATCCAAAAGTACCCGCGTCCTCCCGCTGGCCATGCTACCCGAAAGACCCTTCACCGAAGTCCTCCGCCAGAAGTTAAAGTGGACCGGAAGTAACCTATGATTTCCATCGCCCAGATTCTTAAGCCTGAGCACATCCATTTATCCCTGGAGGGAGAAAATCAGCTCGATGTCGTCCAGGAAGTCTTGTTTTCCCTGCGTGGCGATGTGCGGGTTCCCGCTTGGGAAGACCTACGTACCTCTGTGATACAGCGTAACGCCCCAGCCGTTTCTGCCGGCGGGTGCGGCGTGGTGATTGCCCATGGGCGCACCAATGCGGTGAACGCGCTCGTGATGGGTGCCGGGAGATTGAGCGAGGGATTCCACTCGGATGATATCCCAGAAAAGGTGCGCTTCGTTTTCGTGGCTGGCATCCCGACGGCGTTCAATAACGAATACCTGCGCGTGGTCGGCAGCATTGCAAGACTTTGCAGCCGCCCAGATCTCCTCAACGAACTCATCGCAACCGCGACACCCAAGTCCTTCCTTGAGATTCTCGCTTCCGCCGAGCTGAAGCTCTAGTCGAACGAAGATCCTAAAGGGCAGGACCCAAAACAACGCGAAATCCGAAGCTCGTGAAGCGTGAATCTGGAAGACCCACGTCATTTCGGAATGAGGACTTCAAGCGGTCGGCATAGCCATTGAACCATGAAGCTCCGCGAAGCACGCGGCAATCACTGGTGCGCTCGTAGCGGTCTTGGCACCACTCCCAGACATTCCCGCCCAAATCGTAAATTCCGAATGCGTTTGCAGGGAAACTTCCAACGGGCGAGGTGAACTCAAAGGAATCCACGCCGAGTTCTTGGGAATAATTTCCGGCGTTTTGTGCTGGTGGCCATGCGGAGCCCCATGGAAAGCCCTCAGCCTGACCGCTCCGTTTTTCGGGGTTGGATCCTGGTTCTTCCGGCAGTCCCACGGCCGCGCTCCACTCGAGATCGCTTGGTAGGCGGTAGACCACATCCGAGCCAATCGATCCTGCAGCGCGCTCGCGTTGGGTGAGCCATTCGCAAAACGCTCCAGCCTCGTGCCAAGTGACGTTGACAACAGGATGGTCCGATGTGCTGCCAGCAGCCTGAGCGGGCATCTCGACACCTTTATCCGAAGCATAAGCCTGAAAATCACTACCGCGGACCGGCCAAACACATAAAAGCGTGCTGAAACGTGGCACAGGAACAAGCGGCATGCCCAGACTATTAACAAAAGGCGCTTCTTTAGACGCAGGAGCGGAAGAGTTGGCGGAATTGGAAATCATGGCAGGGTGATAAAAAACCCTCATCCAACTAGCAAGATCAATCAGAGAAAACCTTTGTCCTTCGACAGAGTGAAGCCCCTGCAGGTTGTGATTTGGTTGCAATGATTCAGTCCGCCCACTAGATAAAAAATGCATTCCATCGGGCTTGGCAGGAACCCAACATGCGCAAACCTTCATTCACCTTCATCCTTCACTGCATGGGTTCAGCGATTCGGGATATAAGGCATCTCTCGGACGGCCGATTTAGATCTATTCAGATCGGTAGTATGTTTCGAGCGCCATGGTAGGCGAATCCCCATTGTGGTTCCGGCGCTGGCCTTTTTCGGGATTATTGTTAGCGGCTACGCTGGGTATTGTTTCAGCCTCGTGCACGCAGATCGGATCGGACGTCTTTATTTGTATGGCGGCTATGGCCATGGGCGTTTGGCTCTGGAAGCGCAAAACGGCATGGCTTCTTCTTTCGCTGGCAGGGGCATTCGGAGTGCTCCAAGTCTGGCAATCCCGCGAGGCCCCATCGGCCTTGCTTGCGGAGTGGGCGGAAACTCCGGACCTGCAGGTCACAGCCATCGGACTCATCGCATCTCCGCCCCGCCTCCTCGGCAAAAACCGCATCCGCATCGACCTCAGGACCGAGAGTCTTGAGATCCGGGATCGAATCCTGAAGACAGAAGTGAAGATCACTGTGACGACCACAGGCGAAGTCCCGCGTTGTGGCGACAGGGTCAAGGTTCGAGGCATCTTGGAACGCATCCCCGCGACGCGTAATCCAGGCCAATTCGATGCGCGACGAGTGATGGAGCTTCGCGGAATCACGTGTGAGATCAAGACCTCCGCAGGGGAGGGGTATGCGATTCTGGAGCGGGCAGCGGGCCTTCCTTTGCTTCGATTCGCCGAATCCTGCAGCAAGTGGATGGAGGCCACCCTGCGGGAAGGCATCTCGGAGGATCCTGTGGTTTGTGATCTGCTCGCGGGGATGGTCTTGGGGGCGACTTCGGATATCCCGGATGCGTTGCAGGATCAATTTCGCGAAACAGGAACTTTTCACCTTTTCTCCGTCTCGGGTCTTCATGTGGGAATGATTGCGCTCATCCTCTGGCAGGCCCTCCGAATGGCGGGAGCGGGTCGTCATGCGGCGGTGATCGCTATCATCCCAGCGCTCTTTTTTTACGCTCTCATTACGGGATGGAAGCCCTCCAGCATTCGTGCAGCGGCGATGACATCGATTTTTTTGCTGGGCATGATTTCGTGGCGCCAACCGATGGCGATCAATTCTCTCTGTGCGGCGGGATTTCTCATTCTGGTCCAATCCACCAACGAGCTTTTCAATCCTGGATTTCAACTTTCCTTTGTGGTTGTGGCCGGAATCCTTCTTTTTTCCATCCCCATCCGAAATGGATTGAGAAAAAAAGTTCAACCCGATCCGTTCGTCCCTATTCCCCTTTGGACGCGTCGGCAAAGGTGGGGGCATTCCTGCGGTGAAGGTCTGGCGGATGCCGTTTCTGTCTCGCTTGCCGCATGGATAGGAGCGCTCCCGTTGACCATCTACTATTTTCATATGGTCTCACTTTCGTCTTTGTTGGCGAACCTCGTCATTATTCCTCTGGCTTTCGGGATCATGGCGACGGCCGTCCTTGCTCTGTCTGGCGGTTTGATAAGCGCGGCTGTGGCGGCTGTTTTTAACAATGCGAATCTGGCTCTCGTCAAAATCCTGATTCTGATTGTTCAAGCCGCTGCGTCTCTCCCTGCCTCGAGTCTTCTTCTGGGATCGGCAGATCCGGCGCCAGTGGCGGTCACTCTCTTTGATTTCGCTGATGGCGGAGCGGTCGCGGTGGAGTCGGGTGACCAGCTTTGGTTTCTGGATTGTGGGTCGAAAAGGGATTTTAAAAACACCCTCCTCCCTTGGATGCGTGAGCGGGGAAGGGACTCCGTGGATGGATTTATTCTTTCGCATGGGGATGCACGCCGCATGGGAGGAGCGGTGGATTTACTCGGATCTGGTGCACCCCCTCTCATTGTGGATCCGCCGCTCGGCGACCGCTCGCGGTCCCGGAAGCAATTCCATGAGTGGCTTCAAAAATCAGGGATACCCAAATCCATTCACTTCACGGGGGATGAGATAGCAATCAATCACATCGCAAAATGGAAGATACTGCATCCTCCGCTCGGCCACAGTGCTGGTCTGGCTGATGACAAGGCGCTGGTCGTCCGTCTTGATGCTCCGCGCGCACGCGTTCTCTTTCTTTCCGATTCCGGCCCAAACACATTTCGCAGCCTTCTGCAAACCTGTTCGGAGGCACTGGCATCAGATATCCTTGTGCTGGGTAACCACCATTCGGGCATTCTGCCGGATACGGTCTTTATAGATGTGGTTCGACCATCGTTCGTCGTTGTCTCACGGCGTGGTGAATTTTCTAACGCGGAGCCGGTGGATCCCGGTTGGGTGAACCTGCTTCGTGAGCGAGGAATTACCCTTCTCCAGCACGATCAAGCCGGAGCGATCCTGATTCGTTCCACGCTTAAAGGCTACGAGGTGGAGGGATTTTTAAGCGGCCAAAAATACCGCAAGTAAACCGGCGGAGTCTTATAGGATCAAGCGATGCGCACGCGCGTCCCGGTCGGAATCAAGTCGAAAAGTTCAGCGATGTCGGCATTGCGAAGCCTCACGCAGCCATGGCTTGCCGGCGTGCCGATGAGGTCTTCCCGGTTGGTTCCGTGGAAATAAATATACCGACTCTTGGTGTTTGCATTTTCCTCATCCGTGCCCTCAAGCCAGAGAATGCGGCTGAGAATGCCGTCTTGCTCGCCCCCCGGTTCCGCGATGCGACCGGTCGGTTGGCGGCTTTGAAATTCCGTCCACAGCGGTTTGCCTGCGCCGATTTTCTCAGCGACAAGGAAGTTTCCCGTCGGGGTCTTGTTGCTGCCGGCCTCGAATCCCATGCCGAACTTGGAGGTAGATGCAGGCCAAGACTTGACCCGTCGTCCATTTGTTAGAAGATGAACGCACTGCCCCCCTATGTCCACGAGGACCTCCGAGTCCCCAGAGCTTGGAGGGGCATCTAATTCATTAATCATATACACAAATACTATGTCGAAATCCTATCGAGTCGCAATCGTTGGTGCGTCTGGAGCTGTCGGAGCCGAAATGCTTCGTGTCATGGAACGCCGTAACTTTCCGGTGTCCAGCCTTCGCCTCTTGGCCTCGCCGCGCTCCTCAGGCAAGACGCTCACCTTCCGGGGGGAATCTCACACGATCAAGCCACTTAATATGAATTCGTTTGAGGACATCGACATTGCGATCTTCAGCGCGGGCGGTGCGATATCCCGCGATTTTGCGCCGGAGGCCGTTCGTCACGGGGCTGTCGTTGTGGATAATTCCTCCGCCTTTCGCATGCACGCCGACGTGCCGCTCGTCGTTCCTGAAATCAACGGTGCTGACGTCAAAAATCACAAGGGTATCCTCGCCAATCCGAATTGCACCACAGCGATCACCCTTCTGGCCCTCTACCCATTGCATCGCCAATTCGGTTTGAAACGGATTTTTGCCTCCAGTTATCAAGCTGTCTCGGGAGCCGGTGCCCGTGCCATCGACGAACTCCGCCATCAGACCGATTGTGTTGCGAAGCACAAGCCTGTCCTAAAAGAGATATTCCCTCACCAGATTGCATTCAACGTGATCCCGCAGGTCGATTCCTTCCTCGATACCGGCTACACGAAAGAGGAAATGAAAATGCAAAATGAGGGCCGTCGCATCATGCATCTGCCGAATTTCAAAGCGTCTGTCACCTGTGTGAGAACGCCCGTCTACCGTGCCCACTCGATCGCGGTGAGTGCGGAATTCGAAAAACCCGTCAACCTCGAGGACGCCCGCGCTGCACTCTCGAAGGCCCCTGGACTCCAATTTCTCGCCGATGGTTATCCGATGCCTTTGGATTCCGCTGGAAAGGACGATTGTTTTGCCGGTCGTCTTCGCCTCGATTGTGCGATGGAAAATGGACTCGCTCTCTGGGTTTGCGGCGACCAGTTGCTCAAAGGAGCGGCTCTCAATGCGATTCAAATTGCCGAATTGCTTTAACGCATCCCGAAATTGACGTCTTGCGCATCCTTGCGCGTTGACTACATTTCCCTGTGATGGCGGACGGTCGCTCAGCGTATGCCGCAAGGCTGTGTGGAGAGGAAAGTCCGGACACCATAAGGCAGCATGCCGTGGAGAACACGCGGGAAACCGAGGCGAAAGCTGCGGTTGACGGAAAGTGTCACAGAAAACAAACCGCCGTTGCGCGCAAGCGTGTCGGTAAGGGTGAAAAGGCGGGGTAAGAGCCCACCGCCCCAAGCGCAAGCAAGGGGGCACGAAAAACCCCATGTGGTGCAAGACAGAACAGGAGAGGATCGGGTCGCCTGCCCGCTTCACTGCGCAAGCAGTGGGACTCTCCGGGTATTGGTCGCAGCTCGCAAGGGCTGCCTCCCGCCGCAAGGTGTGGGGCAAGACAAATGACCGTCCACGCCGGTGGCGCAAGCCATCGGCCGGACAGAATCCGGCTTACAGCCATCCCCAAGCGGGGGCACCTCAGAAATGAGGTGTCCCCGTCCTTTTTTTGCCAAAAGTGGTCGGGAATGTCTTTCCTTTCGGAATCGAACCGTTCATCATTTTTGGGCTCTCTCCAAACTTAATAAAACTATGCCTGTTATCGCAAAAGGACTCGAAGGAATCGTAGCCAACTCAACCCGCCTCAGCGAGGTGCTCGGTCAAGAGGGGGTGCTGATTTACGGCGGCTACAACATCAACGAGCTGGCCGGCAAAGCCACCTACGAGGAGGTTGTTCATCTCCTCTGGCATGGAGAATTACCGAACCGTGCGCAACTCGACGCGCTCTCCCTCAAGCTCCGATCCGCCCGCGAACTTCCCACGCAGGTTATCGATTTTCTCCGCTCCGTTCCCAAGGAATCTGGTCCGATGGATGTGATTCGCACGGCCGTTTCGATGCTCGGTCTCTACGACAAAAATCCGAAGGACGAAAGCGCCGCCGCCAACTACGATCGCGCTGTCAGCATCACGGCCAAGATCGGCGTCATCGCCGCTTATTTTCACCGCGCTCGCAAGGGTCTCGAACTTCCCGCCGTTCGCACCGATCTCGGTGAGGCCGCCCATTTTCTCTATCTCCTCAATGGCGTCGCGCCGACAGCCGAAGCCACTCGCACCCTCGATGTCGCCTACGTTCTCCATGCCGACCACGGCATGAACGCTTCGACCTTCTCGGCCCGCGTCACCATCGCCACCCTCTCGGATATGTATTCCGCCATCACCTCGGCGATCGGAACCCTCAAGGGCCCGCTCCACGGCGGCGCGAATGAAGGCGTGATCCACATGCTCCAGGAAATCGGCAGTGAGGAAAATGTCGACGCCTGGGTTGAAAATGCGCTCGAGCAGAAGAAAAAAATCATGGGCATCGGCCATCGCGTTTACAAGGTCCTCGATCCTCGCGCTCCACACCTCCGCGAAATGGCGATCGTCCTCAGTAATCAACTCGGCGAACCCAAGTGGATCCGCATGAGCGAACGCATTGCGACCATCATGCGCGAGCGCAAGGGGCTCAATGCCAATGTCGATTTCTACTCCGCGACCGTCTACTACTCGATGGGCATCCCGACAGATATGTTCACTCCCGTCTTCGCCATCGCCCGTGCATCGGGATGGACTGGTCACGTGATGGAACAACTCGCCGATAACCGTCTCTATAGGCCGCTCAGCGAATACACCGGTCCAGCCGTCGGCAAGGTTTACACGCCCGTCGATCAGCGCCCATGACTCCACGCCTAAGGGCACGCAGCCTCGAGCGCTCCTTTCGCATCGGAGGCTCTCAGATTCCCGTTTTGCGAGGCATCGACCTCGACATTGTTGCTGGTGAGTCTGTCTTTCTTTGCGGAGCCAGTGGCGCCGGTAAGACAACCCTGCTATATACCCTAGCCGGGCTCGAAACTCCCGAATCCGGAACGGTCGAGTTTGAGGGTCAGTCCCTTTACAGCCTTTCTGGAAACGCCCTCGCCCGCCTTCGCAACCAGCACATGGGATTTGTTTTTCAATCCTACTTCCTGCTTCCCGAGCTGACAGCGCTAGAGAACGCCTTGGTTCCGGCGATGATTCGTGGCACCTCAGCACAGGTTCGCGCCATGGAACTTCTCGAGCGCGTCGGTCTTCGCGACCGAATACACCACCTCCCTGCGGAGCTCAGCGGCGGGGAGCAACAACGTGTCGCCATCGCCCGATCGCTCATCAACGACCCCTCCATTCTCTTCGCCGATGAGCCCACCGGTAATCTGGACTCGAAAAATGGCGAGGTCATCATGGCTCTGCTCCTCGATCTCGCTCGCGATGGCGGGCGCACTCTCGTTGTGGTGACGCACGATGAACACCTCGCGCAGCGCGGCGACCGTACCGTGCGCATCGTGGATGGTTGCCTCGACAGCCACTGACATGCCGCTCGACTACCCGGCTCCATTTAACAACCTCACCCGCGAACTCCGACGCCTCCCTGGCATCGGGCCTCGAAGCGCCGAGCGGATCGCTCTCTGGCTGCTTAGCC